>JBAPOI010000725.1:0-11713 GCA_049279555.1 Candidatus Sulfotelmatobacter sp.
CCTCTAGTTTGGCGGGAAAACGAAGATCTCGAAAGTAGTGGAAGTGAGGGTGGGGCGAAGAAGCCGGTGTCGGACCGCAAGAGGCCCGATAGCCTCGGCCACCGGACAGCGCCTTCGGCTCCGCTCAGGGCAGGCTGGGGTCGGCTGTCCCTACAGGGGCGGTGGTATTTGAAGAATTTGAGGAAGAGTTAGAATCACAGGGGTATGGAGGCCGGATTAATGGTCCGGCCTTCGAGAATGGAGAAATTATGGCAGAGCTGGCTAAGGCGACGGCGGAGCCGCGTCCTGATCCGAATGAGAAGTTGGTGAAGGTGTTTGACAGCGAGCAGGAATCGGAAGCGATGGTGGTGAAAGGCTTGCTGGATTCGGCGGGAATCGATAACGATTTGAAGTCGTCGAGCCTGCTGCAGGATGCGTTTCCGGGGCTGGGTGGAATGATCATTCTGGTGCGCGAAGAGGATGAGGAGCGGGCGCGGAATTTGATCGCGGAGTCGCAAGGGGGTGCGGTTGCGGATGATGAGGAGACGAAGAGTTGAGTGAGTCCCACAGGGCTAAAGTCCGAGTCTCTTCGGGAGTTGGACGGGCCGGCTGAAGCCGCAGTCCTTGAAAGCACGAGCTTTACGCGGCGCTCAAGCGCCGCTCTTCCACGGTTGTGCACATTTCTTTATTTTGCACGTTCTTTATCGCAGCGCTCAAGCGCTGCGCCACCCAAAACACCAGTGCCCTCACGCGGTGACTGCAGTTACCCCGTTCGAGGCTAAATTGCTTTGGCTCTGACGGTGCGGCTAAAGCCGCACCCTTTCAAAACTGCATCCCTCCCAACTGAAGTCCCCCGGCTCTTAAGTCATTCGATGGCGGGCAGCGAGGGCGTGACCGAGTGGCCGTCGAGGTAGAAGGTTACTGCACCGTTGACGTCGGTGCGGTAGACGTGGACGCCGGAGGACTGAAGGCGCGAGAGAACCTCGGACTTGGGCAGACCGTAAGAATTGCGGAAGCCGACTGAGATCACGGCCATGTTGGGCTTTACTGAGCCGAGAATTTCAGATGTGGTCGACGTGCCGCTGCCGTGATGGCCGACTTTTAATACGTCGGCGTGGGGATGATGAATGACGGCGATACGGCGTTCGACGGCTTTTTCGGCGTCGCCTTCGAGCAGAACCGAGGTTGCACCGTAGCTAACGTGCAAGACCATCGAGTCGTTGTTTTTGGGCGCGAGGCCGACGGGCCAGTCTTGTGGCGGGAAAAGCACCTCTACTTTCGCGCCGCCTAATTCGAATTGATCTCCTTCCCAATGGCGCACGACTTTGATTCCGAGTTCGTGCGCCTCGGCGATTAGGTGCTCGAGCTCGCGGCTTGGGGGCAGCAGGCCTATCCATAATTCCTTAGGGTGGAAGTCTTTGAGGACTGCGGACATGCCTCCGATGTGGTCGGAGTGGCCGTGGGAGATGGCGACGGCATCGAGGCGGGAGATGCGGCGCGTCCACAGATAAGGGGCGACGACATCCTCGCCGAAGTCGAGTTGCGAACCGGCACCCCAGACAGGCCCGCCGGCATCGACAAGCAGCGTGCGGCCCTGCGGCGAGACTACGAGGATGGAATCGCCTTCACCCACGTCGATTGAAGTGACCTCGAGCACTCCGGGATGGGTTTGTGGTTTGGGAGGAAAGAAGGCTAGCGCCAGAGAAGCCGCGAGCAAGGAGAGCAATCCGATGAGCGCGAGCAAAGCGCGCCGGCGGGCACATAGCATCGCGAGAATTAATGCTGCGGAAGCGGCGGCGATCATGGGTACCGACGGAGTTGCGACGCGCAGGTCGGCGAGGCGCAGGCCTCCGAGACCGCGTACGGTGCCGGTGATCGCTTTCACTGCAAAGAGAGCGGGCAGTGCGGGAAGTTTCGCGAGCAAAGGGGAGAGATATCCCAAGGCTGCGGTGATGACAGCGGCTGGCATGAGAAGTTGAGTGAGGGGAACGATTGCGACGTTCGCGGGCAGGCCGATGGTGGTGGCGCGATGAAAATAATAGGCCATGGGCAGGGCGAGGCCCATCTGCATGACGGCCGATACCAGCAATAGTTCGAAGGCGCGCAGACAAGTAATTGTCATGCCGCGCGTCATTCTAAAAGACAAGGGCGGGCCGAGAAAACGCGCGAGGCGGCCAGCGAGCAAGCGGAGATCTAGGCGGAACTGAGCAACG
Organism: Candidatus Sulfotelmatobacter sp.; assembly: GCA_049279555.1. GTDB lineage: Bacteria > Acidobacteriota > Terriglobia > Terriglobales > Acidobacteriaceae > Sulfotelmatobacter. The sequence goes on from JBAPOI010000725.1 coordinate 2,193, forward strand.
CGCGGAAGGAGCAGGCCTCCGTAGTCGTCGGAATCCCAGTGGGCGAGGGCCTGGCGATAGAGCTGCGAAGTGCGCTCGACGAGCGGCAGGCCGATGGCAGCGACGATGAGGACGCAAACGAATGTCATTTGAAAGCTGGCGGTGAAGAGCTGGCGGGGATCTAATACGAGCAATGCAAGGGCTGCGATGCCGAGCGCGTTGAGCATCGAGCGGTCGCGGTAGAGCAGGCGCGTGCCGAGATAGATGGCGCACATCAGAGTGGCGCGCCAGACGGGAGCACCAACCTCGGTAAGAAGCGCGTATAGGACGCAGAAGAAAATGGTAAGGAAAGTGGCTGAGATTTCGCCAAGGCGCAGGCGGCGAAGCGTCCAGAAAACGACGAAGGCGAGGATGGTGACGTTCATGCCTGAGACTACGAGAATGTGATAGGTGCCGGAACGCTGGAAATCGACGCGAGTGTCGCGATCGATGAAAGCGTCTTCGCCGATCACCATGGCATCGATCAGCGCGGCCTGGGGCGCAGGCCAGAGTGCGTGTACTTGGGCGATGATGCTGGAGTGAATGCGCGCGCGGAAGAGTTCGAGACGGCTGCCGACGAAACCGGGGAGTAGTTGAACGTCTTCGACTTTCGCTGAGCCCAGCGCGTCGATGTTGTGGGAGGCGAGGTAGCCTTGATAGTCGAAGGCTCCGGGATTGCGGAAGTTGCGGGGCAACTTTAGTTTGACGGGAAGGCGGATGCGTTCGCCGTAGTGGAAGAGACGCATGGCGGACGGGGATGGATTTCCTTGCGATTCGCGGGCGTTGTAGATGCTGAGGCGTATTCCGGTGTGCGCGGGAATTACGGTGCTGTCGGGAAGGAGAATCTGCTCGGCTTCGACGTCGAGGGTTTGGCGGAGTTCGTTGGGAGTTGTTTCTTTTAGCTTGGCTTCTGAGATGGCGTGGGCGGTGATGTCGACGGGCTGGCCGTCCGCGAATAGTTGAAGGCTCGTGTCAGGAGGAGCGTATGAACCGCGCAACTGGATGTGAAGCGCGCCGGCGAGGAAAAAGGCGCCGAGAGCTAAGGCCGCGCTTAGATATTTTCTTTTCTGTTTTCTAACGAAGTAGAGGCCGGCGGCGAAAAAGGCAGTGCCGGCGGCGAGCCACCAGGAGGCGGGACGCCACGCGTAGGTTCCGGCGGCGATTCCGATGGAATAGACGAGGGCGGCCCAGAGCATGGGTTGGCGCGTGGGCTTGAGTTGGAATTTAGGTGGGGTGGGCGGGGACGGGTTATTGATGGGGGGCGAAGGCGGCATTCGTTGGTCTGTTTGATTCACCCTAGCGACTAAAGCCGGCAATTGATCGGCGGGAATACGGCGCGGCTGAAGCCGCACCCTTTCAAAACAAAGCGCCACCCCTCAAAGCTTATCGCCGTGCGCGCCACTACAAATCTGTCAGCGGACTAAGTTCAGCACGGTTTCGAGGTGGTAGGTTTGGGGAAACAAGTCAACCAAGTGCGCATCCTCGACGCGATACCCTGCAGCCAGTAGAGGAACCAGGTCACGGGCCAGTGTGGCGGGATCGCAGGAGACGTAGGTCACGCGAGGCGTACCAAGACTGGATAGCGCCCGCACCACTGGATCTCCTAAACCGCTTCGAGGCGGGTCCACAACGATCAGGTCGGGATGGGGCAGCTGGGGGAGGACTGCGCCATTCCCGACCTGACGTTTTTTCCCGTCGCCGCGAGACTGCGCGGACGATCCGCGCGCTCCTTCACGAGCTACACCAACACAGGCTAAACCCGCCGCCCTTCCTGTATTGAGGTACTGCTCGACTTCAGCGGCAACCACCTTTCCATTGACAGGCAGATTGTATTGAAGATCGCTGACGGCTGTCTGTGACGACTCTACGGAAATCATGTGACGGAAATTACATGCCAGGGCTGTGGAAAACAGGCCGGCTCCGGCATAAAGATCAAGGGCCAAATCTCCGGAGCGGTGCGCCGTGATGATTTCAATGAGTTCATCGACGAGAAAGCGGTTGGTCTGGAAGAATGCGCCCGCGGTGACGCGGTACGATTGATGGCGCGTCTGATAGGTCAACGCGGATTCTCCGACCGCGACCAGCGGCTCGTACACGCCTTTTTGCGGCTCACGAAAGGCGACGATGCCCGCGATCTCCGGCATGGCCGTGCAGAGATCTTCGGTCCAGGCGCGCACGGCGGCGCGGCGAGCCTCGGGAGCGCAGAGGAACTCGACGAGCAGGCGCGTATCGTCACTATTGGCGAAAAATTCGACTTCGCGCACGCCTTCGATGGCCTTGCCGGCTCGTCCCGATTGCCAGAGAGCGGCAATGCCGCGGTTGATCAGGGGCGAACTGATGGGACACTCTTCGACGGGTAAAAGTTCATGCGAAGCTAACCTGAAATATCCGGCGGCGAAGCGGGGGCGTGTGTGCACTTGCAGACGCGAGCGATTGCGATAATTCCAGGGCGGAGAAGGATGCACTTGAATCTCGCATGGAAGTTCGAGTTTGGCGATGCGGCGCAGGTTCTCGCGCAGAATCTCTTGCTTGATCTCGAGTTGATGGTTGTAGTCAGAGTGCTGATAGTGGCATCCGCCGCAGCGGGAGAAATACGGGCAGGGCGGCGGGATGCGGTGAGGGGAAGGCTCGACGATGGCGGTGGCATGAGCGCGGGCGAAGCCGGGCTTTTCTTCGGTGATGGCGGCATCGATTTTTTCGCCGGCGAGAACAAAGGGAACGAAAACGGCCTTGCCGCGTCCGCGGTCTTGATTGGGTGAGGGCGCGGCGGGGAGGCGGGCGAGTCCGTCGCCGCCGTAGACGAGCTTTTCAATGGTTAGGAGCAAGAGTTGATTCTACGGCATGGGAGATTGCAGGTTTGCAGCTTTCGAGGAAGGCGGGTCGAGCTTCGCTCGACTGGACAGCCGAGGGCGGCTGTCCCCACATAAACATTTCTAGGTGAACCCTCACGACAACAAAAAGCCCTCCGATTTCCAGAGGGCTTTTCATACTTATCTAAGCTGAAATCTTATCTGAGATCGAACTTCAATTATCTGAATTCGAACCTAGTGGCTGTCGGCTGGCTTCTCTGCGGGTTTCTTGGCCATGTGGGCAGCTTTGGGCTTCCAGAAATCCGGATCGGCTTTGATCCACTCGTCGGACGGGTAGCTCATGCGCGGGTTAAAGGCGAAGAGGTTGGTTTGGCTTGCCTCGATCGCCGCAGCGGAAAGTTCGTTAAGCTTCTTCATGCCGGATTCTCCCATGGCCTCTTCAAAACCCTTCCCCTGCATTACGCCTTTATCGATCTCTTCGGCGGATTTCATGGGGTTGAAGATGACGTAGGTATTGTCCTGCAATCCGTAGACAACAGAGTAAGTAGCCCAGTGCGCGTCGGGAATTTTCTGGTAGGCGGCCGTAACCAGTTTCACAATTTCATCCCATTCTTTGTCATGTCCGTGACGAACCTGATAGAGGGATATTTCGAAATAGCGCATGTGAGGGATGTCCACTGCGGGACGCAGACTGTAATCCGGGCGGAATACGAGCGCAGAGGAATCGGTCTCGCTGAGAAGGTCGCCGTCCGCGGCCCAGGCGTGATCGAGGGCGGCTGAGAGAGCGGCATTTTTCTCTGTGGCTTTCTGATCCTTTTCCCAGTCGGCGAATGATTCGTAGCCAGTGAGAAAAAGAGCGCGATTCTTGCCGGAGAGAGACTCCACGGCAAGATAGTGAGTCGGCCATTTTGCGTTCGTCATCGCTTGCACGAAGGCGCTTTCGGTTTTTTCATGAGCGGCGCCCGCTTTGCCCGGCTTGGTATACTCCCGCGTAATCGTCAGCACTTTGGGCGGCAGGTGTTCGGCAGGTGTTTCCTGGGACGCTGCAATTCCGGACATCCCAACAGCTAGCAAAACCAACAGGGTGAGTTTCGAGTTCGTAAGTCTCTTCATGTTGACCTCCTGGGTCACACAGCAGACTGGAAAGCGGATTTTCTTTCTCGAACTTGGAAAGCAGTCGAATTGTACACAGATTGGTGAGTGCGTGCGTAAGGCCGAGCGAGTCAGCCGGCATAGGAGAGCTTTTCAACGGTTAGGAGCGAGGGCTAGTTCTGCGGATGGGCAGACTTCGATAGTTGGGCCTGATCAGCCCTCGAGAAAAAGCGAGTCGAGCTTCGCTCGACTGGACAGCCGGGGGCGGCTGTCCCCACAGGAGCTTCGCTTGTCCCCATATGGGTGCCTCTGGCTGTCCACAGATGAGCTGCGCTCAGTCGTACTGGGGGTGCACTTCCACGGAGATTGCGGGAGTTCTTATTGGTTCATCCAGAGCCTCGTGTGGTCGGTTTGCCGTTTTCCTTTCGTGTTCATCCAGAAGACGATTCAGTTGTTCAATGATCAGAGCGAGGGTGTGAGTGTCCGGCGCACGTTTCGCCAACGCGCGCAGCCGATGCCAGCCCTTGGGTTCGTCGGGTAGCTTCATAAAGAGTTACTCCGCTGTAATTTGGACCGCTAGTTTATTTATAACGGGACAGCCAAGAGAAGTTGCTGCAGAATTTCCTTTTTTGGCAAGATGACCTCCCGAAACGGGAATGGACTAATGTTTATTTTGCACGGGTCAGAGAGATCGTCCGGCGGCGGCGCCGGACGACCAGGCCCACTGAAAGTTGAAACCGCCCAGGTGGCCGGTCACGTCGACGACTTCGCCGATAAAATAAAGGCCGGGGACTTTGCGGCTTTCCATGGTTTTCGCCGAAAGTTCATCGGTGTCGACACCGCCCGAGGTCACCTCGGCTTTCTCGTAACCTTCGGTTCCCGATGGCGAAATCGCCCAAGCATGTAGCTTCGTTTCGAATTCGGCGAGGGCTTGATTTGTCCAGGAAGTTGGGGCGTGGAGATCGAGCCAGCGGTCGGCGAGGCGGTGCGGGAGGAACTTTCGCAACTCGGCGCGGAGCGTGGCGAGGGTTCGCGGCACCGGCGGTGTTGGCGTCGTTCTTGAGCTTTCGCGAAATGCGGCGGTCACTTCGCGGCCGGGCGCGAGATCGATCACGATGGGCTGGGATTTCTCCCAATACGACGACGCCTGCAGGATTGCCGGACCGCTCAAGCCGCTGTGCGTGATCAGCATCTTCTCGCGAAATTGCTGACTGGCGCAGGAGGCGACGATCTCGGTGGAGACGCCGGCGAGACCGCAGTATCGGGAACGATCCTCGGGATTCAGAAGTAACGGAACCAATCCCGGCCACGGTGCGCGAATGGCGATGCCGAATTGACGAGCGATGTCATAGCCCAACGACGTTGCACCGATCTTGGGAATGGAAAGGCCTCCGGTGGCGACGACGAGGGCGGGGGCGCGAAATTCATCGTCAGTGGTGCGGACGATAAATTCTTTTTCTTGAGTGCGCTCGACCTGGCGAATTCTTGTGCTGAGAAAAATGGCCACACCGGCGTCGCGGCATTCGGCTTCGAGCATGGCGAGGATGTCGCGCGCGGAGCGGTCGCAGAAAAGCTGGCCTAAAGTCTTCTCGTGATAGGGAATGCGATGTTTTTCAACCAGCGCGATGAAATCGGCGGGAGTGTAGCGGGCCAACGCGGACTTGGCGAAATGCGGATTCGAGGAGAGGAAATTTTCCGGGTGGCAATGAAGGTTGGTGAAGTTGCAGCGTCCGCCGCCGGAGATCAAAATCTTTTTCCCGAGACGATCGGCGTGTTCGAGCACGGTGACGCGGCGGCCGCGCTTGCCGGCCTCGATGGCGCACATGAGGCCTGCGGCGCCTCCGCCGAGAATGAGCGCATCGAAGGTGTGGGTCATGGGTTGTGCGGGCATCGCTCACATGTAAAACAGACTCAGGCGCGGCAGATTGTATTTTTCCAGGAGTCGTTTGTGGATGTATTGCTTTTGCAGTTGGTCGATTTGAGCGGCGGCCATTTTGCGGCGGTAGGGAGCTAGTTCGCGATCAGCTTGGGCGCGAACGTCGACGATTTCCTGATCCGGTGTGGCGGCGAGCAAGGCGGCAAAAAGTTTTTCTTCGAGAACGGTGAGGTGACGCTCCAGGTCCTCCAGCTTGGAGGTCGTGGGTGCAGTTTCGATTTCTTGAGCCAATTTCAGCAGGGTTGCGACGGAATCCTGCGCGATGGGCTGCAGGGAAATTCCTGCGGCATGAGGAAGCTTCGCCGCGCATAGGAGATCGGCGTTATGGCGCAGGAAGGCAGCGATGGTTTGAGGCTCAAATCCTTGCGCGGCGCTCGATTTGCTCGAGGCTGGGGATTCGCTGCTGGAATTCGCCACGCCCACCGCGGCTTCTTTCATATCCTCAGCTGCTGACAGGACTTCTTGCGCGCAATAGGCGAGGCTGTTTACCTTCCTCGATTTCGAAGGACGCTGGTCGTAGTGGTCGAAGGCGGCGTCGATGCCGCGCAGCGCGGCTTCGAGAGGAATGCCTGCATCTTTCCAGGTTTCGATCAGAGCCCAGTCGAGCGTGGTGAGCAACAGGCCTCCACCACGGCGGAGGAGAAATCGCTCCTCGATTTCGGTGAAGTAGTTGAAATAATTGAGGCGATCAAAATTGGGTTGGTTGTGATTCGTTTGATCGGGCACGGCGGTCAGCGGGTGGAGCGCGGAGTGGAAGGGTTGCGCGGGTTGCCGTTGTTTACTTTGCGTGCAGTTTGTGCGGCTTTGGGCGCGGCCGTGACGCGGGCCGCGGCATTTCGCTCCCAGATAATGCGCAGGCCTTCGAGGGTTAGAAAATCGTCCACAGTTTTAATGTACTTGGATCCGGTGCCGATCATGGGACCGAGGCCGCCGGTCGCGAGCACAGTGGTCTCTTTGCCGAGTTCGTCGAGGAGGAGTTCGAGAATGCCATCGACCAGGCCGAGATAGCCATAGTAAAGCCCGGACTGCAGGCTGCCGACTGTGTTGGTGCCGATCACGCGCGCGGGTTTGCGAATCTCGACTCGCGGTAGGCGCGCGGTGCGCTGAAAGAGCGCGTCGGCGGAGATGCCGATGCCGGGACAAATGATTCCGCCGAGGTACTCTCCTTTGACGGAGACGCAGTCGAATGTGGTCGCAGTGCCGAAGTCGACGATCACGCAGGGCCCGCCATATTTTTCGAACGCGGCCACGGCGTTTACGATGCGGTCGGCGCCGACCTCCGCCGGATTGTCGTAGTGGACCGGCATTCCGGTTTTAACGCCGGGCTCGATGAACAGCGGCTTGGAATTGAAATAACGCTCGCACACTTGTCGAAGCACGGGATCGAGTGGCGGCACTACCGATGAGATAACGATGCCGTGAATGCCCGAGGCCTCGAGACGGGCCATGGAAAATAGATTGCGGAACAAGACGCCGTATTCGTCGACGGTGCTGCCTTGGCGGGTGGCCACGCGCCAGTTGGCGACTAGGCGCTCGTAGCGCGGGGCGGGATCTTCATCGGGATGTGCCTTCGCAGCTGGGGCGAAGACTCCGAGGACCGTGTTCGAATTGCCGACATCGAGAACGAAGAGCATGGTTTCTTGGATGCTGCACTCAGCAATTAGCAATTGGCAGTTGGCAGTTAGCCTCCGACCATTGCGGAAGCCGATGCTAACTCGTAGTTGCTAACTGCTAATTGCTAACCGCTTCTTTCACCTCTCTCACGGTTCCACTCAGAACCGTTTGCAACCCTTGCGGGGTGCGGACTTGCAGGAAGCCGCGCTCATCCAGGCCTTCCGTGGTTCCTTCCACCTTCGCGCCATTCTCTTCGATGCGAACTTGTTTTGCCTGCACCCACGAGGAGTGTTCCGCAAAACGCTCCAGAATCGATCGCCGCGCGCCGGGTTGCTCGAGGAACTGGCGATATTCCCGGTCGAGCGATTTTAACAAAGCTGCGGTCAGTTCCACGCGCGACCACTCGCTACCTGTGGCAATTCGCAGCGAAGTGGCTTCTTTCTGCAATTCTTTGGGAAACTCCGCCTGGTTCACGTTGATGCCAATTCCGACGACAATGTGACACACGCGTGTGGCCTCGGCATTCATCTCGGTGAGAATGCCGCATACTTTCCTGCCGTCGATCAGGACATCGTTGGGCCACTTTAGATCGATGGAGGCTCGCGCATCCACTTCGACGATCGCGGCGCGCGCGGCGAGTCCAGCGGCGAGCGCGAGCACCAATACGTCTGAGGGCGGTAAGGCAGGGCGAAGCACGGCCGAGCAATAAATGCCTGCCGAGCGGGCGGAACTCCATGTATGCGCGCCGCGGCCGCGGCCCGCAGTTTGTTCTTCAGCGAGGAACACGCTTCCTTCAACGGATCCGTCGGCGGCAGCAGCCATGGCGGCTGTGTTGGTCGAGCCAATTTTGTAGAAGTGATGAATGTGATGGTCGAAGATGGTGCCGCGAAGCAGCGGGCGGAGAATTTCCGGCAGCAGCAGGTCCGGAACCGATCGGAGACGGTAGCCGGTAGCAGGATGTCCTGCCACATCGACGCCGAGGCCGCGCAACTGCTGGATCAGCCGCCAGACTTCGGAGCGGTTCGAAGAAATTTCCTGCGCGATCTTGGTGCCGCTTACAACGACCGTAGCATGCTCCATGAGCAGACGGACGATGCGGCCGAGGCGAACATCGGTGGGCTGCGGCTTATGATCGGCGGCAGTTTTCGCAGGCAACGCTCGCTTCGATTCTGGCGAAGGGAGCGCTCGCGGCGCACGGGTTTTGGCAGAGTTCTTGATGCAGGGATTATGCTGGAAACGGCGGGAAACGACAATCGCAGGGCTTCACTTCGCCGGCTTCACTTCGTCAATCTGCGCTGCTAGACTCGGCGCATGATTACTGGTACTCACATACTGCTCAATAGCGAAAATGCTGAGGCGGACCGCGCGTTCTTTCGCAACGTTCTGGGATTCCAATCGGTCGACGCGGGCCATGGCTGGCTGATTTTTGCAGTGCCTCCCACCGAGGCCGCAATCCATCCCGCCGAAAAGGTAGATAGCCACGCAGATGACGGACAATCGCTGCTTGGCGCCGTGATTTACTTGATGTGCGACGACCTGGAAGCCGAGATGAAACAGTTGAGCGCGAAGAAAGTAAAGTGCTCACCGGTGAAGACCGAGCGGTGGGGGATCACGACTACGATCCGGCTGCCTAGTGGCGGCGGATTAGGACTGTATCAACCGACGCATCCAACGGCGATTGATCTGAAACAAAAGTAGCCGAGCCCGCCGACGATTGTGAAAACCTGCGGCGCTACTGAGCGGTCTCTGTGAACGTGACCTCCGGATGCCCCAGCGCATACTGGCCTTCTGCGGTCACATGCACGACTCCGGGGGTTTGAGGCAAGGTAAGGACAACAGCTGCCGTCCCCGAAGAGTTCGTGACTGCGGTGCGGCTGGATAACGAGCCGGCGCTGGTGGTGAAGAAGATTGTGCCTCCTGAAGCACCCCCGCCCGACTGCGCGGGGTTGAGGGTCACCGAGAGATTCAACTGAGTTCCGACTGCGCCTTTTTGTTTATCGCCGGTTTTGCTGAGCGATGCGGGAGGGTTGCCGACGAGGATCCATCCGCCC
>JBAPOI010000726.1:0-15066 GCA_049279555.1 Candidatus Sulfotelmatobacter sp.
GAGGTCATCCCGCTTACCGCCAAGTTTTATAACGTTCTGGTTAGGAACGATGCACCGCCCTCGACCCCGGATCAGTATCAAACTATTTCCACCAACGAGACGAGTCTTTACATCGCGCTTCCGCCCACTGCTGGCCAGAACACAATCACCCTGCTGATTCCGCCAGATGGCTCGGCACCGCCCTTCGACGCACTTCAAACGGCGATACAGACTGCGCTCGATAACGAAAATCTTGCGCCGGCAACCACCATCGACATGCTGATCGCGAATCCCACGCTTTGTTCGCGAGTCGCCTATGACATCGTGTGGAGTTATCAGAACATGCTGCCGGCGCCGCCCGACGCCCTGGAGTCTCTCTATACCAATCCGCCCAATCCAGGGGGCAGCGCCGACAACAGCAACAGTAGTACCAACAATCTCGAACAAGACCGCCAAAAGTTCGAAGGAACGCTGAATAGCTTTTATTCGAAGCGGAACGCGATTGCCGAACGGCTCACCAAGTTTGTCGCGGCTGTTTCGGCGGCCGTTGTGTGCGAGCAGGCCAGCCTGAATTCCAGCGCGGCGTTGTTGGAATTTCCGGTCGACCCTTCTTCCACCTTTGCTACCGCGGTGGAGAGCGAGCTTCTCCTGCAGGGAGTTGAAGTTGGCGGAAGTGGTAGCAGTGCCGGCAGTGGCGGCACCGACGCCAATTTTGGCGTTCCAGCCGCCTATTTTTATGCGCTAGCAGCCAACCTGGATAAATCGACGACGGCGATACGGCGCTTTCAACAAGCGGTTGGGGACGACATCGAGAGATTGCTGCAACAGTTCTCGGCGGCTCAAATAGCGAAGCTCCTCAAGGATGGAGACAGCGAAAATTTCGTAACTCCACCCTTCACCTCGAACAGCATTACTTCCTTCCAGGCCACGCGGCGACTAGCAGCACTAAAAATCTCAACTGCCTCGACCAGTCCAACGGTCACGCTGTTTGCGGGCACACCATTGGCGAAACTGGTGCAGGATTGGCTTAAGGCGCCTGATCCCACACCAACGCCTGCTCCGAATCCACCGCTGACGTATCAGAACACCGACTTCAATATCTGGACGCAGCAACTGGCTCCCACTGACCAGCAAGGGTACCTTTATCTCGATCTGTATGCGTTGACGAAGGGATATGTGATTCCGTCGTTCAATGCTCCGGCCATCGGTTCGACCGCCACGACACTCACGTTTGCGGCGCTGAATTCCGACGGAACACAGATAGGAATTGGCGTCGGTATGCCGGTAAGCGGGACGAATATAGCTCCAGGCACGACCGTAACCGGTGTGGCACCGGCAGGGGCGAACGTTACCGTCAACCTGAGCACACCTACTCTGGGCGCAGTAACTGGCAAAGTCACATTTAACGAATTCGGTCCAACTTTCACTGCCACTACGACCAAGGATTGTCCAGCTGGTACAGTTCTGACCTTTGCCGGTCCCGGTGCGACAAACGGGATCCAGCAAGGTATGACGGTTTTCGGCCCGAATATTCCCGCGGGTACAACCGTAAGCTCCGTGGCAGCGCCAACTATCAACCTCAACAACCCAGTCTCGGGCGACATACCGGCGGGCACTGTCATCGAGTTCGCCACGTTCCCTCCGCCCAGTTTGCTGGGAGATCAGATTGCAAACTGGTTGACGTCCAAAACAGTTCAGGCTCTGAAGAATGTCACTGCGACGCAGTGGACGGACTTCTTCACGAACGTGGGGAACCCAACCTGGCTGCCGCCACTCACGCAGCCAGTTGCCCCGGGATCTGCGCCCACTTCGACGACACAAAAGGCCGGCTACATCGCAATGCGCATCCGCGCGTTCATTCGAGCCGTGCAATTGTTCTTCAGCGTCTCGTCCGTGCCCACTCAGGCAAAACTTCCGGAGCCTGATGCACCACCGACGTTCGATCTTCCCTCGTTCGACGCGATTGCTTTGGCTGTGGCCGAACTTCTCACGCTTCATCCCGGCTTTACCTTCGACACTCCGATCACCCCCAGCGATTTGGCGACAACTGTGGCCAACGTATTTCCAACAGACTTAGCGGCTCAGGCCTGGCTCGCGGACGCATTGACCTCCATCAGTGAGCTGTGGCAGGTCGCCAGCGTCGTGCAGAATCCGGCGATCAGCGGCGGCTACACCCTTCCCAACAAGGTTAGCTTTGCTTTTTCTGTGGCCGAGGCTTTGTATGCCCGTGGCTTTCGCAAGGCGAGCGATATCTCGAATATTTCCCAGGCAGACTTTCAGCAGGCGCTGACGGGCACGGTCGCGTACGATTTTGCGCTTTCGAACTCTGGAGGCCTCCTCTCTCTCTACCAGCAAGCGCAGAAGATCTCCCCGCCAACTACTTCTCCGGGCTCGACCAGCGGACCATTCCAGCCCATTAATCCCGATGGCTCGCTGGTAGACTGTGTTCCTCCACCATGCCTATCTCCGCTCGGCCCGATCAATTACTTGAAGGAGATGTTGCAACTCTCGCAGGCATCCACTTGCGAGAACCCCTGGGCTCCGCCAGCGTCCGATAGCCAGATGACGCTGGGCAATGCGGTTGCGGCCCGCCGGGGACCCGTCGGCTCGCTATTGGCAGACTGTGCCAATCTCGAAACGCCTCTGCCAGTAATCGATATCGTTAACGAGTGTTTGGAATATCTGGGTGCGACGCAGCCTTCCACTATGAATCAGGCACCCAGCGGCACGGTATACAACACCTCCACCGACGAATTAGCCGGCTACGAACTATGCGAGGAAGACGATTGTTCCAAAGAAAGAGATCGAGACTGCCACAAGCCGCCAGAAATTTTTGCGGCTTTACCGGAATATTCGACGCCGGCAACACCAGTGACCGGAGAGAATGATTCGGTCGAACCTCTCGTTTACAACGATCTAAGAAATGATTTCTCTTCGTGCTGTCTGCCTTACCCGCAAGCGCTCGACGTCTCCCGGACGTATCTGAAGCATCTGGGAAGCTGCCGTTTTGAAGAGCTGCGCACCTTCCGCAAGTGCATTACCGAATTTGCGTTGGACCCTGATAATCCGCCTACAGGTTTCCAGTCTTTCCTCTGGCGTTATCCGGTGCGAATCGACATCGCGATCGAATATTTGGGAATCACTCCCGAAGAGTACACGATGCTGTTCCAGGGAGCCCCGGTGCAGTCGTGCGGGTCGCAAGACAATCCAAACGGAGACACCGCGAAAGGAGCCCAAAACTCGAGCGTACCGGTTGCGCAATTGTACGGATTTTCTTCTGAGGATGATTCCTGGATGGAAGAGGTGGTCGTGCTTTCAGAGTTTCTGAAACGCACGTGCCTGACGTATTGCGAGTTTCTTGAATTGTCAAAGGTGTGGTCCGCGCAAGAATCCACGAATGGAAATGACGGCCCAGTAAGAAGGGGCACGGCTTACCCCGAATGCGAACCGTGCTGCCTGAAGGATTACCGGCTTCAGATTTCGGAAGGTACCGACATTGAATCAGAACTGTTTCATCTGGCTGTTTTCATCCGGCTGTGGCGAAAGCTGCGAGAGGTTTGCGGAGCGAGATATACGTTCCAGCAGCTCTACGACATTTGCACCGTCTTGAAATTTTTCAGCGGGACCGTCGTAAATCCCGATTTCATCCGGCAGCTCGCCGCGTTCCAGATGTTGCGCGACCACTTCAAACTGCCGCTGATCGATCACCGCGACGCGTCCGCAAATGCAACTGGAGCGAATCGCACTCATCTGCTGGCTCTCTGGGTTGGCAACGGCGCGAAGAAGTGGAAGTGGGCTGTCCACCAGTTGCTGGAAGGAGTGGAGGAGCATGCTAGAACACGCTTTGGCTGTGAGCGGAGAAGTGATGAACACCTGGACCATATGGCCGACAACCTCGACGCGCTTTCGCGGCTTGCCGGCTTCAATCCGCCAACTTCAACCAACCCCTCCACCGACACCTGGAACAGCACTCCTGCGTGTACTTTGCGGTTCGCCGAAGTGCTGGCGAAGATGTGCGCCTCGAAGTTCCGCATTGGCGAACTGCTCTATCTATTCAACGCCGTACCGCCGCACGAACACGAAGATCCTTTCGAGCAAGATGCAGAAGATGCACTGAACTATCCTCTCGATCTACCGGAAGAGGGACACGAGCACTCGTTGTGGAAGCTACGCGAGGCACTGTTGGAGGTAGAGGTTTGCGAAGAAGAGATTCATCACTGGACATGGCCGCGCATGGTGGCGCGCTTCCGGGAGAAGTTCGGTTACGCTCCTTCCAGCGGCCAGGATCCTCTGCTGTCGCTTGGCCAACATTTCTTTCCTGACATGCTCGAGGATTCCGGCTACTCGGTCAGCGATCAGCAACGGCAGTACCGAATCTCGCTGGCTTCTACCGCGCCGTGGAATACACCGGCGGGTGGGCCTTTCCAGTACGGTTCGAGTCAGTTGTGGACTCAGTTGCCGTTGCGCGACGAGGCGGTGGCTTCTCAGCTCGGGCAATTGCCCACACTTAATAACGCAGAACAGGTGGCCGTTCAGGATCTATATTTCGCTCCGCGGCTCGATCTCGCACCTTTCGCGTTTCTCTTCCCCGATTGGCAAAGCGCGGAAAAGCGCCTCATTCAAGAGCATGAACAACATGAACGCTGGGCTTACTTCCGACGGCATTTCGCCCTGGCAGATGCTCGACGCAAAGTAATCGCCAAACATCTCGCCAAACATGTTTCCCATCACTCCGGCTGCAATCTCGAAGCCGTGGAAGCGACCGCCGGACTGGCGTTGAGCCAACTGCTCTCCGACGAAAACAACGGAACGCCTTGGGAAGCTGACTCCGGCGTACCTCCTGCGGTGATGTGGTCACCGCAGCCTTACGGCGGCGCGATTGCTGCACTGCTGGGCTTGACCGGGACCGGACTTCTCGGCGAGTACCTTACGCCACAAACCGATGGAGAGGGCAATCCGGTTACTCCTTCCAGCGGGGGAGCAGTTACCTACACCGATATCTGGCGCGAAGTGCGCGGCCCGCTCGAAGCTTTCGGTCACGAACGGGATCACACAAATAGTCCGGTTCCGACGGTCCTCCCGGCGCTGGGGCTAACGCCTGCGCCAAGTTCGCTGGTCACATTCCGCAACGGTTATGCAATCAAGAACAGCGACGGAGAAAAACTGGGAGGGGCTGAGCCCATCCATGTTCGCTGGTCCGGAGTTCTTCTCGTCGAGCACGAGGGCGAGTACCGCTTCCGCGCCGGAGCGCCTGCTCCCGAGGAGGAGGAACCGAGTGTCGAGCTGGCCGAAAAATCTCAATGGAGAATCACGCTCACTCGCGGCAGCAAGAGTTGGCTCGTGCTCAATCATCAATGGCCGGGTGAGAGCGGAAGTGAACGATGCGCGCCCCACCTGCGGCGTGGAGCGTATTCGATTGTCATCGAATACAACCAGCCTGCACCCAACTTTGCGGGCCCCCATGTCCATCGGCAGCACACCGGATTCCAGGTCAAGTACGCCGGACCTGACACTCATGAATGCCTTACCACTCTGCCGCTGAAGCGCCTGTATCGCGACTTGCAGGATCAAACCCTCGATCAGGGAATTACATTCCTTCCGGGCAGCAAGAACGCGCAGGCGTTTCTGAAAGCGCTCTATACCAGCACGCTCCGCGACATGCGACGCACCTATCAGCGCGCATTCAAGGCAGTGCTGTTCGCCGGCAGGTTCGAGCTTTCGGCATGGCGCGAAGAAGACGATCAATCCGAGCTGGGCTACATGCTTGCGAATTCAGATCTATTCGCAGGATATGCCTACTATCGGACCAGCCCCACGGCCTTCACTCAGCATCTAGCGGACTTCGACTTTAATTTCTTGCCCTTGCAAGACAACTATCATCCGCCAACGGCGACGCCCGGCGACCGGTCTGATCCTTCCCTGCAGCGGACGCAGGCGCTGTTCGATTGCTGGGAGCGAATTTTCGACTACGACCGGATGCGCAAGGAAGTACACCGGGCGCACAAAGGCCACGTCTGGGAGCTGTTTGAGGAGGCTCAAGAAGACCATCCGACAAATCCGGCCGGCCTGCTGCGATACATCGACGCCAGTTCACGGGAACGAGCCGCAGAATTGCGGTTCTTCCAGGACCAGACGAATCCGATCTACTCCGTCACGAGCGCGAACCTGGAAGATGAACGCTGGCTGATCCGTGTATGGAATGCAAACCAGTGGCTGAACAATGTGCAGCATCGCTTTCACGCGAAAGATATTTCCAAAGCTCGCCCGGATCTTTGGGCGTCGAGCGATCCCAGCGCGCCATTGCCCGCATCGGGGACTACAGAAACTGGAAATGCCAACCTGCTCGCTTTCATCGCCGACGGTTGCATCGAAAATGGCGAACCGCGCCACTATCTGGAATTGAAGCGCCTCAATGATGGCCTGCGAGATCGTGGACGGCGCGCCCTGATTTGCTATTTGTGCAACATGAACCGCGTCGCGCGGCCATGGGGATCTGCCACCTTCGCAATCACGGCTCGCGATCTCAGCGATCTGCTCCTGCTCGATGTTGAAACGGGACTCTGCGAGAAGGCGAGCCGGATTGAAGAAGCCATCTCTGCCGTCCAGACATTCGTCCGCCGCAGCCGTATTGGCCTGGAGCCGCAGTGGAAGACAGGTCGGGCCTTTGCGCGTCTGTGGGACGGCCGCTTCGAGAACTTCCGCACATGGCAGCGCTGCAAACGCAGGGAGTTCTACAAAGAGAATTTCATCGAATGGGATGAATTCGGCAAGGCTCGACGGATTGAGGCGTTCCGTTTTCTCGAATCCCAATTGCGTGCTTCCACGCTGACACTAGCCGCACCCGGCGGATTGGATTACTGGGCGGACGATGCTAAGAACCTGGAACACGAACCCGAGCTGATTCAACGCGTCGTTCCGTCGGAACTGCACGCTCTTACGGCACCTCCGGACTCCACAACGCGAGAGGGACTGGGCACGCTCGGCAATCCGGAATATGCAGATCAGACAACGTGGCTCGCAGCCGTACCTCAGTCCAGTTCGAACTCTGGCAATCAATCCGGGAATAATGGGCCATCTTCCACCGGGGGTCCCAACGCACCGGGACCGAACACGCCGGGTTCAAACACACCTGTTCCAAATACGTCCGCACTGGTCAAAAGCAACGCACAGTCGCTCGTTCGGGCTGCGGCGACGGGCAGTACACAACCGCAGGTGCTTCCATTCTGGATGGAAGCGGCCATGAAATTGGGAACTCGATTCGTGCGCGTTGCGGCCGCGGGAGTACCGGAAGCCGCGCTGAGTTTTGAGCCTCACCGAGACGAACCGAAGAGCAGTTGCTGCCGCGAGTGCGGCTGCGATCATCCCGTGCTGGTGGATGAATATTATTTCTGGCTTGTCGACTGCGAGATTTACACCTATACCGATGAAACTGACGAGCAGAGTAATCCGAGCGTGAATTTCACCGGCAGCTATCAGTTTGGCTTCCAGGATTCTTACTACGATCTGTATCAACAGCAGTCGGGGGAGTGGAATGACGAAGACCAGGTTCCTTCCCTGCTCGCTAAGTGGGAGCCCAACCCTGCCGTGCGCCTCGCCTGGTGCAGAGTGCACAACGGCGGATTCGGTCAACCGAGAAAATCGGAAGGATACGTTGCCATTAGCGACCCTGCCGACCTCGTTTTTCTGGGAAGATCCGGAGACTCACTCTATTTTCAGGTCAGCGGCAGCGCAGATCTGCCTCCGGGCTTCGGTGGCACCAACGGAGATACATCGCCCCCGGGATTCCGATATGACCTGCCCTCGGATGAGGCAGTGGCATTGCCACAGGCGCTAAAGCCGCCAGCTCCCGTGACTCCGTCTCCATATCCTCCTCCGTTGCTTTCGTATCCGTTCTTTGCCTATTTCGAGCCCGGCGCGCGTCTATTCCCGGCATCTTGGTTTGCTCCATCGCTTCTGGTGGGGAATGCCCTGCGGGCCCACTGTCACTATGAGCTTGCGCTGAAGTGGTATCAGCGTGCGTTCAATCCGCTTGAGCAGGACTGCGCCTGGATGCACTGCTCCGATCAGGGTCGCGGCCCCACGAATGATGAGATCGCGAAAGAGGCGTACCAGATATGGCAGCAGCATGGCCGCCCCGAGACAGAGCAGACGCTGGACTGGAACGAAGCCAAAGCCATGCTGAAATCGCATGAGACGACGGGCGGTTCCACCGATCAAACTCAGCAGGGCGCCTGCTGTGACAGCACAAAAGTTTCAAAGGATGACACACGAAACCGCGCGATCACATTGCAGTGGTGCCAAACCGTGATGGACTGGGGCGACGCCATCATGCGGCATCGCCGCTCTCCCGAGGGATTCGAACAAGCTAGAACTCTCTACGATGCTGTAGGACGAATCACAGGAACACGCCCGCGAGTAGTACGCATGACTGAGCCAACGAGCGTGCAATCAGTCTCCAGTTTCACCCCGGCTTATCCGGCGCTGAATCCCAGGCTCATGGACCTCTATGACCACCTCGACGACAGACATGAATTGATCCATAACTGCATGGATGCGCGGCGCCTCAGAAACGGCCGCCTCAACGAAGACATGTGTTACTTCGGGGAAGATCCGTTGCGTCACGGCTGGCGCACCGTGCCCGAAGGCTGTGCCGAAGAGGGTGAGTGGTGCTGGAGACACAGCCCGTACCGCTTCGTCTCTCAAATCTCAAAGGCCATCGAACTCGCGGCCAAGGTGCGTGAGTTCGGCAACGCCCTGCTGTCTGCCTACGAGAAAGGTGATGCCGAAATACTGGCTTCCATTCGCGCGGAACAAGAACGCGAGATGCAGGTACTGAATCTCGCGATCCGGCAGGATCAGTGGCGCGACGCAGATTGGCAGATACAAGCACTGCAGCAGAGCAAAGAGGCCGACCAAACCAATTTGCTCTACTACACCAATCTGTATCAGAACGGGCTGATCAACAATGAAATTCAAAATCTGAGCCTTTCCACGAACGCGATGCAGACTCGCACCGGCGCCAACATCACGGAAGCCATCGGCGAGGCGCTCAAGGTGATTCCGGACTTCTACGTCGGGGCGATGTCGACATTCAGCCAAGTTCCGATCGGAACCAAGCTAGCGGGGCTCTTCGAGACCATCGCGAAGATTATGTTGACCGTTGCCGAAATTCAAAGCGCCACGGCGGCGATTGACATGACTCAAGCAAGCTGGCAGCGCCGGTCTGACGAATGGTTCCACCAGATGCAGGTATTGCCGGTCGAGATCCAGCAGAAGGAAACCTTGATTCTCGGGGCACACAGAAAGCGCGACCAGTCGATGCATGACCTGAACAATGAGCAGAGGCTTATCGAGCACTCCGCCGAAGTCCTGGATTTCCTCCGCGACAAGTTCACTGCGACGGATCTCTATCTCTTCTTGCAACAAGAGACTCTTGGCCTGCAGAGAAAGATGTACGAACTGGCGCATCATGCCGCCATCGAAGCCCAGCGCGCTTTCAACTTCGAGCGTGGCCATACTACCCGCCACTTCATCCCGGAAGAAATCTGGGACGACCGTCGTCGCGGATTGATGGCGGGCGAGCGTCTGGAATCGGCTCTGCGCCACATGGAGAAGGCCTATCTCGACGAAAACGTTCGCGAGTACGAATTAACCAAGCATTTCTCTCTGCGGCTGCACTTTCCGAAGGAGTTCCTGCGACTCAAGATTACGGGCTGTTGCGACATCGAGATCCCGGAATGGATGTTCGACATGGACTATCCGGGTCACTACATGCGCCGTATCAAGAATATGAGCCTGACGATTCCTTGCGTGACCGGACCCTATACGGGAGTGCACTGCCGGGTGACTTTGCTCAGCAGTATGACCCGCATCGATCCGCGGCTGGAACCGCCTTCGAGCGGCTGCTGCGAATGCGAACGCGGAGAAGGTTACGAGGCTTGCCTGCACGATCCCCGGGTCGTGCGCATGTACGGGGCCAAAGAAGCCATCGCCACATCGAGTGGTCAGAATGATTCCGGCCTTTTTGAACTCAGCTTCCGTGACGAGCGGTATCTGCCGTTCGAATTCCATGGGGCGGTCTGCCGTGTACGAATCGAAATACCGCCGGAAAATAACTTCTTCCCCATGGAATCTTTGACGGACATGGTCCTGCATATGAACCACACTTCGCGGGAAGGGGGCGAGTTGCTGCGCCGTGCCGCCAGCCGGTCAGCACAGAAACATCTGCCGGGTTCTGGATGGTGCTATTTCGACGTGCGCCATGAATTTCCAGACGCTTGGGAGCTCTTGCAAAACTCATGCGATGACAAAGACCGGCGAGGCAAGCTTAGTCTGTGGCTGCACCGAAAGATGTTTCCCTATGTTCCAGCAGCAGGCGACATTTTCGTCGCGAGAATGGCCATCTTGTTCCACTCCGACGACGACGGATGCGGCCGGTGGAAGACGACAGATTGTCCCTGCCCGCACGAAGGCGAAGCAGCCCGGCGCGTAATCGGCTTCAGGCATGGCCGCCATCATGACGATGACGGCGAACTGCATATCGCCTGTCTGACCACGGAAGAGGCGCCCGAACTTTACTACGGGGCTGTCGATACGAACGTCGGTCCCCTAGGACGAGACCATCAGAAGACAGAAGTGCAATTCCGGTTCCCAGAAAAGATCGGAGAGCTGGAAAGAGTCTACCTGTTGTGTCGATATGAACGGTGGCAAGAACCTTGTTAGCGTTTGCGCGCGGCCTTACTTTTCGGGTCGCACAAAACGTGAGATCGGGAGGTTCGAGCGATAGCGGCCGTACTACGTGATCGCCTCGCGGATGTTCGGTGATGTATGCCTACAAAAACAGACTCGGCGCCCTCTGACTCGAATGCACCGCAGCCCGAATCGTCGCCATTTTCGGCGCCTCACATTGAACTACCCAAGGGTGGCGGAGCCATTCGAGGCATTGGGGAGAAGTTTCAGGCGAACGCGGCCACGGGCACGGGCAAACTGACCATCCCTCTGGCGGTCAGCCCCGGGCGCTCGGGTTTCGGGCCGGATTTGTCTTTGTCTTATGACTCGGGATCCGGCAATGGCATCTGCGGGATTGGTTGGAACTTCGCGTCGCGTTCGGTCACGCGCAAAACCGACAAGGGTTTTCCCAAATACCGGAAGCGCGAACTGCAGGAATGCGACGTCTTTATCTTGTCAGGCGCTGAGGACTTAGTGCCCTTGCTGATCCAGGACGGTGAAGGCCGTTGGGTCGATGACGAATTTGAAATCGAGGGCCACCGCGTCAAACGCTATCGCCCGCGTATCGAGGGATTGTTTGCCCGCATTGAGCGCTGGACCCGGCTCGAGGATGGCGACGAACACTGGCGCTCCATCTCGAAAGACAACACCCTAACGGTCTACGGACGTGACGAAGCATCCAGGATCTTCGATCCCGAGAATCCTCATCACGTCTTCAGTTGGCTGATTTGTGAGAGCTATGACGACAAAGGCGATGCCGTCGTTTACGAATACCTAGCGGAAAACGGAGAGGGAGTTGATCTGGAACACGCTAGCGAAAAGAACCGCACTCGCACCGCAAACCGTTATCCCAAGCGCATTCTCTACGGCAATCGGCGGCCATTGCTGAGCCACGACCGGAATCCTGGCTTTCGCGCTTCTCACCTGGAACGCTGTGGATTTGAAAACGCCGAGTGGATGTTCGAAGTGGTGTTTGACTTTGGGGACGGGCATTACCATCTCGATGGCAGTGATGACCAAGGGCGGGAATGGGTTCGTTGCTCACCCGAACCGTTACGCGAGGAAGACTGGCCTGTCCGCAAGGATCCGTTTTCCCGCTACCGCTCGCGCTTCGAGATTCGTACCTATCGTCTCTGTCAGCGCGTGCTCATGTTCCACCATTTTCCCGAGGAACAAGGATCCCCTGTCACCTTGGTCCGATCTACAGAATTTGAGTATCGCCAAAAGACGATTGGCTCTTTCATCACTAAGGTCGTTCAGTCGGGATATGTGCGACACAACGACGGCCGTTATCTTAGAAAGTCGATGCCGGCTCTCGAACTCGATTACACCTCAAGCCCGCTCGAAAGCGAGCGCTATCGATCCTATCAAACGAAAGAGGTCGATCCCGTCAGCCTGCAGAACTTGCCTGCTGGCATCGACGGTGAAAATTATAGGTGGGTAGACCTCAACGGAGAGGGCGTTTCCGGCGTGCTGGCCGAAGAAGGCACCGGTTGGTACTACAAGCCCAATGCGGGGCATGGACGTTTTGGCGCAACCGAACTCGTCGCCAACAAACCATCTCTCGCGCATTTGAGCCGGGGACAGCAGCAATTTCTCGATATCGCCGGAGATGGGACCCTGAATCTGGTTCAGTTCGACTCTTCCGCGCCCGGGTTTTACGAGCGCACCTTGGAAGAAGACTGGGGAGGTTTTCGAACTTTTCGCAGCCTTCCGGTACTCAACTGGAAGGATCCAAATCTCAAGTTTGTCGACGTCACGGGAGATGGCATCGCCGACATCCTCATCACCGAAGACGACGCATTCCTGTGGCACGAATCGCTGCTGGATGAAGGCTTCGGAGCTGCCATCCGCGTGCCCGTACCCGCCGACGAATGCAAAGGGCCGCACGTAATTTTCGCCGACGGAATTCAGTCGATCTACCTAGCCGATATGTCGGGAGACGGACACTCCGACATCGTCCGCATCCGCAATGGTGAAGTTTGTTATTGGCCCAACCTGGGATACGGAACCTTCGGTGCGAAGGTGGTTATGGACAATGCACCCTGGTTTGAAGATGACGATCTGTTCGTGCAGTCACGAGTCAAACTAGCGGACACCGACGGGTCCGGCTGCACCGACATCGTCTATTTGGGGAGCGACGGACTTCGCATCTATCTCAACGAATCGGGCAACGCATGGTCGCATGCACGCTTTATTCCCCACTTTTCTCCCGTCACTCCTCAGACCTCTGTTTCTGTTGTGGACTTCCTCGGTCGCGGCACTGCCTGCGTACTTTGGTCCTCAACTCTGCCCGGTGATTCTCGCCAGTCGTTGCGATACATCGACCTTATGGATGGGCAGAAACCGCATCTGCTAACCATTGTGAGAAACAACCTCGGCGCTGAAACGCGGATCGAGTACGCGTCTTCCACGGAATTCTATCTCGCGGACAAGGCCACCGGAAAACCCTGGCTTACTCGCTTACCCTTTCCGGTTCATGTGGTAAAGCGAGTGGAGACGTACGACTACATCAGTCGAAATCGTTTCGTCAGCTCGTATTCCTACCATCATGGTTTTTTCGACGGTGTGGAACGGGAATTCCGCGGCTTCGGCATGGTCGATCAACTCGACACCGAGCAGCTCGCAACGCTTAGTCAGAGCAACGTCTTTCCGGTCGGCGACAACATCGATTCCACCTCTAGCGTCCAGCCGGTTCTGACGAAGACTTGGTTCCACACCGGCGTGTATCTGGGAAATGGTTGGGTTTCGCGTCATCTCGCGCACGAATATTATCGTGAGCCTGTCCCGAGTGGGATCACCGACCGTGACGAATACCAGGCCGCCATGCTGCTCAATGACACGGTCCTCCCCGAGCACCTTACGCCCGAGGAAGCCCGCGAGGCCTGCCGCGCCCTTAAAGGATCCATGCTCCGTCAGGAGATCTACGCACTCGATGGCAAAGAGGAATCGGAGCGCCCGTACAGCGTTGCAGAAAGCAACTTCACGATCGTGCCGCTGCAACCACGCCAGCACAACTTACACGCGGTGTTCTTTACGCATCCGCGTGAAGCCGTAACGTTCCACTACGAGCGGAAGCTGTACGAAGTAGACGGCAACCGCCTCGCAGACCCGCGCGTCTCACACACCATGACGCTTGAAGTGGACGAGTACGGCGACGTGCTCCAATCTGCTTCCATTGGTTACGGGCGGCGCATCGCAGACTGCTCGCCACTTCTGACGGATGCCGATCGCTACAAGCAGCGTCAAATTCTTCTGACCTTCAGCGACAACAGATTTACCAACGCCGTCCTGGAGAATCATGCCTACCGTACGCCTTTGCCAGCCGAGGGCAGGGCCTACCAGCTTATTCACGTCACGCCCGAGTCGAATCAGCCCTGGGTTACCAATCTATTTCTTTTCGGCGAGATGAAGATGAAGATTGCCTCCGCCAGCGACGGTAACCATGACCTACCCTATGAAGATGTCAGTGCGAGCGGAGCGATCGAAGATGTCCCGTATCGTCGCCTCATTGAAGAAAGCCGCACGTACTATCGGGCGGATCACCTGGACCGAATTCTGCCGCTTGGAGTTGCGGAGCCCCTCGCGCTGCCTGGCCAGGACTACAAACTTGCCTTTACACCAGGTCTGATCGCGCAAGTCTATCGCCGCGATGAACCGCAGGAAGAGCTCATTCACGATGCGCGCCACGTTCTCCAGCACCAAGGAAAATACATCGAACTTACCGGGGACGGACGTTGGTGGATCCCTTCTGGAAGAATCTTCTACTCTCCCGATGAACGCGATGACCGCGTGGAACTTGAGCAGGCTCGCCGGCATTTCTTCCTTCCCCGGCGATTCCTCGATCCGTTCAACAACCCAACCGTGGTCACCTACGACTCTCATGACCTCATGCTGGTAGAGGTACGCGACGCTGTCGGCAACGTGGCCCTGTCGGAGATTGACTATCGAGTCCTCGCGCCTTATCGGATGACCGATGCGAACCGCAACCGCTCCGAGGTCGCATTCGATGCCCTCGGAATGGTCGTCGGCACGGCCTTGATGGGAAAACTGGGTCAGAACGCGGGTGACTCGCTCGACGGGTTCGAGCCTGATCTCGATGAAGGCACAATTGTCGAACACCTTACGCATCCGCTTCGCAATCCGCACGTCATTCTGAAGCTCGCGACGAGACGAATGGTGTACGACCTATTTGCCTATGTCCGTACACGCGATCGCACCGACCCTGAGCCAACGGCCGTCTATACTCTGTCTCGCGAAACTCACGCCGCTGACCTTGGATATGGTCAGCACTCGAAGATGCAGCACATTTTCTCGTACTCCGATGGCTTCCGGCGCGAGATTCAGAAGAAGATTCAG
>JBAPOI010000727.1:0-2804 GCA_049279555.1 Candidatus Sulfotelmatobacter sp.
GAATACTGTCTGCACTTAATCAGTGCTTCTTCAATCCCTGCGCTGTAGACATCGACGTTATGCCGTAATAGTCCGTCCAGAGGTTCTCCCCGTCTCGTCAAACGTATCGCCCACTTTCCGTCGTTCCTAGACATCCTGCGTCTGAAAATCGTTCTCACAAATGGAACCGAATCGATGATGGTGAATCGCCCCAGCGTCAGTAACAATCCCAAGTGTCTTCTTCCCGCCACCGCCAGCAAATGCAATGGTCTTCCGATTCTTTCTTGCGTTCTCTGAAGTTCTTCGATATGCCACTGAGCGATTCTCGGAATTGCCGCGCCCGTTTGAAACTCTTTAGCAACCACAGTTATTTCAGAGTGCTCCTTCAGGAAGTCAGCCCAGAAGTCCCACTGGCGCTCGTTGCACGCATTCAGGTGAGGGATGACACTCAATCCTGCTGTCGAGAATTCCTCGATACATCGAAGAGATCGTGCCAAGTTCGCGAGGTGTTCGGTTCGAGGCACATTATTTGCGAACGAAAAATTGGGAGCGGTGATGTGTTCCACACCGAGATTCGCCAGATATTCCGGCAATGAGCGCAACTCTGAATATTTCCAGAAAGTTTCCAAGTCTGGATCGTCTTTGACCGACAGCAAAATGAGCCGCGTCTCTCGCGACAAGCCGAATTGTTGCCTCAAATCTACGGCGGAAGCGAACCTTTGTCGCCCCGCACTACGAGTGACACTGAAAGTCGGGAGGGCTACGATTGGAACGGATAAGGGTTCGTCACGCTGCGATCCGTTCTGAATGCACGGTATGTAAAGCGGTAATGAACGGGAGTGATCTTGCTTCAGAGTTGGCAGCCTTCGGTTCCAGCCCCCCGAATCTTGCACAACCTCTCCGAATCGATGCGATCTGGGGCATGCGATCTCGCAATTCGCAGGATCACCGCAACAGTTTCCGAGGCAATCGTAATCCGAGAAAATGCCACCGCAGTCTGGCAAGAACGGACAAGCTTGGCAGCCCAAACCAACGTTGTCGTGCGGAGATGATCTCGATGTTGGAGCCAGCACCCGGAGTTCCGTCACTGCTTCTTTACCTTCTTCCCCTTGTGCACAATCGCGCTGACCTCCAACCATGGTGCTCCCTCGGTACTGGAGACACACTCGACATCGAGCACTCTGGGTTTCGCAGGTTGCCGCGAGAATGTCCTCCTCAGATCATGTGCAGGCTCGCCTTCAATTGTTGCAACTACTTGGGTTCCGATCAAAACCGCGATCTTAGCTGTCTCCGACCTTTGGAAGACTTTCATCTTCGTACCCACTTGAATCCTTTGGTCTGGATCGAGAAGCTGGCAAGGGTAAGACGTCGTCACGACCTCCTCGGACACGAACATCGAGGTTCGTGTCAACTGCTTGGCTTTGCCACGTAGAGAATGCTTGTACATCCGCTCTGTTTTGCGTATCCAATCTTCGCCCATACTTTTGCTCACACCTCCAAGAACGGGGCATGGAATACGAACTCTCTGCCGACCTTCTCCTTGCGAAGCAGGCGCAGACGGTTCAGTCCCGTTAATCTGTTCACCCACGCTGTTTTTCCGATCTGCGATTTACCCCGGTGCTGAGAATTCTTGAATAACTCAGCGGCGGAAACAGCACCATGACGAACTACCTCTCTGAAGGTACTGACATAGACGGGGTCGAGCTTTCCAACTAAGTCTACCGACGCTACCTTGTCCCCTTTCATCTGGACAATCATCGCCACCAGTTCTTCCGCGTTGAGCACGAGCGTCAGCTCATCGAGACAGTTTCTGTTGAGTCCTGCCAATAGGAAATATTTCGCGAGTTCGCCAGACGTGATCATTCTTATCAGGGGAATGAGCGTCGTCGCAAAGTAACTGGCCGTGGCGACCTCGATCCCGCTCCAATCCCACAACAATGACTCTTCACGGTCATCGCCAAAGACCAAATTCACGAATTTGGGGGCATCCCTTTGCCCATCGGTCTTGCCGACCAGCGTGTCAGAGCCAGTGAGTTGTCGAACGTCAACGCGCCGCAGCATAGTTCCTCGTCGAGAATCAATCATCATCGTCACTGAGTATAATGACGCTGATGATACAAGTCAAGAGGAATATTAGAGTGTAATGTCTATGGCTTTCGAGGAGGGTCGAGACGACAAATCGCAGAAACCTGCATACCTAAGAACTGGGGCAGATAATAGTTCGCCGTACGTCGCTCTTCTGTTTCGCGATCAAATACCAGTACGGCTTCTCCGCTCCTGAGACGTGTTTTGCCCCACAGTTCCGCCACAGAGCGCAGTAGAGTCGAAAAGCCGTAGCCGCCGGTATCGAAGCGCGACACTCCAGGAGCAATTGCTTCTTGGAGAGCATTCATCGATGTTGTCAGATAGCGGTACTGCGGATTGTGACGGAGACTCTTCAGCACGCCTACCCCTAGATCAGCAACACTGAAAGCGACTTTCCGCCGCGAAAGCTGATAACCGAACAGTCCCGGCAAATCCGTCTGGCTGTGCTGGAACACATTGTCAATGATTTCGCCCGCCGCTCCGGTGAGTGACCCCGCCAAGCTGTGAGAGAAACCATGTTGTTTCAACTCAGTTTGGAACGACCTCAGCGAATCTAACCATCGCCTGTCAGAATTCTGCGGGAGCACGCTCAGCACAGTTGAATTCTCTTTCACGGAGCCGTTACCGTTTGGCCATCGCAGAGAACGGACAAGCTTCCACACTCCGCACGTAGGAAATCGAATCCGAAGCTTATTTTCATCGTGACTATGGAGAAGAAACTGTTCGAAGCAGGCTAGTTC
>JBAPOI010000728.1:0-2399 GCA_049279555.1 Candidatus Sulfotelmatobacter sp.
CAGGATTTTAGGAGAAGAGACCAATGACACAGACGACACCAGAAGAACCTACGCTCATTTCTCCTGCATCCGAAACGGACGCTACACCATACGCGCGGCCAGAGAGGAAAAGTCACGTCCCAGCAGGAATAGTCAAATTGATTCTCGCTGGCCTTGCACTGCTGGTGGCCTTGTTGGTCGTGGTGCTCATCTTCTCACATAAGATGTCGCCCACGAAATCACACGGCCAAGCCTCCAAGCGGACACCCGCTCAACAGAAGACCGCCGCTACTACCGGGGTGATGCCCGCCGACGAAAACAACACTCCGAGTGCAGCAACGGGTAGCGATCCTGATAGCATCACGCCGAAGGATATTCTCGGGACCAAAAACGCCCTGGAAGCACAGAAACGCCACGCGAAAGAAGCGGAGGATGCTGCGGCGAAACCAGCAGGAACGGAGCAGGGTACTGCCGGCGCGGCGCCGGTAACTACTGGCTCTGCTGGCTCCAAGGTGCAAACCTTAAAACAATTCAATGGCTTACCGAAAACAATCGGCTCTATCGCCCCTTTCCAGCCCCCGGCTTACAACGGAGGCTCCACTGCCGGTCAAGCCTCCGGCGGGCCTTCGGTCGCCGGGACGCAATATCAAACCGGAGCCTCCTATAGCGAGGCAACGCGCGCGTGGAATGATGAGGTGACCAAAACGCGCATCGTTTTCTCGCGCAAGAGCGTACCCGTCGCAGCCGATGCTTCACAGTATCTCGGACCCGCGATCACGAACTTTGGCTTGGAGCCTGGTTTCCACGTCGCCGCTCGGCTTGAAGCCTCTGCCACTACGTCGGTCGCGGCACCCGTTACTGCCGTGATCGAATACAACTATGAGCGCGACGGGCGAATTGTCCTACCCGCCGGAAGCCGTGCGATTGGACGCATCAACAGCGCCGATGCGCATGGCAATATGGCGATCACGTTTGAATCCGTTGATCTGCCGAACGGCTCTACCGTGCCTATCAGCGCCGTGGCGGTCGATACAAACCTGCGCGCGCTCAAGGGGCAGGTGACCGGCAGCAGCCGAGGCAAGGCGATGTTTGTCGCCACGCTGTCCGGGATCGGCCAAACGACGGCGATGATGCTTGGAAACAATACGACCACGGCGTTGAGCGGCGAGGACATGATGAGATCGCAGCTCTCGCAAAACATGGGAAACACCGCCGACAGCCAGATTGCCAAGATGATCTCGAATGAGAAGCTTGTCGTCACGTTGGCTGCCGGAACCGAGCTCTATATGGTGTTCACCAAGGCGGCGCTCCCACAGAAATCAGCTCAACAGTCGCCATTGGCAACCAACTCCAGCCACATGCAGCCCATTTCGTCGTCACTGTCTGGACGATAGGAAACTACATGTGATAGCTTCCCTTTCCCCGCATCGCTCGTCCGCAGGACCAGACCGCCGCGAGTGCTCCACTCTCGGTGGGCTGGTCTGCACATAGAGTTATATTCTGATTGTCATCGACCCGTGAATATCGATGCTCCAAGTTAAAGAGCACCCGGCTCATCCTCAAAAAAGCTTCAGGCCAGTCGAATCTGAGAGCCTCCTACGAAAACCTCATCCGCGGATGACTGAGGAATGCCTGTTGAAGCCGACCTTATCCAAGAGCTGCTGAAAACTCAAGCGGGTGCGTATCCCATCGAATATCGGATCGGAATTCAGGAACAGGACCCAATGGGAACGCTCATCGCAGGCACGGTGGAGCCATTCGATGCACTCGTCGGCTTGATAGAGACCGAGATGAATCAGTGCGATAAAGTAAGAGGGCACGTATTCGTGGCTGGGAACAGACAACAGTCTTTCAAGTGCTTGGCGAGCCTCCTCCGTTCTCCCTAGGAGAGCGCAAGCGTAAGCCCAGAATCCCAGATACACTTTGCTGTCGATCGAGAGCTGACGCGCTTTTTCAAAATGAAGCATCGCCTCATCGTGGCGGCCAACCTGCAATAGTGCGCGAGCCAAGGATGCGTGCGCGATACAAGAATCTGGGTGCGACAGAATGGCCCTCAATCCGGCTTTCTCGGCATCGGAAAATCGTCGTGAGCTATAAAGCGAATTGCACAACAACGCATTGAGAGGAGGAGAGAGCGGGCTCCGTTTACGTGCCTCCTCAATCGAAGCAATGTTGTCGTCCGCGCGTCCGGTTGCAAGTTGAAGGAGCGCCCATCCAGTATGAGCAAAAGGGTAGCTGGGCTTTTTCTGAAGTGCCTTTCGAAAGCCTAGCTCGGCTGCGGGCCAGTTGCGGTCATAGCAGAGTTTTATCCAGGCGAGGGAGACGAGCGCTTCGGGCATTGCAGGTTTAATTCGTATTGCCGACTGTGCCGCAGCACGCGCTTTCCTGAACGCTTCGCCAGGAGCGTCAATGCAGTGGAT
>JBAPOI010000729.1:0-4730 GCA_049279555.1 Candidatus Sulfotelmatobacter sp.
CGTTGATCCGCTCATAGAGCGCCTGACGATCCGGATCGAGCCCGAGGCGCAAAATTCTGAAGCCACGCAAAGCGTCGCGCTCCTGTTTCTGCCAGAGCTCCGTTATTTTCTGGCGCGAGGCTAGACAGACCTCGATTGCACGCACCAGCTTAGGCGTGTCATTGGCATGGATTTTTTCTGCCGCGGCGCGATCAAGGTGTCGCAGCAGGCGTTGAAGGTAAGCGGAGCCGCGGCTGGCCGCCAGCTCACGCAGTCGCTCCCGTAATTTTTCCGAGCGCTGCGGCCCGGGGAAAAGTCCTTCGAGCAACGCGCGCAAGTAAAGACCAGTTCCCCCCACGACGATCGGCAAATGCCCGTGCGCTTTGATCTCCTCAAGCGCTGCCCGGGACCGGCGAGAATATTCCCCCGCCGTCACAGTTCCCGTGGGATCGACGCAATCGATCAGATGATGTGGGGCTCGGGCTCGCTCGGCAGCGGTGGGCTTGGCCGTCCCAATATCAAAACCGCGATACATCGCGACCGAATCGCAATTCACGATCTCGCCCCGGAAACGCTCGGCGAGTGCGAGAGAAAGCGCAGTCTTTCCGCTGGCTGTGGGACCAAGCACAACCACCAGCAGCGGATCAGGCGGCGAAGCCACCGTTAGCGCACGCTCCAGTGGATGGCGTGCCAGTAGCGAACTAGAATGAGCACAAGCAGAAGAAAGGCGACAAACAGCAACCCGGAAGTTTCCGTGACATAAATCGCGTGGCGGTGGTTGTGCGCGCCGTGGCGAGAGTCGTTCTTGCGATGGAGATTCACGACAATTTAATTGTACGCCGCGTGGCGTGAGGCACAAAAACGTAACGGCCCCAGTGACGCAATCTCCGTTCGTGGCGAGGCTCGAGTGCTACACTACGCGCGTTGCTGGCCATCAGGCCGCCGCGCAGCGTCCTATGCCCAATTCTCAGATGAATCGCTCGGTCAAAATCGCGCGCTTCGGGGTCTTCGAACTCAATCTCGACGCGAGCGAACTCCGCAAGAACGGAGCGAAGCTTCGCCTGCAGGAGCAGCCTTTTCAAGTGCTGGCGCTGTTGCTCGAACGCGCCGGCGACGTGGTAACCCGCGAGGACCTTCGGCAGAAGCTATGGCCCTCCAACACTTTCGTGGATTTCGACCACAGCCTGAACACCGCCGTAAACAAATTGCGCGAGACCCTGGGAGATTCGGCGTCCAACCCGCGCTACATCGAGACCGTTGCGCGCCGCGGTTATCGCTTCATCGCCCCGGTGCAAACCAGTCAGACGGCTGCTGGGCCGAGTTCAGAAACCCCGGGTTCGGAAGCAGCGAAAGCTTCTTCGCACGCTCTGCACCCCGAGCTGGCGGTTCCCATCCCGCGGCGTGGCTTGACGCGCGGATTGTTCGCTTTGATTCAAGTGATGTATCTCATCTTCTATCTCGCTGCGCTTTTTCATCTTCATCCTGTGCTGGCGATCACGGATTCTTTCTTGCCCGGCTGGCAAGCAACCGCCCTCGTGGTTGCAGTCACGGTGACCGCAGCCAGTGGAATTCCGCTGCGCTGCTACCTGCTCTCCGCCGTCGGATTCGACTATCACCGCCTCGGCGACAAGTTCCTGCAAATATTTCCCGTGGTTCTGGCACTCGACGAGCTTTGGGCAATCGCTCCATTTCTATTGCTGCAGAAAATCGGCCTGGGCGCAGCTATCGCTGCCAGCGCGGCCCTGCTCTACGTGCCCTTCTCGGAGCGAACGCTGATTCGCATGGCGTATATGAGAGCACCTGCGCAGATCGACTAACCGTGCCTGCAGACCCGCAGAACTATTCCAGCTCTTCTTTGGTAGGGTTGTAAAAGAAGCGGAAGCGCAGCGCCAGATACTGTCCGCCAAATTCGCTGGGCAAGGGGGGAAATGGATTCGACAGAGTGATGCCCGCCCAGGCCGCGCGATCGAGAGCTTGGCTCGGATCTCCGGAAGGAGCCACGAGCTTCATGCCCATAACTTTTCCATCCTTGGCGATAGCGAACTCGATGATCAGGTTTCCGTGCTTCATCTCAGCAGATTCCGGAATCTCGTGATACCAATTCTGCTTTACGTCGTGCAGCACGCGCTGCAGGTAGGGACCGAAGTCCACGCCCATGGTGTCGCTGAGCACTTCAAGATTGCCCATCTGGCGGCCGTGCGCACCCTGCCCTAATCCGTAGGGATCGCCCCCATTGCCCATCTGCTGGCCGTTGCCGCGTCGCGCCGCCGCGTCCCGTGCCGCCTGGTCAATTGCCGCGCCCGCCGACATGGGGTTCGCATACTTTTTGAATTCATTCTCGATGTTTGGCTTCGCCGTGGGTGGTAACTGCGCGATCTGCTGAGTCTGCTGCTGCGGTTGCGGCGCGGGCTGACTCTGCGCGAATCCCTGTGACTGCGCAGGCGGCTGCTGAGCAATCTGCGGCGCACTCGATCCCGGCGCGCCCGGCGGTGGCGTCTGCAGAATCTTGCGAAGTTCTTTGACGTCAAGCTGAGGATGCCGCGTCATCGCCGTACGGTTCTTGTCCGAGGCAATGTTTGTGTTTGGCTTCTTTTGCAGCTTTTGCAGATCCGGCGGAAGTTCGAGAAAGGTCACGTCCTTGTCCGTCGTCAGCTTTTTCACCGCAACTGCCGAATGCCACGGCAAATATTTCTCAATCCATTCAATCTTCGCCAGCAGGATAATCAGAATGAGGTGAACGATAATCGAAATCCACGCCGCCTCGCGACGCCGCGAACGTGTCAGGTCATCCTGCAGTTGGATGAGCAAATGCGGCACGCGCGCATCATCATCCAGATCCTTGTAAGCGGTCTCCCATCCCTGGGCGTCGTACAGGCCCAGCTGTTCCGGCTGAGGCTTTTCCGGCGGAGCCACCGGATCCTGGAATGGAATTTGTGTGATGGGCATGAACTAAAACTTGTCCGAGCTCCGGCTTGTCCGTTAGACACGGATTCCCCACGCCGCGTTGCATCCCGCCTTCCATGGGATCACGCAACAGCGGAGTGCGGCCAAGCTAATTTCATTTTCGCACCTTTCCAGCGATTATGCTTACTGCCAAATGGCGAAGGACTTACGTGTGTAAACATTTGTAAAACTGTTCTGAATCGATAGCTAGCGTAGATCACTTCGTAAGGTTTCACTGGGATGTGGAACGCTGGCCCGTTGTCCAGGATCGGCGAATTTATTTCGGCAACGGATGCTGGATGACTTCCTCCGGCACACTCGCCATCGCATAGCCCAGCACAGCCATGACTGCCGCGTTTTCCTGGAGTCCTCTGGGATCGATCATCGCAAACGTATCGGCAACGGTATGGTGTGTCGCATAGTAGGTTCGGTTGTCCGCAACTGGTGAAAGCCCCGGCATGAACTCATCCATATCGCCCGCATATGGTCGAAGGAATACAACGCCGCTACTGATCTTGCCGAGAACGGAGCGCAGTGGCCGAAGCGCCTTCCTCAGTTCTTCGCTGCCATAAAATTCGTAGCCCACTGGATGCCAGGTGCCAACGTCGATCTCAATATCGGCGACGTGTTTCGACAGTTCGCTTCGATGGTCCTTCGCGTATTGGTCGTACCCGTTTCCTCCGTTGGCAGCATTCTCTTCATTCATCCAGGCAATGAAACGGATCGTTCTCCGCGGCCGGAGCTTCAACTCGTGGAATACACGCGCTGCCTGCAGAATCTCAGCGATTCCAGCGCCGTTGTCGATGCAGCCCGTACCCAAGTCCCACGAATCCAGGTGCGCCGAGACGATCACAATTTGCTCCGGATGGTCGCTTCCTCGCAAGTCAGCAATCACGTTCGCGCTGCGCTCATCCGGCAGAATCGTGGGAGTCAGCACAAGGTGCATAACGACTGGCCCATCTTTCGACAGATGTGCGATCAGATCGGCGTCTTCCGCGCTAATAGCTGCAGCAGGAATTTTCGGGCCATCAAAGTATCCTACCGATCCAGTATGGGCCAGCCGAAAATCGGTGGGACCGATGGATCGCAGTAACGAAGCCACTGCTCCCAACGCGACCGCGCGATACGCTCCCGTCACGCGATATGGCACCACGCGCACG
The DNA here is from genome assembly GCA_049279555.1 of Candidatus Sulfotelmatobacter sp. Taxonomy (GTDB): domain Bacteria; phylum Acidobacteriota; class Terriglobia; order Terriglobales; family Acidobacteriaceae; genus Sulfotelmatobacter. The sequence continues at coordinate 4,083 of JBAPOI010000729.1, forward strand.
TAAGCTTCGTGCGAGAATCCAGCGTCTGCAAGCTTTGTATCGAACGCAACATTGAAAAGGACAATCTTCCCTTTAACTCCTGCCGCGCCCAGTTTGTCCAGTTCCTCGAAACTATTCACAACTACGACGCTGGCCGTTATGCCTTCTGGTGGCGTCGGCACACTTCCTCCTAGTGCGGTCAGAATCACCTTTTGTTCAAAACCTGGCGGCGCTTCCGGAATCTTTATAAGTTCCGCCGTCTCTTGCCCGCGCACCCAATGCGGTACCATAACCGGCTCCAGTGAGACCTCGAGTCCCAGTTCTCGAAACTGCTCCGCCACGTACTGGACCGCAGCCGCAGCCTGTGGGGACCCGCTCATTCGCGGGCCAATCTTGTTGCACAGATAGTCGAGCTGGGAATAACCGTAATCGCTTCGAAGCGCCGCCGTCTGAATCTGCTCAAGCGTTGCGATGGACAGCCCAGCCTTTTCTTCTCCTGAAACTCGTTCTGCGCTGAACCCAACGCTGACCATGACAATTACCGCGAGTACTGGAGAAAATGCTGGAGTTTTCCTGAGGGTGTCGATCACATGCATTCTCCGCCTCCGCTCAAATGCATTCGTCACCGATTGGGGGTGGTCCCTTACTAGTTGGGTGCTAGGGTCTGCT
>JBAPOI010000730.1:0-9411 GCA_049279555.1 Candidatus Sulfotelmatobacter sp.
CAGGCATTGTTTCTGGTACTGGCAGTGCTCGTGATGCTGGCGTTACGTCCGCAACGCAATTCGACGTGGGATGCGCTACGCACGACGGCCCTCAGCGAGTCCATTAACGCCTATGAGCATGGTGGAACGCGAGAAGCGCACGATTACCTGGAAGATCTGCAACATAAGCAGCATGTGCGAGCCTACGTTTTCGACGAGCGGGGAAACGAGATTTCCGGGCGCTCAAGCACAGGTTGGGCGGAACACGTTGCCGCTGGCAAGCCTCTGCCGCCGCGACCCGGGGCGGTGTTTCCGCGCCCGCAGATTTTAACCGAGTCGAAGTATTCAAGCGATGGGAACCACCTCTACACCATTGCGATGGAATTACCTCCCGGGCCGCGGGTCTTCTTTGGTCCTTGGGGAATACCGGCACCTGGCCTGGTCATTGCGGTTGTTTCTTCCGGATTGGTCTGCTATTTCCTGGCCTGGTATATCACCAAGCCGGTGACCCAGTTGCGGTCCGCGACACATAAAATTGCTGCGGGCGATCTAACCGCCCGTGCAGGAGGCCCGAACAGCAACCGGCGCGACGAGATCGGCGGGTTGATGCGCGATTTCGACACCATGGCGGCACGCCTGGAAACGCTGGTTAAGGCTCAATCACGTTTGCTGAATGATATTTCGCACGAACTCCGCTCTCCGCTCGCGCGTTTAAACGTGGCGCTGGGCTTGGCGCGGCAGCGTTCAGGACCAGAAAGCGCGACCATGCTCGAGCGCATCGAACTCGAGGCCAGCCGTCTGAACGAATTGATTGGACGGTTGCTGACTCTGGCCCGACTCGAAGACGGGGAAAAGAAGGTTCCTTCGACGTTGGTTCCGCTCGACGAAGTAGTCCTCAGTGTGGCGGAAGATGCGGAGTTCGAAGCGCAGGCGCGGCATTGCCACGTGCGCAGTGATATTCCCGACGGAAGCTGGTGTGTGCGCGGAGATGCATCGCTGCTGCATAGCGCTGTCGAAAACGTGGTACGCAACGCCATTCGTTACACAGGTGAAGGAACGACGGTGGAGATTGGCTTGGAGAGGACCGAAAACGCCAACGGTCAGGAAGCCGTGATAAAGGTCAGCGACTGTGGCTGTGGCGTTCCGCTCGATGCGCTGGAAAAGCTGTTCCTGCCTTTTTATCGAATCGACGATGATCGCGGCCGCCTCACGGGGGGAGTTGGGTTGGGCCTAGCCATCACCGAAAGAGCTGTCCGTTTTCATGGAGGGCGTGTGTCGGCGTTCAACCGGCCAGAGGGCGGGCTTCGGGTCGAGCTTCATCTGCCTCTTACGCCGGAGGTCATTGCCGAAACGGATGAGACCTCAGAGGCGGCGGTTCCCATCGCGCGAGAAGCTTAAAAAGAGTGGTCAGCAATGCCAGTGAAAATCGGCGACTACTAACGATCAACGCCTAGCCACTACCTCTCAGGCAACTCCTGCCCGCCTCGGCAGTTCTAATAAATGCGTGCCGGGTTTGCTCTTCCTACGCATTCCTGATACATAAATGGATGGCAATTCACGCCCTCAATTAGGGTCCACGCCCGGCATGCGGTCGCCGGGGAAATGCGGCAGCAAGCTCACAGGAGATAAGGCGCAGAATGCGGACAAGGTTTACCTGGGTTGTAGCGATTCTGGTTCTGCTTGCGGTTGGCTTTCTTATAGCCTGTAGCACCAAGTATTCATCTTCCAACAATGGCCTGATCGTTGTTTCCACGAATACCGGCAGCGCCGTGATGGATACCTTCAGCCTCAACCTGGGCAACGGCAGCGTCGCGCAGATCAACAACGTGAATGGACCGCCGACGCCGGGAGCGGCTACGGCCGTAGTCCTGGATCCGGCCGGCACCTACGCCTACGTGATCGTGACTCAGAACTCTCAAATCGGAGATAGTGTCACTGGCATTACGACTTATTCGGTCGCATCCGATGGAAAGTTAGCCGTGGTGGGGACAACAACGCTGAATGACTCCGCGTATCCGGTAGCGGAAGCCATGGACTCGGCGGGCAAGTTTCTTTTTGTTGCGGACTTGGGTGGAACGGTTTCGGTGCTCTCCATCGGCAGCGGCGGCAGTTTGAGCGAAGTATCGGGTTCGCCGTTTCCACTCCCCACGGAGGCTCGTGGCCAAAGCCCCATTGCGTCAGCGCTGGCGGTGACACCAACGGTGTTCCCCGTACTAGGAACTCAAAATACGTCTTGCGCCGGATTTACGCCTCCGACCACGGAGAATCTTTACGTGACAGATTCCGCCAATTATGCGGTCGTCAATTATTCCGTGTCTTCCTCCGGAGCGCTAACGCTAGTGCCCTCAACGACCTTGTCGCCAGGCATTGCAACGGGCACCGTCCCGTCTGGGGTGACCGTCGACCCCTGTAACCGATTCGTTTTTGTCTCAAACCAAAGCCCCAACAACAACGTCAGCGCATACAAGATATGCTTTGCAGTATCGGCGCAATGCCCGAACGCCGACTACAGTCTGCAAGAGGTGACCGGTTCACCATACGCAGTCGGCAATCTTCCGGGGCCGTTGCTGGTCAATCCGCTAGGGCAGTTCCTGTACGTCTTGAACACCGGATCTGGAACGATCTCGACATTTAGAATCAGTTCGGCAACTGGAACTTTATCGCCGCTCACGCCTGCGACGGTATCGGTCAACTCGTTTCCCCAGTCGATCGCGATACGTTCCGACGACTTATGGCTCTTCGTGACGAATCTCAATTCGGCGAATGTTTCGGAGTTTGCTCTCACCCCTGCGACGGGCCAATTGACTCCACTGACACCGATTACAACCGACAACTATCCTTGGGGAATCGCAGTGAAGTAGGAGTTGGCGCTCGGCTCTCGTGGATGCGGGAACACCGCGTTTACGTCGGAACCTTCAAAATCAGATAAGCGCCCAGCAGAGTGAAGATCAAGTCAGGTGACCATGCCGCTAGCGCCGGCGGGAGTTGGCTCAGGTCTCCCATCGCTTCGAATAATCGCGATACTACGGTGTAGACTACGGCGATTCCCACCGCGACCGCAACCCCGGTAACAGCTCCCTTTTTCGCAGCCGAAAGAGAAAACGGAACGGCGAGGATTGCCATAATCAGCGTGATCAAAGGATAGGAGAGCTTCTTGTTCAACTGCACGCGTAAGCGCACCACGTCGAAGCCGCTCTGCTGCAGGTCGCGGATGTAACGGCGCAGCTCCTCGTAGTTCATCTCAGAATATTGTTTCACTTCCTTTTTGAAATAGGACGGCGTCTCGCTGAGCTCCGGAAAAGTGGAAACGTCGAAGTTGCGATATCCGGCGATGGCTGCGCCCTGCAGAGAACGCTGCCAGCCTTGCTCGTAGACCCAGCGATCGAGGTTTTCAGCCCAGTGAGCGCGATCGGCATGGATGCGCTGGGTGATGGCGAAGGTGGCGGGGTCGATTCGAAAGATGGTGACGTTGGCGAATTGGTCGCGGTCGGGATCGAAAAATTGGTAGTAGTAAATGTCGCTGTTCTGGCCGAAGATCCATCTGCGGTCCGGGCGCAGATAAGTTTGCGGTGGCTTGCCCTTGATCTGGTTGTGCAGCGCCTCCTGGCGCTGGTTGGTGCGTGGCAGGTAGAACTGATCGGCAAAGAATAAGCCGGCGGCGAGGACCGCGGCGGTGATCAGCACAGGGGTGACGATTCGGTAGATGCTGGTTCCAGTCGCTTTGATGGCGGTGATTTCGTTGGCGCGGTTCATGAGTCCGAACGTGATCAGCACGGCCAGCATCATGATCAGGGGGGCAACGCTGTACAGCAAATAAGGAGCAACGTTGAGCAGATACTCTGCGACCACAATCGCCGGTGTCTGATTGCGCAGAATATCGCCCAACAACTCGAACAAAGTAAAGACCAGCAGCAGGACGAGAAATGCAGAAAGAATCATTCCCAGGTAGACGAAGAAATCGCGCAGCACGTAGTCGTCGAGGAGCGTGGGAAAACTCGCACTGAAAACTCGCCGCCGCGTGGAGGCGCGCTCGAAAGCGTTGGCATTGTCTTTGCGTCCGAGTCCGAATGCCCGGATCGCTCCGTTTGGCTGCACTTCCGGACGCTTCCATGCCAGCTTTACAGCAGACAGCGCAAACGGTCTGCGCTCGGCTTGCCACAATAAAAACAACGCGGCGGCAAAGAATACGATGTTGGCCAGCCACGCTCCGAGAGCCGGAGGAACCGTGCCTTGCCGCGCCAGCGACACTCCGATGAGCGAAACGAAGTAGTACAAAAAAACCAGCACGATGGTGAGCACGAATCCGCCCGACTTGCCGCTTTTCTTCGACGATAGCCCCAGAGGAATCCCGACCATGGCCAGCACCAGGCACGCTGTGGGCAAGGCGAAGCGGCGATGAAACTCGATCAGGTACCAGCGAGCCGAAACCGGATCGACACGCTTTGCGTAATCGCGTAGAGACCATGTGCTGACCAAGCCGACCGGAATCTGTTCCTCGGCTTTGTTCTCAGTCGATGGCAGATCGATCGGGATGTCAGTCTGGTCGAACGTCGAGATCTGGTAGCGGTCGGCTTGTTTGGGATCGGTTTCGTGGGTGGAACCGTCGACCAAGTGTAAATGCAGACGGTCCTGGCCCTCGGGGACGAGAATGCCTTCGTGGGCCAGCGTGATCCGGGGATTGGCGGCATCGGAGATGTCGGCGAGAAATACTCCCTTCCACACTGCTGCGCCCTGTGCCGTGTGCACGTCCTGCACGTAGAGCACGATCTTCGGAAAACCTTCATAGAACACTCGCGGCTGCACTTCAAAGGAAACCTGCGAGCCTTTGAGTTGCTCCTCGAGATGGCCGAGTGACGCCATCGACCACGGCGCCAAATATAAACCGTTGCCCAGAGCCAGCAGCCAGGCTGCGAAGACAAAGATTGCCAGCGCCCGGCCGAAGTCCCACACACCCATGCCGCTGGCGCGCATGGCGGTGATTTCGCTATCGGCTGCAAGACGGCTCAGGCCGATGAGAATCCCGACCAGCACGCTCATGGGGATGGTGTATGTCAGCGCAAGCGGGACGGTGTAAAAGAAAATTTCGGCGACGCTGGGCAGCGGAGCGCTGGCGCGGACGACAAGCTCGAGAATGCGTCCCAAATCACGCGTGAAGAGCACGAAAGTAAAGATCGCCGCGCCAATGAGGGCGTGCGAGGTTACTTCACGCAGAATGTAGCGAGTGAGAATCCGCATGGACGCAGTTCTCAGGGCAGAATAGCACGGGATGGAAAACAGTGGTCGGTGTCAGCTGCCAATGTTGGCGAGGTATTCGACTAGTGCGCTGGCGACGGGGAACTACCTACGTTTCGAGTTTGTCTGCTTCCCAGATATTTTCGATTAGTCTGTATTGCAGAATTTTATCTGTGTTTTCTCCAGCTTCGCGCAGGATATTGAAAATCATCCTGGCTATATCGATAAATTGCCAAGGACCATCGAAGGCCGCTTGTCTTCCTCGTGATGTGAACTCGAAAAAGATTTTCTTCTTGTGCACGGGCAATGTGACTTTAAGCTCTTCTTCCTGACGACCTAATTTCCGCCAATAATATTCGCCACACGACTGAAAATCGTCGACTCGACCATCAACATTTCTTGTAGTGTTAGCGAATTGCGCTTCGGAAAACACTTCAAGTTGATGTGAGCGATGCCAGTACGACCGAGAGATTTTCCCATGCTTCGCGACGAACCCTTCAATTCCCGGAATCACAAGCTCATGTGTATTACGTTTTCGATTCGTTGTGAGAATCCAGACGGCGTCTTCAATACTCACGGCATTCGTGGTTCGTACTTCCTGAAAGGCTGAAACATCGTCGTCTTCTTCGATAAAGGGAGACAGCCGAGCAAAGCTGCCGGGATCGCGACTTTTGAGTTTCTTTAGTGCATCGCGAATCTCGGGGTTGTGCTTCAGATACCAGACCGGTGCAAGTCCCTGGCGTTCGATGCATTGGCGAGGGAAACCCAGAGCGACTTGATGCTTAGCGTGTATCCGAGATTTCATTCGATCAAGTTCGCCAACGTGAATTTCAGTGAAGCTAACCGTGCCTTTTTTGCCCGGTTTGAGCTTCCCGCTCTCAAATATTTTTGAAAGATCTTTTTCTGTAGTGCAGTGAAATACAAGCGGGACCCACGTAGCTGGTCTGTCCTCGTGTCGGCCAGGATCCGCGAGTTCGGTTCGGGCTGGCCCGTAGATATCAACGAGCGGGCGATAATACTGTTGATATACGGCCATTGCCTCGTTGAAATAATATCCCCGAATTAGAGTCTTTAGTAAGATCGGCTTGATTCGAATTTCTCCTAAGTCTGATGGGCACTAGCAGCAGATCGAGTAAGGTTCCCGCGATGGTTCATCCCACCTTCAAAAATAACGCCCCGAGCGGCGGCAGCGTGAGTTTCAAAGAATAAGGCCGGCCGTGGGCTGGTTCGGCTTCGGCATGTGCTCCGCCGAGGTTGCCCCAGCCAGTGCCGCCGTATTCGTTGGCGTCACTGTTGAGCAACTCGCGCCAGTAACCGTCTTCTGGGACGCCCACTCGGTAGCCTACGCGCGGAATCGGAGTGAAGTTACAGACAATGAGGACGGTATCTTTCGGCGAATCGCTCTTGCGTAGGAGCGAAATCGTGCTGGTCAGATTGTCGTTGCAATCGACCCACTCGAAGCCATCGGGAGTGTTGTCGAGCATGTGCAGGGCGCGTTCGCTGCGGTAGAGGCGGTTCAACTGTCCCACCCAGTTCTGCATGCCGCTATGAATCGGATATTGCAACACATCCCATTCGAGGCTGGTATCGTGCCCCCACTCGCGGACCTGGCCAAACTCATTCCCCATGAAAAGCAGTTTCTTACCGGGCTGCGCGAACATGTAACCGAACAGCAGCCGCAGGTTGGCGAAGCGCTGCCACTCGTCTCCGGGCATCTTGCCAATGAGCGATCCCTTGCCGTGGACGACTTCATCGTGTGAAAGCGGCAGGACAAAGTTTTCCTGAAAGGAATACAGCATGCGGAAGGTGAGCTTGCTGTGATGATATTTGCGGTGAATGGGATCTTGCTGGAAGTACTGCAGCGTGTCGTGCATCCACCCCATGTCCCACTTCAACCCGAAGCCTAGGCCGCCAAGATATACGGGCCGCGAAACCATGGGCCACGAAGTGGATTCCTCCGCAGTGGTCTGAATCTCAGGATGCTCTTTGTAAGCCTCCTGGTTGAATCGGCGAAGGAAGTCGATAGCCTCAAGATTTTCGCGGCCTCCGAATTTGTTGGGAATCCATTCGCCCTCCTTGCGCGAATAGTCGAGGTAGAGCATGGAAGCGACCGCATCTACGCGCAGGCCGTCGATGTGATACTTGTCGAGCCAAAACATGGCGCTCGACATCAGGAAGCTGCGAACCTCGGTGCGCCCGTAGTTGAAGATATGCGTTTTCCAGTCGGGATGGAAACCCTGCCGCGAGTCGGCGTGCTCGTATAAGTGTGTGCCATCGAAGTAAGCCAGGCCATGGGCGTCGGAAGGGAAGTGCGAGGGCACCCAGTCGAGAATCACGGCGATGCCATGCTGGTGCAGGTAATCGACCAGATACATGAAATCCTGCGGCGTGCCGTATCGTGAAGTGGGCGCAAAATAGCCGGTGGTCTGGTATCCCCAGGAGCCGTAGAAGGGGTGCTCCATCACGGGCAGAAATTCGACGTGAGTGAAGCCCATGCGTTGCGCATACTCCGCCAGCTTAGGTGCGGTCTCACGATACGTCAGTGGACGATTATGTTCTTCTGGAATGCGCATCCACGAGCCGAGGTGAATTTCATAAATCGATTGCGGAGCGTGCAAGGAATTGTGGCTGGCACGGTTCTGCATCCACTCGCGGTCACCCCATTCGTAGTCGAGATCCCAAACCACGCTGGCCGTGCGCGGAGGTTTTTCGTGAAGCAGGCCGAGCGGGTCAGCCTTGTCGACCTGGTAACCGTGGCTTCGCGATTCGATGTGGAATTTGTAGAGCGCGCCTTTGGCCACTCCGGGAACGAAGCCCTCCCAAATGCCGGAATCGCCGCGAGCTTTGAGCAGATGCGTGCGAGGATTCCAGGAATTGAAGCTTCCGATCACCGAAATCAGTTGGGCATTCGGCGCCCAGACGCTGAAGACTACACCCACCTTGCCGTCGCGCGAAACCAGGTGTGCGCCCATGGTTTCGTAAAGGCGGTAGTTACTACCTTCATTGAAAAGATAAAGATCCTGGTCAGAGAGCAGGGTGGGGTGGTCGGGGGCGAGGATGGTAGTTTCAGGCATTTCCGAGTTCTTAGTGTATCGGAAGACCAGCGTCGTGACATCTCAGGTGTTACCTGCAGATAGCAGGCGTAGGACGTTGATGGAGGCACTACTAAACTTTCCTCGCTCGATGCGACCTTCAGGTTGCCAGGCCTATTCCTGTAACGGTTTAAGCCTTTCGGGTCACAATTAAGCGTCTTTCGTGCCAGACTCAGAGCTGAATTCCCATGCTAGACTGAGGTTTCCGCTCATGCCCGCCCTGCGTCTGATTTTTCTCTGGCATCAGCACCAGCCGTTCTATAAGGACTTGGTGACGGGCGAGTATCGTCTGCCCTGGGTGCGCCTGCACGGACTCAAAGATTATTACGGGATGGTGAAACTCCTGGATGAGTTTCCCAATGTCCACCAGAACTTCAATCTGGTCCCGTCGCTGATGGCGCAGATTCAGGATTATGTTGACGGAACGGCGCAGGATCCGTTTCTGAGCGTGGCCGCCAAGCCCGCAAACGATCTGACGGCGAAGGAACGCCAGTTCGCGTTGCAATATCTTTTTCAGGCGAATCCGGCGAACCTGATTGGGCGCTATCCACGCTACAGGGAATTGTTCGAGAAATATCGCGACCATGCATACTCCCCTGAGCGTGCGGAAAAGCATTTTCAGGTGCGTGACTTCACCGATTTGCAGGTGCTGTCGCAGATCGCGTGGTTCGACGAATTTTTCCTGGAAGATAAAGGCGTTGCCGAACTGATCAGGAAAGAGCGAAATTATTCACTCGACGATCAGCACTTTGTGATTGCGCGCGAGCGGGAACTCATGGGCAAGGTTCTGCCGGCGTATGCCGATGCCGCGAAGAAAGGATCGATTGAGATCTCGGCAACGCCTTTTTATCATCCAATTCTGCCGCTGGTGTGCGACACGAATGCCGGGGCGACTTCGTCGCCGGGACTGCCTTTACCGCAGAACCGGTTTCGGCATCCCGAGGATGCGCGCGAGCAGATCGTGCGTGCGCTCGACCTTCACCAGAAAGTGTTTGGAGTGAAGCCGCAGGGTATGTGGCCTTCAGAAGGCAGCGTCTCAGAAGAAGTGCTGGCGATTGCGCACAGTCTGGGCATCCAATGGATGGCCACTGACGAAGGCGTGCTTGGC
>JBAPOI010000731.1:0-1638 GCA_049279555.1 Candidatus Sulfotelmatobacter sp.
GTCGTGCCATGCATTTTGTATTCATGAGCAAAGCCCGAAACCGTTCGTCCGTTGGGTAAACGGATGTAGCCTTGCGCCCGCTCCAGAGCTTGAATGCTAGGCTTTTCATCGACGCTTAATTTGACTACGTTACTTTAGATCGCCGCCGCGCGCTGCGTTTGGCGTGGGATTCGATCGCTCGTCTTCGCATTTCGTGGCGACGCTTCATATGACTATAAACTTGCTCTGGGCTCGCGTCCCTGCGGGGGAGGAATACTGCCAGCAGCTTCTCGATATCGGCGCAACTTAGCAAAGGGCATTGGTCTTTCATCCGCAGTTTTTCGGTCAGCATGAAGAGCATTGCCATCATCACCAATGCCATATGATGGTGCCACGCATTCCAAAGGCGCACCTGATAGTCCGCCATGCCGCACTGACCCTTGCCATCCTCAAAGCACCTTTCTACCCAATAGCGTTGCCTCTGCATCCAGCTTAGACGCTGCGTTGAGGTCGATGGCTTTTCGTTGGTCAATGAATACTTCCGATCTTCCCCATCCGTGTTCTCGGTGACTAAGAGTTCATAGCGACGCGCCTGCTCGCTCTGCTTGTCCCACACTTCTACGCTCTTGCGTAACACTCGAAGTTTGAGCGAGCCCCGAGTCGTATCTCTGACCTCGCAAATCCTCCAATCTTTCGCGGAGCAGGATTCCACCAACGCCTCGACGCTCAGGCCCTTCTTTCCGGTAATCGAGCGCCTTGCTTTGGGCCCCTTACTTGAAAGCACTGCAATGGCGGGCTGCGGATCAAGTTCGTAGACGACGAAACTCTTGTGAACATCGACCAGGAAGGTGTGGCCGCCATCCTCCAAAGCAAAGAGAAAATCCGGACCACTGCCATAGCCCGCATCGGCCCCAACCCAGCCAAAGCGCACTCCGTTGCGACGGGCCTGCTCAACGATTTCCAGAGCCAATTGGTTTTTGGTCTTAAAGACCTGTTCGCTTTCCGGAATGCCCGCTTTGTGGCATCGCTGCGGATCATCGGTCCATTCTTTAGGCAAGTAGAGTCGGGTATCAATGGCCGTGGCAAAACGTCCCTTGGCCAAAACCCCGAAGACTGCCACCTGCCCACGATCGACCTTGCCCAATCGTCCGAGATATTGACGACTGGCACCAACAGACATCTTGCCTTGTTTGACAAATCCACTCTCATCGATAATGAGCGCGGCGTCCCTTCTATCCCCGATCAACTCATCGGCATCATGTGCTACATGGTCAAGCACTTCACGTGTGCTCCATTTAGAGTGAGTGATAAACTGCTGCAGATTTCGCTGGTCGGTATCTGGCACTACCTCTGAGATCGCATAGATATTTTTACGCGAGCCTGCCTGCATCAAGCCGGAAGCATACTGCCTAGCCTGCTCAGACACATCTCGCCGGTAACTTATAAAGTGCTCGGCGTAACTCATTACAAAACTTAGAAATCGATCTGCCACCCCTCTCAGGGGGCTCTTCTCGATTTCATCATGTTTTTCGGGTTTAGAATTGCTTCTCCATTAGAACTGAAAGTGGAGTAGCAAAAGCCCGGAAAAAATTCAATCTAAAAGTAACAAACTCAAATTAAGAGGCGACTGCATCACTGCAATGCTTGCAGGCCGAAATT
>JBAPOI010000732.1:0-2348 GCA_049279555.1 Candidatus Sulfotelmatobacter sp.
GTCCATCGTGAATGGCGCGAGTTGCAAAACCATGCTGCCTGTTTTTTTTCATGAGCCTGACAAACGTACAGCCTAAACTCCGCCTTCAAAAATCTTCTTCGACAAATACCGCTCCGCCGAATCCGGGATGATTGTCCCCACTCGCTTTCCTGCCCCCAACCGTCGCGCCACTGCCAGAGCCGCAAATACCACAGCTCCGCCACTCGATCCCGCGAGCACACCTTCGCGTCCCGCTAGCTGCTTCACCATTTCAAAAGCGTCGTCGTCCGTAACCGCAATTACTTCGTCGCAGACCGCGGGATCAAACGTCTGAGGAACGAAGTTGTTTCCAATCCCTTCCACTTTGTGTGGGCCGGGCGCGCCGCCACCCAGCACCGACCCCTGGGTTGTCACGGCGAACGTCTGCACTCCCAGCGCATGCTGCTTCATGTAGCGCGCGACCCCGCTAAAAGTTCCGCACGTCCCACAACCAAGTACCACCGCATCCACTTTCTCGTCCATTTGCTCGAACATTTCCACGGCGGTGGTTTCGTAATGATAATCGGGATTCGCCATGTTCTCGAACTGGCCTGCTAGGAACGCATTCCGGTCGCTAGCCACCAACGCTTTCGCGCGCCGGATCGCCCCCTGCATTCCCTCTTGATCGGGCGTGCGCTCGACATCAGCACCCAAGGCCCGCATGATGATTACTTTTTCTTGCGAGAAGTTTTCTGGCACAAACAGCTTCACTTTATATCCGCGATTCACTCCGATCAGGGCCAGCCCTATTCCCGTGTTCCCCGCGGTCGCTTCCACAATCGTTCCGCCGGATGCGAGTTTCCCTTCCTGCTCGGCTCGGCGAATAATCCCGATCGCGGCGCGGTCCTTCACGCTTCCGCCAGGATTCAGGTATTCCAGCTTGGCGAACACATCCGCCGAACCAGTTGGAACGAGACGCTTCAATTGCAACATTGGAGTCTCGCCGACAAGCGCAGTAATGTCGTCGGCGACGCGCAGATGAGACATCTCAGAATTCTTAAGGCGCACATTTCAGACTAAGGGCTGAGTTTGAAATCGTCAATTGCCCCCGGCGGCGGGGACCAGCCGCCCAGAGCATTACTCTAGTCATCTTCTAGGCAATTTCCCTCGTCGATGAAGTTTTCCAGGAAACTGACCGATTTAGTACCTGACCAAAGATTCGGGAGGTCGTGTGCTCAGACGGATCGTCAGGCTGGCTCTGGTCGCTCTATGCGTCTGTGTAACGCCGACCACCGCGCGGGCTCAGGAATTCAAGATCTTTGACCGTACCGTTCAGGTTCATGGCTTCGCCTCTCAGGGATTCATTTACACCACCGACAATAATTGGCTGACCATGCACACCAGCCAGGGTAGCGCTGCCTTTACCGACTTTGGCCTGAATATGTCCGCGCCGCTAACGGATAGGTTACGCGTGGGCGCACAAGTCTATGACCGTAATCTGGGGCAACTTGGCCAATACCATCCGTCGCTCGATTGGGCCGTCGTGGATTACCGTTTCAAGAGCTGGTTCGGGGTTCGGGGAGGAAAGGTCAAGACCACCCTTGGCCTGTACAACGACACCCAGGATCTGGATTTTCTTCATACCTTTGCTCTTCTGCCGCAAAGCATGTATCCAACTGACATTCGCGACGCCACAATTGCACATGTGGGAGGCGACCTTTACGGAAATATCGCTCTCAACCATCGCTTCGGGGATCTCTCGTATACGGCATACGCGGGACACCGCAGCGACAGCGCTTATAGCGGTTACCCTTACCTCCTGTCGGGGTTTGGGACCATTTTTAGTAGTTTCGGCGGTTTGCAGTACGGAGGCGACCTCCGTTGGAATACCCCGGTGAAAGGCTTGCTCATTGGAGCCTCCCGCCTGGACCAGGACACAACAGGAAAAGGCACGAGCGCTAATCTGCTGGATCGCGCTGGCAGTCGCCTTCCATATTCTGAATGGTCGAAGGCCGACTGGACCAACCAGTTCTACGGCCAGTTTATCCACGGCAAGTTGCGCCTGGAATCGGAATATCGCCGCTATCTGCGTAACCAAATTCTTTTCGGCGGTACTTCGACCAACCTGAACGACGTGCGCGGCTGGTACGCTTCGGGGTCTTATCGCATCGTTAAGCGGCTGGAACTTGGCTCCTACTACTCCCGTTACTCAATCATCAGCTTCTTCACAGGAGTGCTGGCAGCTGTCGGCATTCCCAACCAAACCGACACAAGCCTGCCGCAGAATCATGTCTATGACAAGGTCATTACGGGCCGGGTTGACCTTAACAAGTTCTGGAACGTGAAAGTGGAAGGCCACTTTATGGACGGCTACGGGAGCGCCTCATACC
>JBAPOI010000733.1:0-4231 GCA_049279555.1 Candidatus Sulfotelmatobacter sp.
GGGTCAATCTCCATCCTCAGGGTGGGACTGTTGAGATTATTCACGTATTTGCGCGACTCAGCGGCGATTCGCATAATCCGCGCCTCTTGCTCCGGATCGACTTTTTTCCCAAAAATCGGGTACAAACTCAAAAGCTCGGCCGCAAGCGCATAAGTGACGGCGCGCGAATAGCCGGGAGGCGCGAAAAGCGTTGTTCCAGCCGCGAGTGTGGTTGGCAGGCTTACTGGCGTCCACAGCTCGACTTGATAGGTGTTTGAATTGTCGGGGCCCGGCCAAAAGTTCAGCGTGGCGACGCCGGTAGGCGACGTTTGGCTATAGCCTCGATCGTAGTACAGCTCCGTTGGGAGTGAAAAGATTTGAGGCACGCGAATCTGAGACCAGCGCTCCTGCGAGATCAGGGTAAGGGGTAGGCGCACGATGGGCGACGACTGAAAGATGATATCGGCGTTGCTGATGAAGTTTGGGCGCGGAACGTTGAAGGGCGCGGGTGCGTTGAGGCCGATCTGGTATGTCTGGACGTTCGAGGTAAGATCAAAGACCTGATCGAGGACCGTGTACAGCGCATTGCGCATGATGTTCCACGAGTCCAGGAGTTGATTGAGGAACTGGAGGCCCTCCGCCAGTTCCTCAGTTGAGAGCCCACGTCCCGGCGCGCCCATCTGCCCGGTAAGGCGAAAGGCTTGCTGGACGATGACTTGGGCGGTTAGATCCAAGGTTTAATAGGTGCCAGCTATGCTGTACCAGACGGTTCCATTGGAAACGATCTGGCAAGCTCCGTACGCGGTCGCGGTTTCGCACGCGAACGTTGCCGATCCGTCAACCGTTTTGACGGTGATATTGACTCCGGTTTGGCTCGTGGTGGCCGCGTTCTTGATGATGTACATCTTGCCGGGGAGCGCGCTCGCCGCCGGGAGCGTCACGAGCGAGGTAGCCGTCAGCGTCGTATAGACGATGATCGTATCGGTCGCCTTGGCGCTATAGGCCCCCGTGAGGATATTGGTAACCGCTGATGGGAGATTCCCGCCAGTGCCCCACGGGCCCGCGTAGGCGATTCGCGACGTGGAATCGCAGACCTCCCAGTTGCCGGAACGCGTGTTGATAATCGGCGACGCGTAAATTGCCGCGGCCGTACAACTCGCACCCCACTGCTCCGTCCCAACTTCTTTGTTAATGAACCAGGTCGGATCGCCGAACCATACCCAAATCCCGGTAGCATGCGCCTGAGTCGGACTGCCATTGAGACCGCGAAGCACAGGGAAGCAGGAGCCGAGAAGCGGACCAACTACCTGCATGGCTTCCCGGTCCACCATCAGAACCGATCCAACCGCGGTTGCCGATGGCGTTACCAGATTGGTGGTGGACGTGAGACAGACGGATTGATCGCTGCTTTTTACGGCGGCGGAAAGCGTGGTGTTGTACAGCGTGTTGGCCTGCCCGTGCGCCGGAATTCCCAGAACGCAGGCGAAGGCCAGAAGGAAGAGAGTCTTCATCATAAGTTTCATTGGTCTATTTCTCCTTTTTCCCTTTGCGCCTACGAACTGGCGATCACTACCGCGGCCTCGCGATACAGCGGACTGTACCCGCCGAGGATATCGATACGAGTCGGCCACACGTCGTACACGTTATTCCAGGACCGCGTGATGCGCATCCGAATACCGGTTTCCTCATCCGTATCCGCATACCCCATGTCGAGGTATTTCGCCACGTCGAGGGGCACAGTGAGCACGGCCATCGCGTCCCGGTGGAAGTCGAGCAGCGCGTGGCTGTTGAATGCCGCCGGAGCCGCAAGGGAGCCGTTATCCTGCCACGGAGTAATTTGCATCCCGTTTCCCGCCGCGATGTCGACGTTTTGGTACTGCCCGCTCGGGGTGATCGCTGGGGCGATCTGCATCGTTACGACGCCGCCTCCGGGAGCTACGAAGCTTTGGAGCACCACGAACTGCTGGAGCTTTCCGGTCGAAACGTGGGTTTGCGGATTCGTGGAATGAACTCCGGTTGCCGCGGTACCGAGAGTGAATTTGTCGCCCGCGTTGAGCGCGTCGGCAGTGCTCCACGACCCGGTCAACAGGGCCATGGTCCCATTGTTGCCGCCAGCGGCGGTCTGTGAACCGGTCACCGTTCCGGCCGTCGCGTAGACGCCCGTAGTAAGCATCGCGATACCTTCATCCTCGTACCACTCGGAGCCGCCCCAATCCTTGCCCATGAGGCCGTCGACGTTCTGGCGGCTAATCGTGGCTTGCGGGTTGAAGAGCGTCTTCAGAGTGTCGATCAACTCGACGGAGGCGTCCGAGTTGATAATCATGCACGTCAGCGGGCCGGGCGGGAAGCCCATCTTCCGCAGAATCGCGTTTGCCTGCGTGTAGGTGGTATTCGCCGTCGGCGTGGTTCCGGGAACGCCGGTGTACTGGAAGCTATTTAGAGCCAGCGCGGAAGCGGCCTGATAGTCCAATTGATTCGCCAGGGCGACGCCCGCCTTCATCAGGTACCGTTCGCTGAATTTGTCGAGCGAAAGAGTTTTCTCGGTCGACGAGAATTCGAAGTGTACTTTCTTGTACACATCGCAGACGACCGGTGTTTCGGTATCGCTCAGGGGTTGCGGATCGTAGCCGGGTCCGTCTCCGGCAATGAACCGTTGCGGCTTGCGGACCAGCAGGGTCGAGCCGATCTTGGCTCCCGACTTGCCGAATTCGTCCTCATAGCCGTCATAGCAATTCACCCAAACCTTGAGCGAGTTGCGGAGAATGCGGAGCTCGGCCCATGTTAGAACCTGATCCGTCAGAAGAACGTTTGCCATCGAGTACCCTCGTTTTAGCGAACGCCCGAGGTTCCACGTGAAACGTGGAGCTAGCCTGCTTTGCGGTCCATGAGCCGATTGAACTCTTCCTTGCTCCTTGCCTCTTCAGGCTTGGATGCGCCGGCGGGAGTTGATCGGCCACCTAGGATTGTCGGCGGCTTCGGGGCTGAGGTAACGAGTTTCACAGGATTTGCGGTCTTGGAGAATGAAGCTTCGATTTTCTGCATAGCCCGAAATTGCTTCATTGGATGACGAGAGGCCATGACTTCCTTGTACAACCCCTCATCTTTCAGCAACTTCAGCAGGATCGCGGGGCCTTGGTCCGAAGACTTGATGAAATCCGTTACCGCATCGGAGAACCACAGCTTTTGCTTGGGCTTGCCCTCGCCGACGAGATCTTGAATCTCGGTAGCTTCGGGGCTTGCTTTCAGACGTTCCCGATACGCGGTGTTGATCTCCTCAGCTTCGCGGCCAATGGCTTCGCGCTGTTCGGTTTGCGCCGACTCGAATTTCAGCTTTTCGAGGGTTCGATCGGCCCGCCAATCGGCGCGGGCGTCCATGTATGCCTCGAAGGTGGTGAAATCCGCCTGCTTCGGTTGGGGCTTGGCAGGATTATCATCCGCGTACCAATCCATGTTCGCAGCGGGCGCCGCAGCCGGCGGTTCAGCCTTTTCGGGCTTCGCCGTCAGTTCCGCAATCTGGCGCAATAGCTTCTGATTCTCTTTGCGTGTTTCCAGGCGCTGAGCGAGGATTTTCTTGATTCGCTTGGCGACGTGGGGGTCCTGTGGTTCGGAGGCTTCCGTTTCCTCAGCAATTTCCTCGTCGGTCTCAGGTGAGTCAGTGACCGCTTCGGCGGAGGGTATTTCTTCGGCTGCTGCTTCGGCCGTGGGCTTCTCTTCGACTTCGACCGTCGCTCCGCTGGACTTGTCCATTAGAGCGTTGAATTCGGCAAACGATGTCGGTTGAGGTGCTTCGACCGTCTCAGCCATGGTTATTCACCAAGATGAGTACGAAGGTACTACGCGTACCTGGGCCTTGTCAAGCGGGACCAGAGCACAGTGAAATTTCCCGCGAAATTTCGCTAGCGAAAATTCCCCGTGAGTACTATTGCGCTCTCCGCTTTGGGATGGCAATCTGGACTTTGAATCCGGAAGACCTCATCCGCGGCGCAACCCAAAAAGGGAGTTCGCTTGAGCGGGCACAAAAACTTGAGCAGGAACTTCTGGAGACGCGCCAAATGCTCATGGAGGCCATTCGTCACAATGAGGGGTTGCTGGCATTGCGTGACAAATCGCACCAACGGGCAGTCGAGTACGTAATCGAAATTTCCGAGCTCAAGACTCAGATTCTCGAAGGGAGGGCTCTGGAAATACGATTGAATCAAGTGATCCGCGCGCGTGATAGGGAAATTGGCGGTCTCCGTCTAGAGATTGCCGC
>JBAPOI010000734.1:0-2021 GCA_049279555.1 Candidatus Sulfotelmatobacter sp.
CTTCTCGTCTAAGGGAACGAGGCATTTGGTCCTGGGGCGGTGACGAACACAGAAGGTCAATCAACCGCTGGTCGATTCTGTCGGAGGATGCACTCCGGCGTTGAGAATCTAACACACCGACGAGCACTTTTAACGCGCCAAGTCGCTGCAAACTTGAGTGGTCATAACGCAGGAAGCCAAATGTTGCCATCAGAACGCTTCGCCTCCGTGCGCAACGACACGTGGCCGTAGAGTAGTGGCAAATAGGCGGCCCGGACCGCTATTTGCGCTCGAGATGACGGCTTGCCCAATATCCAGAGAACGGATCATTTGTTGAACGTCCAACTCGCGGCCTTTAACTCGAATTTTGTCAGGGCGTGCGCTCTGCAATAGTCTGCAGACTTCGTTGATATCATCCGCTACGCTTAACTTATGGACGATGAACGTATCGATCTGACTCACTGCGGCATCGGAGACGGCTCCCTTTGGACGTTGCGTTGCTAGCCACAGTGAAAGGCCGAAGTTACGTCCCTGCAATACAAACGCGTCGAGTGTTTTGCGCGCCCAGTCTCCACCTTTGGCGGGCATAAGAATTTGAGCTTCGTCCAATGCCAGGATTGTCCGTGGCACATGCTTACCGAGTTCGCTTTCCAGGCTACTCCGTTCCTCCGCACTGAGACGCTGTAATTGTAGCCGGCGCTGGATTTGACTCGCGATGCTTCGATCCTGGTAAAGCTTTCGCACCACGACTGCGGTTAGAACCGTCCGAAGATCGGCTTCCAGGCGGCCGAGGCAAAGAATCGTCAGCACTCCAGGCGTAGCCAGATCGGTTGTCGGTGTGCCCCCGCGTGCAGAAAACAATGGCATTCGCCGTAATGATTGAAGAGGTTGAAGTACGCTTCGGACAGTTTCTGAATGGTAAAACTGCTGAATGTCCTCATCATGTTCGATGCATTCGACGAGATCATCAATTGCGTAGTCGGGTCGCGGCTGTTTTCGGGTGCCGCCCTTGCGCCATCCTAACTCCGTCACCTTCTGAAATGCCTCACCGATTAGCCGCCCCCTGGGCTCCATGATTAGGTCGGTGCCGAGCAAGAGCCCCCAATCCTCTGCCTGGAGTGCACTGACGGGCAGGTAGTATTCACGGAAGTCCCGATGATCAATATCCCACTTATACCCGGCTGGTACCCACACTGATGTGCGAATAGGATCGACTTCAATATCTTTCCAGGCTTTAAGGACTTCGTATTGGCGTTTCAAGCCCTTTGGACCATCCGCGGTAAGTGGCAGCAGTGCGGTCCAAGGGATATCAAGCGGATCGAGTAGCACGACGGCGCGTCTTTCCCGGTGTTGTGCAATCGTCGCTTGATCGGAAGCGACGGCAAACCCTTCGAGAAATGCGCCTAAGCCATAGGACTTCCCAGAGCCCCGCTTTCCGACTTGGAGCACGACGAAATTGTCGCTGGCATCGAAGTAGACGTTACGACCACCGCCTCGCTCCGCTATACGCCCAGCGAGAATCACCGCATCTCGTCGGCTGTCGCCAAAGTACACGTCACCGCTAATAGGAGGTTCAACATCAAAATTTGGCATGATAGTTCCAGCTTAATGTCAGTCGCTACGCTAGTCCGGCGGAAATGACTTCTTCAACAACTCTCAGATCTATGAATCGTTTGTGTTCACGCATTGCTTTTGTCGCCGCTTTCTGCAAACGAATAAGTAGAATTCATCGGCATAATGTTCGGCATGTTCTTGTGGCCCCTGGAACATTTGGTGAAGCTTTTTAACCTCGATCATGTACACGGTCGTCATAACTAACCTCCTGAAAAAAAGTGATACTAAACCGAAACCTATATAAACAAAACAATCGTTGTGCATTTGCTATCGCCAGTCTCAGACGACGTTGATAACAAATGCGCATAGTCACCAGCGAGAAATCAATTCTGCTGCCGGAACAGAATCGACTGAACACACAATTCAACGGTGCGCAAAGAACTAAGAAGAATGCAACCGTCAGGGTTCGGCTAATTCTTGCCGAAGGC
>JBAPOI010000735.1:0-22664 GCA_049279555.1 Candidatus Sulfotelmatobacter sp.
GAGTCCTGGTTGCCGACAGTTCTAGCATTCACACTCACCTGCTTGCGAGTGCGCTGAAGCGCGAGACTCAGTTGGAAGTAATTCCGTTCAACTCCGACTATCGTGAGTTGCCTGCATATGTCGTAGCGCAAGGCATCGATGTACTAGTGATTAGTTCCGATCTGCAGGATGAGCCTTCGCGCGGACTCGACGCGCTGCGTGAATTGCGCGCGAGGCATCCCATCACGCGCGCCGTGGTTCTGGTGAATCTGCCCAAGCGTGAAGTGGTGTTGAACGCTTTTCGCGCCGGGGCGAAAGGCGTGTTCTGCAAGAGTGAACCGATCGAGCTTCTTTGCAAGTGCATTCGCTGTGTCCACCAGGGCCAGATTTGGGCCAATAGCAGTGAGCTTACGCTCGCGGTTGAGGCTTTGGCCGGCGCTCCTGCGGTGCGCGCTGTCAATGCGGATGGCCTGAGCCTGCTTTCCAAACGCGAACTGCAGATCGTGCGCTGCCTGGCAGAAGGCCTCACGAATCGGGAGATTGCAGAACGTCTAAAGCTGAGCCAACACACCGTCAAGAATTATCTCTTCCGCGTCTTTGACAAGCTGGGAGTCTCCAGCCGGGTTGAACTTCTGTTTATGACGTTGAGCCAATCGGGTTCGAACCGATCAGCTTGGCCGGAGTTGCCTTTGAGTTCAGAACTGGGCGGTTCACCTGATGATTTTGTATTGTGCCAACGGGCTGCCGAGGCGGGACTACCAGCCGCTCAACTCGCCCTCGCGCAAATGTATTTGACGCGAAAAACTGGCCCTCAAGATCTCGTCCACGCCTATATGTGGTATCTCATTGCCATGGAGCGCGCCTCGCAAGCCAAAGGAGTCATCGCCAAAGTCATGACTGCCGCGCAGATCGACGAAGCCCGCCGGGGCGCAAGTGCCTGGCTTTCTCGGCTGGAACGGACTCCGCTCGCCGCGCTTCAAGGCCGGCCCGGCTCCCAACTTTCTACCGCAGCTGAGGGCCGGCACTTCAAATCGTTGGATTAAGCGACCAACAGGCATCGCGTTGTCTAGGATAAATCTGCGCGAATAAAGCTATCGAACTGCAAAATGAAAACGGCGTGCCTGATATCTGCACGCCGTTTTCATTTGCGAAACTTGATTCGCGCTTAGTTTTGCTTCGTCTGCGTAGTTTCCACGTGCTGATCGGGTGCGGCAACTTTCCGCAGCGATTGCACGAGTAGGACTCCGAAGCAAGCCAGGCTGGCGAGAAATAGATACATCAAATTCGACCCGCCCTCAGGGACCGACTGGCAATTGCCGCCGCCGTTGTTCCGTTTATCTTTGTCATCCCATCCATTGCCGCCCTGGCTGCAGCCGTTATTGCCACCGTTGCCACCACGACCGTGGTCGCGGTCAAATGCGAAAGTCAGGATGCCGGGCACAGCACGATCAAAAATATTGTGCCCTACCAAACCGCTGCTCACACCAGCAACTGCGCTGTGGGCCGTAGCTTGTCCGAAAGCGAAAGGAGCAAAACACAAGACAACCGCTAAAGCGATCATCGAGAGCTTGTTCATGGATTTCATCTTTAACTCCTGTGGACTCGATAGCAGCGGGGGAAGTCTGCGTAGGAATGTCTGGCGCATCTGCGCCGAGAATCGTAGCAGTCACTCTAGCGCAACTCCTATCAATGTCAAGACTGATAATTGCTGCGATACCGGTTGCAAATGATTGCAATGATCAACCAACTATCGCGGGGTGAACGAGATAAGGAAAACCAGGATAACCCGAGGATCGTCCAAAAGTGCGAAGAATTGTCGGACACTAGCGCGAAGATCACCGATCTTACGAAGAACCCGCTCCATCTCGCTTCGCGAAATGATTACGGCGGCGGGATCACTGCTCCAACCGCTGTCGAACGAGCGCTTTCCTCGTTGCTCGAGTTCACCGCGGTGGTTTCGTAATAATAGGTTTGACCATCCGTGACGGAACTATCCGTGTAGGAAGTGTTGGCGTCCAACCCACTGTTGATCTTTACGTAGTTCCCGTTCGCTCCATTGCTGCTGCGATAGATGTTATAGCCCACGATATTGGGCGACGAGTCCGCATTCCACGAGAGATTGACCACATGGACCGGCGCCGCGATTCCCGTGCCGGTAAGGATTGCAATCGCGGGTGAATTCGCTGTGTTGCTCACAAAAGAAGCGTTCACCGATGCCACCCCGCTCGTCTGGGGCGTGAACGTCACGGTGAAGGTCGCGCTTTGGCCCGCGGATATGGTGACGGGGAAAGCCAGGCCGCTCACCACAAACTCAGAACCACCCACACTCACCGACGACACCACGACGCTTGCACCCGTCGCACTCAACGTCCCGGTTTGAGTCCCGCTGGTTCCAACCGTGACATTGCCCACATTGATGGTGGTTGGATTTACACTCAGCTGCCCCTGCGACTGCGCCGTTGCCGATCCGCTTAACACAACTGTTAGGTTGGGATTCGAGGCGTTCGAAGTAATCGCGACACTACCGCTAAAACTTCCCGCTGATTCAGGTGCGAAGTTCACGCTGAATGAGGTGCTTTGTCCCGGCGTCAAAGTAATGGGCGTGCTGACGCCGGAGACGCTGAAGCCGGTTCCGCTGGCTGCGATCTGAGAAATAGTCGCACTCGTTCCGCCGCTGTTCGTCACGGTTTCGGTCTGGCTCTGGCTGTGGCCTACCACCACGCTGGTAAACGTAATGCCCGCAGGCGACGGCGCTAGGATAGCGGGCACCACTGCGACTCCACTACCGGAAAGCGCGAGATCGAGCGTAGTGCTGGAATCGCTACTACTGATCGACAAAGTTCCGTTGCTCGTGCCCGCGGCGGTTGGTGCGAAAACCACGCTGAAAGTAGTGCTCTGATTTGGCGCAAGTATCAGCGGCAGATTCAGACCGGTATAGCTGAAACCAGCGCCGCTCGCGACTGCGGCCGTAACCGTAAGATTCACGCCACCGGTATTCGTCAGGGTTTCGGTAGCCGTCTGGCTGCCTCCCACCGTCACGCTTCCGAAACTGAAGCTGGTGGGATTTGCGGCGAGGCTGCCCGCCACCACCGCTGTCCCCGAGAGAGCAACATTCACCGGACTGGTCGCACCATCATTCGCGAATGCCAAATTTCCAGTTACGCTCCCCGCGGATTGCGGGTTGAAGACGACGCTAAAAGTAACGCTCTGCGCGGATTCCAGAGTCAGAGGTAAACTCAAACCGCTGACGCTGAAGCCGGTCCCGGTGACAGCCGCCTGCGTGATGGTCACGCTGGAACTGCCGCTATTCGTGAGACTGCCCGATTGGGTCTGGCTGGTTCCAATCGTTACGTTGCCGAAGGTGACGCTGGCCGGTGCGGCCTCAAGTCCCCCCGTTAATCCCTGTGGGCTTTGCGCGCCGGGTTTGCCGGTGCTCAATCCCTGGCAACCGGTCAAAACGGCGAGGCCCACTACCACCGCAACAACCGCTCCCGCGCTGCCAAAGCGGGCTAACCGCGAATTGACGAATTGTTTTCGATTCGTTTGCATGCGCGATCGAACGGTAAGTGTGACCTCTCCTTGAACATGCCGTAAGGTCTCGAAAGGGCATGATGACCTGCCGCGAACGGCCTATCGGTTTTTGGTAACTTGGGATAACTAAACTAGACCTTGGGTGCGAAGACAAACGTCCCGGGAAAAACCATCAAAAGCCGCGACAGACGCGGAAATCCGCCTATCGTCGAGTCCGAAATCCTGAGTGAATTACGCCGCCCTAAACCCATCGAGAAAATCTATCACAAAGCATCGACTGTTGGCCGCCCTTCATTGCGCGATTCTTGGCCGGCGCTGCCTCACGATCGATGCAAAGTAGCCCATCCAGAGTAAGCCGGAAGATGAGACAAGCGGAGCGTGTCTTGACGCCGTGCCTTATACTGCGACGTTGCCTGCAGGTTTCGTATGGCGGCTACCAATTCATCCCGGCTGGCTTATATCGACTGGATGCGAGGCCTGGCCTGCGTCCTGATGTTCCAAACCCATTGCTATGACTCCTGGCTTGGCGTTAGCGAACGTCAGAGCAAGTTTTTCACCTGGTCGCAACTCGGAGGAACCTTCCCTGCTCCTCTGTTTCTTTTTCTCGCGGGAATTTCATTCGCGCTGGTAACCGAGAAGCTCGTGCGGAAAAATCTCCGGCCCACGCAAGTCGCTTGCGCCACCATCCTTCGCGGCGCAGAAATTCTTGGCTTCGGCCTTCTCTTTCGGCTGCAGGAATATCTCATTGCCTGGGGCTGGGCGCCGCTCAGCGATCTCTTGCGCGTGGATGTGCTCAACACTATCGGCGTGTCGATGATGCTGATGGGCCTCGTGTGCTGGCTGGTGCTATCGATTCGCCGCGGATCCTCCTCGACGGGCGCACTGATACTAACGTCAGCCGGGACTGCTTTGCTGATTTCTCTACTCACCCCGCTGCTGTGGACAAACTGGAATCCGCAGTGGCTGCCGTGGCCGCTAAGATCCTACATTAATGGTGCTCACAATCTGGGTGCACCGCAGCCCTGGCTCTTTCCGATTTTTCCCTGGACCGGCTTCGCCTTCGCGGGATTCTCCTTAGGATTTATTTTGCAAAGCGACTGGGCGCGAAAACGCGAAACTCAAATCTTCGTATTGGCAGGTTGCGTCGGTCTTGTGTTTGTTGAAGCCGCGCGCTGGCTGGATGCCCAACCTCGTCAGCTTTATGCGGTCTACGACTACTGGCATACTAGCCCAAACTTCTTCTTGATTCGCGTAGGCATGCTGCTCATGATTCTTTCCGCCAGCTACGCGTGGTGCCGCTGGGTTATCGGACGACGGCTTGCGGGACAGTGGGGTTTCAGCCCACTTATTCAACTGGGCCAGGCTTCGCTGCTGGTTTACTGGGTCCACCTTGAATTTGTCTATGGACGTTTCTCCATCCTGCCTAAGCATATTCAAAGCATTCGGACAGCGTCGCTGGGATTGCTCACTATTTTTCTCGCCATGCTCTTGCTGGCATTCCTGCGCACGCGGCTGAAGGGACGCGGGGATGAGATTCTGGCTTGGTTTCGCACTCCGGTCCGAGCGAACTGAATGCGTCTCGGCTGAGCCGCACATTTACTTTTACTTTTGCGACGCTGAAAAAACTTCTTAGGTTTTGCTGCGCTAGCGGAATTGCTTCGCAAACTCCACCACTTCACGCTCCGCCCAGCGCCCATCGTAATCCGAATCATTATCGCGATCGCCAATAAAAGCGCAATGCCCGCCGTCCTCGGTTTCTACGTAAGTAATATTGGGATTGGCGAGAAGTTTCGCCCGCGTTTCCGGCAAGATTCGAATGAACGGATCATTGTCCGCGTGGATCACGAGAGTCGGACGTGCGATGCGATCCACTACATTTGCAGCTGCTGCTCTCGCATAATAATCGTCGGCTCCCGTAAAGCCGCAATAATAAGCCGTCACGTGATCGTCGAATTCTCGCAGCGTCCGAACCCCACGGACCCGTGTTGGATCAAAGCTTGCAGGAAATAATTTCACCTTCCGGCGGTACCGCTGAAATAATTGCATCAGAAAGTAGTATTCGTAAATCCGGTTGGCGAGCTCGTGCAGCGCATCGGCCCCGGCCGCGAGGTTTATCGCCGGACACACGGCCACCACTCCGCGAAACTCTGCTGGACCGCCGCTTTCCCACTCTCCTGCCAGCTTCAGAACCAGGTTGCCGCCCATGGAAAAACCTACGAGGACAAAGCCCGGCACGCCATCGCGCTCCACGATATTCTGCGCCACCATCGCCACATCCGCGGAGCGGCCCGAGTTGTAAAGCGTGGGCGCGCAATGGTCCATGCCGCCGCAATTGCGCTGGTTCATCCGCACTACGTTCATGCCCGCGGCCAAACCATTCCGTGCGATCCCCATCATGTATTGCGATTCGCTCGAGCCCTCGAGGCCGTGTACGATGATCAAGGTCAGCGCGCTGCGCCGCTTCTCTTGCCAATGACAGTGGCACAACACGGAGATTCCGGGTTCCACTTTGATCAAGCGCTTTTCCGCCGCGGGCAGGGTAATC
This sequence comes from Candidatus Sulfotelmatobacter sp., assembly GCA_049279555.1. GTDB lineage: Bacteria > Acidobacteriota > Terriglobia > Terriglobales > Acidobacteriaceae > Sulfotelmatobacter. Next base: position 6,056 of record JBAPOI010000735.1, read on the forward strand.
CGCCGCTTGAGAAAAAAGGACGCGAGAGTCTGCACATGGCCGCCTCGTAACCACGGATGCGGCCGGAAGTTGGAAGGCACGAACGCCGGCTGCGTGGATATCGAACCGTCCCCGACCTCAACTTCTGCGCGTAAAGGTTCCAGGCGTCACCACTCAATTTGCGAAGTTTCCAAGGAACGATTCTAATAGTAGATATCCGCTTCACGGGAGTGATCGTTATGCCGATTTTTGAATACGTCTGTCAGGATTGTCAGCATGAGTTTGAAGCTTTGGTTTTCGGCCGCGATAAGGCCGCCTGCCCGAAGTGTCAAAGCAAGAAGCTGAGTCCTCAGCTTAGCGTCTTCGCCGTCTCTGCCAAGGGCCACACGGGCGCGTCTGCTGCGCCGGCAGGAGCTTGCGGTTCCTGCGGCGACCCGCGAGGTCCCGGCGCTTGCTCGCTCGGCGACATGGACTAGCGACTGGATGAGAATTGGGTGAACTTGAGTTGAGGTGGTGTGAGGCTGAAGCGGAGCGAGGGTGGAGCAGCGCTTCAGCGCTGCGTTAAACACCCTGCTTTTGAACCCGGCTTTAGCCGCTGAGGTTGGAATCGGTTCCTGCCTTCAGTAACTAACCTCCAGTCACCACCCCACTGGTGACCATCGTGACCTTTGTTTCCGCACCCCTCCCGCCTACGATGCCTGATCCCCTTAGAAACCTTAAGGAGCATCGCATGGATCGCCGCCAACAGTCGCGTGTGTTCGTCGACCTTCCCGTGCACATCTGGGGCATGGACGCCAACTCCCGACCGTTCACTCAGCCTGCCAGCCTGCGCACCATCAGCGGCCGCGGAGCCACGCTGCAATGTGTAGACGCCCGTCTGAAGCCGGGAGACGTCGTGGATGTCCTTTATGAAGGCACGAAGGCTCAGTTCCGTATCGTGTGGTGCGGGAAACCGGGAACCGAAATGGCCGGCGAAGTCGGAGTAGAAAATCTTTCCGTCGACACCCGCCTCTGGGATATCGATCCGCTACGCTGCGCCGCAGCCGTCGGACAAGGATAACCACTACTTGCCCGCCATCATTTTCTCTACATCATCCGCGCTTGATGGCAGGGCTGCGCTTAACTTGATCAGCTTGCCGCTCGGGTCTACCCAGTAGTCGTCTTCGATACGAACCCCAAGATTTTCTTCCGGAATATAAATACCCGGCTCAATCGTGAAGACTTGGCCCGGTCCGAGAGTCACGTCGGGATCGGTGGCGTCGTGAACGTTCAATCCCACAGGGTGTCCCAGCCCGTGGATAAAATACTTGCCAAGTGACTGGCCATGCAAGTCTTTGCCATGATTGTCGATGTAGCTGCGAGCGACCTCGTAGAGCGAGTCGGGACTGTCGCGCCTCATGGTCGACTTGCCGGATTTGAAAGCGGCTTCGGCCGCCTGCTGCGCTCCGAGAACGATGTCATAAATTTCGCGCTGCCGCGCCGTGAAGTGGCCGTTGACGGGAAGCGTGCGCGTGATGTCGGAAGCGTACATGGAATATTCGCCGGCGGCATCGATGACCACCACGTCGCCCGACTTCATGACGTTCGAATCGTCCGAGTAATGAAGGACGGTCGAGTAGTATCCCGATCCCACGATCGGCGCATAGGCCGGACGCTCGCAGCCCCGCTTGCCCCACTCATATTGCATGAGGGCGGAAATTTCGCGCTCGTTCACGTTGGGCTTCACGGTCTTGAACGCGGCAAAGTGTGCAGCCACTGAAGCATCGACCGCCTTGCGAATTAGAGTCGCCTCCCCGGCATCCTTCGTTGTGCGCAGCGACCAAACCATCGGCTTCACGTCCTGGAAGCGCAGAAAGGAATTCACGTCTTTTAAGAACTCCAGCGCTTTGCTGCTTGCGGAAGCCTCATCGTCCTGAGGGACATCGGTGTAAACAACAGGACGAACGCCAGTCGCAAGTCGAGCTACCTCCTGAGGCAGCTTCGTCATATCTTCAACGTGATCAAAGCCAGCAATCTTCGGCGCGTCGGCGTTCTCGGGACCAAGCTTAGGTCCGGTCCATTTCTCCTGAGTCAGATTGCGCGCAGGAAGAAAGATAATTTCAGTGTAAGGATGGGCTGGCGTTTCTCCCTTGGCCTCCGCCGCCGGCGCAATCAGTAACGCCGCACCCGGTTCTGTCGAACCCGAGAGGTAGAAGAAGTTGTCGTCCTGCCGGAATCCGTACAGGTCATTTGGCCCATCGCTTTCCATAGGCGCGACGAGAACCACCACGCCTCCTGCCTTCACGGCAAGGGCTTCGCGGCGCGCATGATAATCCGAATTCAGTTGACGATCGAGCGCGAAAGTTCGATAGCCAAGGGATAGGATAAAACTCAGGAACACACTGGCGGAGAAAATCTTGAGGACAAATGACAGGGGCAGCTTTCGCATCGTTAGATCCATCCCAGGATTTTAAAGCACGCCCGCAGGCCAACTATGGAACACCGTGGCTCGTCAGGAAGAACACTGCTACTTCTGGCCGCCAGTCACGCTTTGCTTGGCTTGCAGGAACGCATCCACGTTGCTTTTGTCGATCAGGGCAGAACCAGTATCCACGAAGGACGGGATCGGCGCAAAACTGTCTTTAGACCAGTCGGTATCGAGTGAAGCCGGCTTGTGGTGATACAAATTGTCGAGCATCTGCATGCCGACAAATGCCATGGTGTAGGGCTTCTGCGCCAAGGTAGCCGCGATGCCGCCTTTTTTGATCCACTCCAGCGTTTCTGGATCTGTATCCATAGCCATCACAACCTTGCCAGTGACGTGATAACTGTTGAGCACGCCGGCCACTTCCTTGCCCGACTGCGCCTCCAGACAAACGAAAGCATCGACCTGATCTTTTTCTTTCCCGATGATCTGCGTGGTTGTGTCGAAGGCGATGCGCGGATCGCCTTGAATATCGACGACGCGCACGATCTTGATGTTGGGAGTATGCTCCAGCGCATCCCGATAACCGCGCAACCGGTCCTGCATGTTGTGTTGATCGGGCATGGTGAAAACCACAACGTTGCCTTTGCCGTTCAACGCCTGCGCGAGGCGCAACCCACCGGTGACACCCACCTGGTAGTTATTGGTTCCGATGAAGAACAGCCGCTTGCTGGCAGGAGCGTCGGAATCCATGGTAATCACGGGAATTCCAGCGGCGATGGCTTTGTCGATGCTGTCTTTCAGCAGAGCCGCATCAGTAACTCCGAGAAGGATACCGGTAGCTTTTTGCTGCACCGCCTGATCGATCGCGTCGCGCTCGGCCTTAGGGTCGTAAGTGTTCGGCCCAACAAAATCTGAGCGCACCTTGAACAATCCCGCAGCCTTGCTGAAACCCGCACCAGCAGCCTGCCAATACGGTACTTGCAGGTTTGCCGCCACGAAGAAGAAGTGTTCGTCCGCATCGTGAGCGGAACCGCAACCGAGCAAAGTAACGACGAATGTGAGAACTAGAAGGGACAGCAGCTTGCGTGAGCGAAGCATCGGATCTCCTTCGAACCCTACAGAGCGGAGTTCAGCCGGGACCGGTGAAAAATTGGGCGAGTTGGATTGTAATCGACGGCGCAAGCGAAGAAAAGCGCTAGCGCGATGCCTTGTCGAGCAGCGGGGAGATCACACTCTCATCCACTTCTCCCGCGGAGTTGTACAGCTCCGCGCTGGAGGAATCGAGTACCACGACGTGCGGAATGTAGCCCTTGTAATACTTTTTGCGTAGCTCTTGCTGCGCGGGTGAAAGGGAATGATCGAGATCGATGATCACAAACTGCACTTGACCTTTGTATTTTTCATACAGACTCACTGTCCGCCGCGCCTGCCTCTTGGAGTTGAAACAACCCTCGCCGTACATGAACACGTACGCGGCCTTTCCCGCAGCGATGCCGTCTTTCATTCGATCCCCTGAAATGAGAGGACCATTCTGGCTGTCGTTGGTGTAATCAAGCTTGGGATTCAGGCGGAGGTTCTCTCCGGCAAAAGCAGGAACTATTGCAACAACCAGGATGACCACATATGCGAGTAGCGGCTTCATAGGTTTCTCCGACAGTTCCGTCGATTCATTAGACCGACCGAGAGAAAAAAAGTTACAGCGCCGAGCACGACTGGGTAGCTGATAGACCCGGAGTGGCAGGATGCTGCGAACAATAACTAAACCCCGACAGGGAACGGCTTTGTATGCCTCTCCGCGCCGCGTGCAACGCCGGAAAATCGCCCTTGCAGCAAAGACATCAATCCCGTGTACCAGTAGCCCACGACGAACAGCAGGAGGAATGGAATAGTGACAAAGTTCTCATTTTCGACCGCGTAGTACACCGTAAGCGCGAAGTAAGTGCCAATGAGCAACTCAATCCAGGGCACCCACCCCAGTCGTTTGCGGTATTTGGTCACGCCGACTTTATCTTTCCTGGATTCAACATTGTACTTAGGAGTGCGCGCGAAGGCGCTCTCCTTACCAATCAGCGCTTCAATCACGGCTTTTGTATTCGTGATCGTCAATCCGATCCCGAGCGCCATCAGAAATGGCAGGTACAGCAATGCTTTCGGCCAACTCCTGGGAAAAAGCTCCCGTTGCGAAACCAGATAGAAACTCGAGATAGAGAAGGTCGATGCCATGAAGAGCGGCAGATCGATGAACAGCATCTGGAACCAGCCCTGATAAAAACGGATAATCATCGCCGGCAACATTAGCACCGAAAGCACAATCATCAGCGGATAACTCAGGTTGGCCGTGAGGTGATACCAGGCCTCAATCTTGGTGTGCCGTGGAGCGTCGCTACGCAGCACTCGCGGCAGAATTTTCTTCCCAGTCTGGATCAGTCCTTTGGCCCACCGCGCCTGCTGCGTTTTGAATGCGGTCATCTCAACCGGCAGCTCAGCCGGACACTCGACATCCTGCAGGTAGATGAACTTCCATCCCTTGAGCTGCGCACGATAAGAAAGGTCGGTATCTTCGGTAAGCGTATCGTGTTGCCACCCGCCGGCTTCGTCGATGGTGACACGCCGCCAAACTCCGGCGGTACCGTTGAAATTGAAAAAGACCCCGCTGCGAGCGCGGCCTGAATGCTCGAGCACGAAATGTCCGTCGAGCAGGATGGCCTCTACCTGCGTGAGGAAGGAATAGTTGCGGTTGATGTGCGTCCAGCGCGTTTGCACCATGCCGATTTTCGGATCGGAGAAATGGTGGATGGTGCGCATCAGAAAATCTTCCGGCGGGGTAAAGTCCGCGTCGAAAATCGCGACGAATTCGCCTTTCGCCGTCTTCAGTCCCTCGGCCAGCGCTCCGGCCTTAAAGCCTTCGCGGTTGGTGCGGTGATGATAGCTGATGGGGTTTCCCAGCGCAGCATAGCGCTCAACCAGGTTCCGCGCTACCTCGACGGTCTCGTCGGTGGAGTCGTCGAGCACTTGTATGTCGAGCTTCTCGCGCGGATATTTCAGCTTACAGATCGACTCCAGCAGTCGCTCAACCACATACTGCTCGTTGAAAATCGGCAACTGGACCGTGACTCGCGGCAGTTCCTCGAAGTACGCGGCTGGCTCGGTTGTGCGGTTCTTCTTATGCTTGTAATACAGATAGACCAGGATGTAGCGATGCATTCCGTACGCCGCCAGCAAAATGAGCACGATGAAATACGGGACTAGCAGCGCGCGATCGAAGGCATCGGTGTGGTAGAGACCCTGAAAGGTCTTGTCCAGCAGGTGCTGGCGCAGATAGGGCCCAATCCCCTTAGGGGCAGCCCAAGCGGCCAGTACTGAAGGCAAGATGAGATCAGAACGGAGCAAGGAGTCCAGTAGAAACCCCTATTCTACCGGAAGCAGCGAGATGCTTTCATTTCTTGCTAGTGCCGTGCCGCCCAGGCCAGCCCATCGGGATCATGGCCGGCCTCGATGCGGCCAACTACTTTCATAGAATGCAGGTCGATTACTGCGACGTAGCCATCCGGAGAACACGCCACAAAAGCTCGCGCCCCGCCGGGCTCCATCAGAATTCCAGCAGCGCCGTGTCCAACCGTGATTTTCTTGATGGTCTTATGAGTCGCCGTGTCAATGACGGTGACGTCCGAACTGCGTAACGACGAGATGAGTGCAAGTTTTCCGTCGAGAGTAAACTTCAGGCGGTTCGCGCCGCCCACGTCGGCAGCAAGCGTTTCCCGCACCTGCTTGCTGGCAACGTCAATGATCGACACGGTTCCGTCCTGGGCGTTCGCCACCCAAATTTCTTTACCGTCCGAAGAAACATCGAAGCCTTCGGAACCATTGCCCACCCGGACGACCGTCTCATTCCAATCCGGCCGGGGAGGGCCCATCGGGCCGCCGGGACCGCGCGGCGCACCCGCACCCGCTGGAGGGCCTCCTTGACCCGGGCCACTCATGCCTTTCTCAATCATGCTCACAGTTCCGGAGCTTACGTTGGTCGTCGCAATCCACTTCATATCCGGCGAAACGTAGATCATGTGCGTCCGGTTCTGGCCTGTACCCAGAATCCAATCGACACCTTTCGTTGCGGGATCATAGCTTCCGATCGCCTTGGACCCTTCCGCCGTAAACCATACTCTTCCTCCGACGAAGGTCAATCCATGCGGACCGCGCAACGCGCCGAGGTCAATCGAGGGCAACGGCTTTTGAGCGACCAAATCGACGACCGCCAGAGTGTTGAAAGCGCCTGAACCGTAGTTGCTCGCATAGGCCGTCTGGCCATCCGTCGATGCGATGACTTCGTGGGGATCTTTGCCAACGGGTATGTGAGCGATGACGTGCAGGCTGGCAGGATCGACAATGAGCAGCATGCCGTCTTGCTTCGCGAGTATCAGCAACGCATTCACGGGCGTGTCCTCAGCTCGAACGACGGTGCCAAGCAAGCCGGTGAGCAGAACGATAGAAGCGAGCACATACTTGATCATTTCGGAAGGATACTTCATCGTGAGTAGGAACAAAAAGGTGGGGATGATTCAGGGTTCATCTTCAGTTGCGGGAATTGCCTTGAGCTGGATGCTTGCGTGGTCGCCCTGGTTCACATGCAAAGTCTTGCCTTGCCCTTCATAATTTCTGAGGAATTGCGGGTCGAAATAGGCCTCGCCGTCGACACTCTCCCAGGCGAAAAGCGTGTAATCACCGGGAGGCAGGCCGCGAAGCGTGAAGTGTCCATGCTGATCGGTGAGCGCTTTGCGATAGTGATCGGGATGGCTGCGGAAACGCGGTTCGGGTACCGCGACTACGACCGCATCGGCGACAGGGCTATCTTTCTCAGGTCCGTCCGGTTGATTTGTGACTACGCCCTCCGCGGCACCGCCGTTTGAGCTCACAACCAGATCAAGCGCCATGGTCCCACCGCTCAGGTTGAATCCAGAGTCCGACGAATTGCGCCCGCCCGCCGCCACGGATTTAACGAACCAGTCCTGCATCGCACTGGCTTCAGAAATTTGAACCGAATAATGCCCTGCGGGAATGTTCTTCCACTCGAAACTGCCATCAGCGTTTACGTGCGCCACGGTTGGCAATACACCGCCGGCAAATGTCCCGAGCGCCTCGTCATCGGCATCGAAAGAACGCAGCGCTAGAAAAATCTGGCCAGCATCCGGTCTCGCGTTGCCGCTGGTTTCCATGCGCAAGCGTCCGCGAACCAAGCCGCCCGCTTGAGGCGCAAGCCGCAGCCCTTCTACGTTTCCCGATGTTAGCTGGAGCGCTTGCCGCGCCATCATCGGTACTGCCGAATTATCTGCGGTTGCGACGATCGTGTAAGCTCCCGGAGCAACATCGCGAATCTCAAAGGTGCCGTCCTTGTGCATCTCCGCACCGTTCAACATCAGATTGAAATCTTTGGACTGCAGCATGATCGCCGCAGTAGAGCCAGACGGCAGATCCACTACGGAGCCGCGGATGATGAGGCTGGGCCCGGGCGTGAGCGAAAAGTTCACGGGAAAGTCATCGCCCGCGTGCAACTGAATGAGAGCAGCCTGGCCACGATCTCTGGTGCCGGGGTAATAGGTCGTTTGATAAGAAACGGGCGCGGCCTTTTCGGAAGCGACGTTTCCCGACAGGACAGAAGTCGGGTTGCCGGAAGTTTCGATCAGCGTTCTGAAATCAGGTGGTGGCGTTACCGAGACAAAGTAATTACCGGCAGCGAGGCTCGGGATGCGATATTCGCCGAGGTCGTTGGTGCGCTCGGCGCCAACCTGCTCCCAGTGGCTGCGTCCCGAAACAAAAGACTGACGCAAAACAGCAACCTGCGCTTCAGGCATGGGGTCGCCGTCTTCATCGGTGACCCGGCCCTCGACGACTGCCGCGGCCTGCAAGCGAATGACAAGATCTTTCAGTTCCTGCCCCGCGCTGAGAGTAAGCACGCGGCCATCTGTACGGCGATGATGCTTGTCGATTTCCTGATAGCCGGTGCGTTCGACAAACATGCGATAGCGGCCGGGTGTGATGTTCTCAATGTGGAAGCCGCCGTCGGCGCCGGTGAGAGCAGTATAGTTTCCACCATCGCTCTGGCTCTCGGCGATTAATTCAATCAGCGCTTTTTTCACCGGCTCGTTGCCGGGATCTTTGGTGACGATACCTTGTAGGCTGGCGTGGCGGGGAGGTGACAGTGCGGCATCCTGCGCGACGACCGCGCTGGCAGCCATCAAGAAAATTAAGAATGTGAACGATCTCTTCATCGAACCCGTGGGGAAGAAATGGGAGGCCGTACCAGATATCATCCGGGAGGATCGGAAGACTGTCCCTATTCTAGACTGATTCTCTTGTTGCACCAAGCGTAAAGCAGGAAAGACATGCGTCCCTTAACATTCTATTTATCATATACTTGCAGGGGACCAGCGATGCGTGGCGTACCATCCGAAAAAGAACGAGGCCTTCCAGCCGCGAGGCTTGCGCTAGGCCGTTTAAGGCGTTTGCCTCTGATGGCATTGGCCTTTGTCTGCCCCGCCATTCTCGCGGCCCAAACCTCATCGCCGGTAACTGCCCCGCCTGCGCAGGCACACCTGACCGCAGAACAAGATCACCAACGCATGATGGACCTGCTGCACATCACTTCTCTTCGACGCGGCCCGGACGGCGACCCGAAGTCGGCGAACGCGGCAAATTTCGACGAGTCGAAGGTTAGGTCCTATTCCCTTCCCGATCCGCTGGTTTTGAAGAATGGCAAGAAGGTGAAGACCGCGAAAATGTGGTGGAAACAGCGGCGTCATGAAATTGCGAAAGACTTCGATCGAGAAGTGTACGGTCGCGCTCCGCGCAACACGCCCAAAGTAAATTGGGAGGTGACCGAGTCGATCAAGGAAAACATTGGAGACGTGCCGGCCATTACTAAGAAGCTGGTAGGGCACGTCGACAATTCGTCGTATCCGCTCATTCAGGTCGACATTCAATTGACGCTGACCACTCCCGCGAGCGCGGCCGGTCCTGTGCCGGTCATCATGGAATTCGGCTTGAGTCCTGAAGTTTTGGCCGCGCTGAGAAAACGCTTTACCGAGGCGCAGTGGGCGGCTTTTGCGGGCAACGGTCCTCCATGGCAACAGCAGGTTTTGGCCAAGGGATGGGGCTACGCCATTCTTATTCCCGCCAGCGTGCAGGCCGATCACGGTGAAGGGTTAACTCAGGGAATCATCGGCCTGATGAATAAAGGCCAGCCGCGAAAGCTGGACGATTGGGGCGCGCTCCGCGCATGGGCCTGGGGCGCAAGCCGCGCCCTGGATTATTTCGAGACGGACAAATCGGTAGACGCAAAGCAGGTGGGGCATCGAAGGCCTATCGCGCTACGGAAAAGCGGCACTGGTGGCGATGGCCTACGAACCACGGCTGGCGATTGCGTTTGTGGGATCGTCGGGAGCCGGTGGCGCGAAGATTCTGCGCCGCAACTTTGGAGAGCAGGTGGAAAACATCGCATCCACCGCCGAATATCATTGGATGGCCGGCAACTTTCTGAAGTACGCCGGACCACTCTCTGTGACCGACCTTCCGGTTGACGCACACGAACTAATCGCGCTGTGCGCGCCACGGCCCGTGTTTATCAGCAGTGGCTCGCAAGAGGTAGAAGGCGGCTGGGTGGACGCGAAAGGCATGTTCCTGGGCGCAGTAGGCGCCGGACCGGTTTACAAACTTCTCGGCAAGAAAGATTTGGGTACCACCGAATTCCCGCCCATGGAAACCGCGCTGATCGATGGCGACATCGCCTTCCGGCAGCATAGTGGCGGACATACGACCGGGCCGAACTGGCTGACTTTCCTGGAGTTTGCAGGTAGATATCTCAAGACTAATAGCGATGCGCAATCACGCTGAACGGTGCCGGGAAGCGGGGACTATCCCTTACATTCCCCACAGGCTGCTGAAAAACTCTGTTTGGGGAGGTTTTGGGAAGGGCACGACTTCAGTCGTGCCGTTAAGGCCTTCAAAATCAGCCGCGCTTTAGCGCCTGTGGTTTGCTTTCGGCCCGCAAAGATTAGTTTTTTAGCAGCCTGCTAGGTCTTGGTTGCCGGCCGGTCGGGTATTTCCACGAGAGTGTAACTCCCCGGTTTAGCGCGGTTCACCGCGTCAACGATTCGGTCGAGCTCCGGTTCAATCAGACTCCACCTGTTCCTGCCTAACGCAACAATCGCTATTTTGCGGCCTGCGAGGTTTTGTTGATAAGCGAGATTCTTATCCGCTGTCATTAGAAGGTCGAAGCCAGCTTCCTCGGCAACGCGCAGCAAATCTCCGTTGAGAAGGGTGCTCCATCCTTCCTGATACGCTGTTCTTACGGCGTAACCTGAAAGGAATTTGCGAAGCGGGACTGGCGTTCCCTGATCGAATAGGATTCGCATCAGCGCGCCGGAGCGGGGACTTCCAAGCTTTGAGCAGCGAAATCCAAGACATTCACTACTTGCTCGCACGTGAGTCCGTCGAACATCTGCACGATTTCGTCAATCGTGAGGCCATCTTCCAGATTCTCGAAAACGGCAGAGGCGGGAATGCGCGTGCCGCGGAATACCCATGCGCCGCTGAGTTTGCCGGGGACGCTTTCGACTGCGGGGCAGTTTGACCAGTCTAGGGGCATTGCATTTCCTCAGCTAATCGTAGCCGACGCACTGTCAGGCTACAAGCTTGTTTCCTTAGAGTAAATTAATTTCCGGCTGCGCCATCTGAATAATTAAGAGTGACCTTGACAGGGTTCCGACTACCGGCTCTCGTGACCGGCCTCGGGATTTCCGCGGCCGTTTGCATTTTGGGACTATGGCGAACTTGCACTCTACGGTTCTTTCAGCCGTCTTTTCCTCTTGGCAATGAAATTAGCTCTTGCAGTAAGCGACAGTCTGTTGCTCAAGATCGTTAATTACCTCCTCTAGAGACTCGAAGGAAATATGTTTTTCGGAGTGAAGGTTTCGTTGTCGCCTAGCGTTCTGCCACTCGCGATCAGATTCCATAATTTTGTCGGCGGCTTCCTCCCCAATTTCTTCCCTGATAGCAGAAAAGTCATAGCCCATCACCGGCATAGCCCGGTCCGCTCTAGGCGCCCACGCCATTACGGCCTCAACAGAGCAGGCCCGGGCAATTGACAATAATGCCCTGTCACTCGTGCACGGAAAACCAAGCGTGACGCTGTCAGTCGGCCCAGACACCAGAAGCAAGGCAGGGAGGTTAATTAGTAAAAGATCCCACGAGGCGGCGCGAACTCGTTGAAGCGCGCGGTCTGGGTTTGCGCCTCTCTGAACCGGGATGAAATCCTGGAATTTCCCCGCAAAATAGGGTAGCGCAAGCATTCGCTCGACTCCGAGCGCTATGTTGAACATATTCTCCATGAACCCCCTGAGTTCTTCGTGCTTCTTGGCAATGCCGCTATTGGAGGTTCGGTGGATAAGCGCAACCTTTAGCAGAGTGGCGTAGGAGATTTTGCTTCTCCATTCCAATTCGAAGTCCACTGGATGAATCATTGCGTTTGCGTACTCTGCGGCCAGTTCGGCGAAGCTGCCTCGTCCGTACTTACTGGTGTAGAGTTCAAGGACTCTTTCATCGACCTTAATCTCTTCGGTCGCGAGAAAGTGAGATGTGTCCATTGTGTGCAGCCGGAGTATCGATTCCGAGAACGAGCTTGCAAAGGGTAGAAGCGACGAACGATCGATGTGCGATGCGCCTTCGATGTAGTAGAAGAAAGGGTTGTAATCAAGCTGGCTATGGATAAAGAACCGTATCAGGTCTCTCACTGTTTCGCGCCTTCGGCCGGTAAGCGAGGGCTCCGACCGCACATACTGATTCAGATATGACACGACATTGGAATCAAGTATTGCCGTAGGGCGAAATGGCATCGTTATCTCGCCCGCTAGCGACTCGTAATTGATTAGAAGGGGGTGTCGCCCACGAAAAAGATCGATGACGTTGATCTGGAACTCGTCAAAGCCCGCGGTGAATGGGCCGCTATAGAACCTTGAAGGCACGTCAGCCCGGAACATCCAGACCTTAGACTCTCGATCACCGGTCGCCCCGAAATACCGCGCGAGAGACATGACATCGTCTGATGTTGGAAGGTCTACGCTTACAGCGGGAAGGATCATGAGAGTCGGCTCAACCGTTTTTGGTCAAAACTAGCCGCGTTCCTAATTGAGGAAATACTGCCGGTATAGCGTATCCCTCTGCGCAGGTCTGAATCCCGCATCGCGGATTATGCGGCGCAACTCTTCTTCTGTGGTGCAGTTCGTCACGCCTGCGGCTCGCACTACGTTTTCTTCCAGCATCACCGAACCGACATCGTTGCCGCCGAAGCGCAGGCCCATCTGGCAGACTTTCAGGCCTTGCGTCACCCAGCTCGATTGCACGTTGAGGAAGTTCGAGAGATAGAGGCGCGAGATGGCGAGGACTTTGAGGTATTCGACGGCGGTAGCTTCATCCCAGTGGCGGCCGCCGAGGGCGGTGTTTTGCGGCTGAAAGCTCCACGGGATGAATGCGGTGAAGCCACCGGTTTCTTCCTGCAGGTCGTAGAGAGCTTGAAGATGATTGATGCGGTGTTTGTAGTCCTCGCCGACGCCGAACATCATGGTGGCGGTGGTTCTCATGCCGATCTGGTGGGCGGTGCGGTGGACGTTGATCCAATCGTCGGTTAGGCATTTGAGGCGGGCGATTTTGTAGCGGACTTCGTCGTCGAGAATTTCTGCGCCGCCGCCGGGGATGGAATCGAGTCCGGCATCGCGCAGACGAAGAATGGTGTCTCGGATGCTGAGCTCGCTGTACTCGGCAATGGCAATGATTTCAGAAGCAGAGTAGCAATGAAGGTGAACTTGCGGAAAGCGCTCCTTGATGCCGCGCAGCATTTTCTCGTGCCAGTCGATCTTTAGGTCGGGATGCAGGCCACCTTGCATCAGCACGCCGGTGCCGCCGAGTTCGACGGTCTCGCGAATTTTTTCGTAAATGGTGTCGAACTCGAGGATGTAGCCTTCTTTCGCAGCAGGGCCTTTCAGCGGACGATAGAAGGCGCAGAACGTGCAGTACTCGGTGCAGAAGTTTGTGTAATTAATGTTGCGGTCGATGATGTAGGTAACAGTGCCTTCGGGGTGAAGCCTGCGGCGTACGGCGTCGGCTTCCATGCCGATGCCGATGAGGTCGTCGGAGTGGAACATCTCGAGGGCTCGTTGCTTAGTCAGAGACATGGCCTGCTTAATTCTAGCGGACGAGCAAAGGTTGGTCCAACCTCGAACCAGAAATCGGCATGGCGAGAATTACCTTTTCTTCATCCGAAGATATTGGACAACCGATACGACCGCACCGATGACAGCTAGTCCGATCAGAATCGCCATCGCCGGTTTGTAGTACTGGTTGAAGAAGCGCAGGATATGCCTGCCGTAGTGAAATCCTAAATATGCTCCGATCGAGTAGCGCACGACGCGGCCAATTGTCAGGGCTCCCAGAAATTTCTTGGGAGAGTATTGCATTGCCCCTGCCGCCAGTAGAAAAGGAAGGAACGGAAACGGCGGAGGCATCAGAGCAGGGATCGTCACTGCGAAAAACCCCCAGCGTTCGAACGCCTTAGAAACCTGCTTTGCTCTCCTTTTCGAGAGCTTGCGCTCCATCGCTTCTTTGCCGCCTTTGCGGGCCACTGCATAAGTAATGTACCCACCGAGGACGGCGCCCAATGTAGCCATGAAGGCGTAATAGGGCCACGGCTCGCGGTGACGCGCGGCGAGCCAGATGGTTAACACATCCATGCTGCCGGTGAGCGGGATTACAGAATTATCGGCAATGCCCAGCAGAACGAGACCCGGTCCACCGAGCCGCCGAAGGCGATGCCAGATGGGAACCGCGGCCAAGGGATGCAGATGGAGAAGCATTCAGGTTTGAGCGAGTTTACAGGAACGGTTGAGAATTGCGCCAAACGGAATCGCGCGGCGCAATTGCGCTAGACCAGCGCGGCGTTCGCCGCGCGCAGGAAACACAGTTCGGGCGCAGCCGGCAACACTCCAATCTCGGACGCGTAGCGATAAAACAATTGCAAGCCTTCGCGGCAGGAGGCGTCCAGGTGGTAATAAATATTTTCGGTAAGGTAAGAGCGCACGTCGGACTGGGTGAGACTCAACCGAGGTGCCCACTCGCTGCAGATGTAATCAAGATTTTCGGGTTCAAGTCCGTGGTCGCGCGAACACTTAAATACTTGCGCGAGGTCTTTCTCGGTTACCCGAGCGTCGCTTCGCGACGCGGACAGCCGGGGGCGGCTGTCCCCACATTGTGTGTGCTGCGCTGCTTCCTGGCGCACTGCCCAGAAAGCAAATACAAAAGGTTTGCCGGTGTAGCGTATCCATTCCTCGGCCAAATCGAGGGTGAAATATTGCGAGCGATCGATCTGCAAAGCTGGATCTCCGATCAGCAATCCAGCGTCGTGGTGGACGAGCATCTCGTCGATATCCGGTGGCATCGCGGTAAACATTCTGCCGCCGCCCAGCCATTTTTCGAACAGAACCTTGGTCAGCGCGACCGATGTCATGGACGACGTGTCCAGCGCGACGGATCTAATTTTCTCAACCGGAACTTTACTCACCAGCAGGATGGAACGCACCGGTTGGCGCGAGGCAATCGCGACGTCTGGCAAAACCAATAGACCCGGAATTTGCGCGTAGGCCGCAGCGGGGATGATTCCAATATCGGCGGTTCCGGCTTCGAGCGCGCGGGCGCAGGCCGAGGGCAGAGTGTAAGAAATGTCGAAGTCGTGACCGGCATTGCCGTGCACGAAATCCCACATCAGGGGAGCAGTGTTGAGGTAGGAGATCGCAGAGATGCGCAGACGTCTCATTCCTGTTTTGATTTTAACAGACCTGATTTTGACAGGCTTTGTGTGACGGCTTTCCTTGACACCGCATTCCCGGAGTGACTACAGTCCGCCCAGCCCAGATGAAGTTCAGCTAAAAGACTGGAGAGCACTTGCTCAATGTAACGGCTGCACCCGCAACTCACATTCTTGAGTGGCTTGCCATTTCGCTGACACAAGGCCTGGGACCGACCAAGGCGCGGAAATTGGTGGAACATTTCGGCGGTGTGGAGGCGGTATTTCACGCCTCGCTCACGGAACTGGAAGGGACGGGGATTCAGGCAGTTTCGGCGCAGTCGATTGCCACTGGAAAATCGGCGGAGATGGCTCGGGAAGAGATCGCCCGCGCCGCCGAGGCGGGAGTGATCGTCCTTTCGCAGGAGGACCACTGTTACCCGCCGCGGCTCAAAGAAATCTACGATCCGCCCCTGGTGCTCTATGTCCGCGGTAATCCCGAAGTGTTGATCCAGCCGGGAATTGCCATGGTGGGGACGCGGCATCCCACGCCGTACGGCTCGGGGATGGCTGAGCGCCTGGGATGCGATCTTGCGGCACAAGGATTGGTGATTATCAGCGGAATGGCCCGCGGAGTCGATACGGCCAGCCATCGTGGAGCGATTTCAGCAAAAGGCAAGACCATCGCAGTGTTTGGCACGGGGGTCGACGTAATTTATCCCAAGGAAAATTCGCGCTTGTCGGAGCAGATTCTCGCGCTGGGTGGTGCGCTTATTTCCGAGTTTCCTCTCGGCACCGCTTCCTTTCCGCAAAATTTTCCAATTCGCAACCGCATTATAAGTGGGATGTCGGTCGGGGTTATCGTTCTCGAGGCTGCGGAATATTCTGGAACGCGCATCACGGCGCGATGCGCGCTGGAACAGAATCGTGACGTTTTCGCCGTCCCGGGCAATGTCACGAACAAGAATTCCTGGGGGCCGAACACGCTGATCAAACAGGGCGCGAAGCTGGTCGCGACGTGGGAAGATGTGTGGGAAGATCTTCCGCCGGAAGTAAAGCTTAGGTTGACTCCAGCGCCCTCGCCTGAATCCGGCGGCGACTTGTCGGCATCTCTATTCCCGGACGAAGGCCTTCCTCCTCACGAGAAGCGAATCTTGAGCCTGTTGAAGGCTGACGAAGCCACGCACATCGACGAACTGGTGGAACGATTGGAAAACGAAATGTCCTCTTCGGAGATTTTCGCGGCGTTGTTCGAACTGGAGCTGACCGGCAAAGTGCGACAGATGCCGGGCAAGAATTTTGTGAAAAGCTTTTAGAAAACAGCTTCTAGCTACTAGCTTCTAGCAAAACGGTCGGTGTGGAGATGGAAGACATCAAGGACTTACGGGTTTGGGTCAAGG
>JBAPOI010000736.1:0-1788 GCA_049279555.1 Candidatus Sulfotelmatobacter sp.
GGAGGGAGGCTAGCCGGGGTGCAGGGCCGGCAATGAGGGCCCTGCTCGGCGGCGGCCGCCGATCCTATCCATTGCCAATGATTGGTTGGTGATCGTGGACCAACTTTGCAAAATGCGCATAAGTATAGTCACCCATTCGTGCCGTGCGGCTGGTCGGCCGTCGCACATTATGCTTTTCAAGTCGGTGGAGCACCCAATCACTACCGCAGCGCCGATCATCGCGCGCTAGTCCTAACAACGGGTCGCACTCACCGCAGGATGCGCATTCCTGCCGATCTCGATCAGGCGACGGAGATCGCGGGGCGGCCACTCCAACCGATCAGCCGTTTCCAACAGATTTCCGCCAACTTGCGCGCCACCGCAACACGGGCTTTCTTCGCTCCCGAGCGTTTGCGGATTCGCTGGTAAAAGTTTTTCAGTGCGGGATCCTTCCGAATGGCTTGGATTGCCGCTTCCACGAGAATCCAACGCAGCCAGGGGGATCCTTCGCGCGTAATTGCACCTCGATAGCAGTGCTCTCCTGACTGGCGAACACGCGGAGTCAATCCGGCATAACTGCCGACCTGCCGGGCGGTCCGGAATCGCTCCACTTCTCCGAGCTCTCCAATCACCAGCAGTGCCGTGTACAGTCCGACCCCGTGGATGTCCAGCAAGGCTTCAACCTGGGGAACCTGACCGCGCAATTCCTCCAAGCGTGCGTCAATGATGGCCAGCTGACGACGATAATGCTCCAGCCGCAGCAGTAATTCATCACGGACTAAATTGTCCATGGCGCCGAAATCTTGCTTTGCAAGCCAACGGCAACCGCGTACACCGCACACGGATTTATAAGGAGCGACCAGGTTATGTCGAGCTAACAGACTTCGCAGCTGCGTCTTGGCGGCGGAGGCTTGACGTGAAAGACGGGCGCGATGCCGCGTGACGTCACGCAGTTGTTGGTAGTGCTCCGGGGGAATATAGGCCAGTGGAATTTGATTGATCCGCAGCAAGTTGGCCAGGAGTTGACTGTCCAGTTTGTCGGTCTTGCTGCGGCGTTGTACCATGGCCCGTAGACGCAAAGGATGGGCCAATAGCACGGTCCCCAGTGGTGTTAGTAGATCATACAGCCAACAGTACGTGCCGGTCGCCTCGATCACTGCGCGAAACGGTTGGAGCGAACGCATCGTCTCCAGGATCGCTGGCCGATCCTGACAGTCAATCCGCCGAGCTCCAAATGCGTTGCCTTCATCGTCCACCGCCGCGATCACCACACTCAGCCGATGTAAGTCGATGCCCACGTGCCACATGATAGGTCTCCTGGTTTGGGGGTACTACGAAACCGTCTGCGAAACGTTATCGTAACCCTCGAACCAGGACCTTCCTGGCGCGGGGCGGTTATAGCATCACTACATACTCTGCGCTGGCCGGACCTCTCATAAAGCGTTGGTTTGATGGAGCGTTTCTTCGGCGGGAACGACCGACCCGTGTCAAACCCATCGCGGAGATGATTTTCCGAAACGCTGTGCCTATGCCAACAAACGGATGGGTTTAGAGACAAACGGTAAGCCGTCTCTAAACGGTGGAATGATGATACGTCCGACAAAACATGCGAGACTAAACCTTACGCAAGCGAACCCTGGCGGGCGGTTTGCAGTGACGAGTTGAAAAAACTCGAAATCCCTCAGCGTTTCTGCGGTGTTTCATGAGTGGTTAAACTCGAAGCATCACAGTCACGGAGGGATTTCAAGTGAAGACGAGCATACGACGACGGCTAGTGGCGGGCAAGCGCCGCATCGAGAAGCGGTTAAA
>JBAPOI010000737.1:0-2434 GCA_049279555.1 Candidatus Sulfotelmatobacter sp.
CAATACTACCTGTCGAGTGATCCACCCAGCGGCCACCTTTATGTTGTCGGGGGCACAGGGCCTCAGAACAACACCCTTTACGCTATCACCATCAACAACGGTTCGATGTCTTCGGGCAGTGCAACGGCCGGCCCCGAACTTGCCACAAACTACACCAATGGTTACTATGCCGCCGGTCTTCCACTGACCGAATTCTGCAACGCCGGGGACGGTTCCCCGTGTAGTTCCAGTGCGGGGACGGACTACCTTTTCGCGGGCGTGCTTGCATTCGGCGCCAATTTCACAACGAATCCCTGTACGAATCAGGGCGAAAGCGTTGGCTGCATCATGAGCTTCACTGCCCCGGCGAGCGGTGTAATCGCAAACAGCGCAACCCCGAATGGAACACTGCCCGAGGCTGGCGGCCCAAGTGGAGTTATTGTCGATCTTTCGTCGAATGTCTACTTGTCGACGCTCTACAACCAGACATGCGCAACTTCCGGAGGAACCGGCGGCTGCGCGATTTCGGCGACGCAATCAGGATTGCAATGATAACCAAATATTGAAACGGGGCTTCAGATTGCATCAGAGCGCAAGTGAGGCCAGGCACCAACAAAAATGCTTGACGAGGAAATCTTCCATGGTCCGCAAGAGGGGCCAGGTAGGAATAAATCTGCTGCGGATGCGACTGCACCTCCGCCAAGACACGCATCATTGTGGCGAGCAGCGCACCAAGGCTTTCGAAGAAGCGGTTGTGAGTTTCACTCTTGCGCGTGTGTTGCCGCAGCCGCTCGGTTGGATTCAGTTCCGAAACTAGCGTCATGCAACGGAGAATATAGTATGAACCTCGAAAATTTCGAAAGGACAACCTCAGTGCGCAATTTGCCTCTGAGAGGAAGAAAGCTTCTCGCCGCTCTTTTCACAATTATCATCGTGGTCTTCATCGTTTCTGCGTCGGACTGCCATGGCCAGGTTACGTGCGCCACTCCGCCAACCATCACTTCTGTTGACCCCAGCAATTGGTACGCCGGACTTAGCATCAACGTTACCATCACCGGGAGGGGCTTCAATGGAGATGGCACGCCTGGATGCACGACGGCCGCCTCATGGGTGACCGAAAACACCGGAACCGTCTCGTTTTCTCAGGTAAATGTCGTCAGCGACTCGGAGATTGATGCCACCGTGGTGATTCCGAGCACGGTTCCCACCGAAACCGCGTGCGTCGTTGTGGGTCACACGAGCGTTTTGCGTCCCATCGGCCGCGGGAACCTCCGCTCGAAGGCAACCTCCGACCCTGAGTGCACCGGTTCCAGCAATTCGGCTGCATTTCCCGTGCAGATACTCAACAATTTATCGAAAAACATAGGTAATCCCTGCGATACTCCCGGATGTGACGGCGTTGGCGATCCCATCAATGTCTCTTCAGGAGACGTATTTGAAGAAGTCAACGACCACGAAACTACCGGCCAGAACAAGCTGAGCTATATTCGCTATTACAACAGCCTTTCGGTAGCCTCAACACTTGCCTCGGAACTTGGCTCGAATTGGCGCTCCAACTACGACCGCTTTCTACAGTTTATTTCCAGTACTCTGATCACTGCAGAGCGCCCGGACGGACAAGAGCTCAACTTTTACAACAATGGAGGGGGCTGGATTTGCGATAGCGATGTCGATTACACGCTAACCCCATCAGGAACAAGCTGGACCCTGACAGACCACAACGATACGACGGAAGTTTATGACGGCACGTTTGGTCTTCTCCAGAGCATTATGCTGCGTAACGGGTATACGCAGACGATGACCTACAATCCTTACAACCAGCTCACGACCGTGACAGATTCTTATGCTCGCCAACTCGCATTCACATATTCCAATGGCACAGTCTCCACTGTTACGACCCCGGATGGCCTGGTCCTGACGTATGGATACAACAGCATCTACTACACCAATGATCAGCTCGCCTCCGTATCCTATTCGACGAGCCCTGTTACCAGCCAGCATTATCTCTACCAAAATTCCAATCAGCCCTACGCTTTGACGAGCGTTCAGGATGAAAATGGAGCGACTTACAGAAGCTGGACCTACGATGGCCTGGGACGCGGACTCACCAGCCAAATGGGCAGCGCGGCGAATCTGACGACAGCCACCTATGACGACATTGGCAATACGCGCACGGTGACGAATGCGCTCGGCGTGACCAGTACCTATACACTGGCTTATCTTCAGAATGATTTCAAGATTACCAATATCTCGCGCGCCGCAACAAGCACCACGCCGGCGGCGACCGAGACGTTCAGTTACGACTCGAACGGCTACTTAAGCGGCGAGACTGACTGGAACGGCAATCAAACCACCTACGGGAACAACAATCACGGCGACGCCACAACGATCAATGAAGGGGTCGGTAGTTCCGTGGCTCGCACGACCACGATTGCGTACGACACGACATTTGTCC
>JBAPOI010000738.1:0-1937 GCA_049279555.1 Candidatus Sulfotelmatobacter sp.
CGTCGCTGACAGTCCTATCCCGAGGTTCTTTCCGAGATCCTCGAAATTCGGCGGCGGCGCAGCAGGCGCCGGAGGGACGTCCGGATAACCGGGCGGCGGCGCGAAGAAATCGCCCACTACGAAACCCCTTGCGAAAGGTATTGATCGAACAGCGGGATCTGCACCGCGATCGCGGCAGCCACGGGGCCGGTGTCGCTGCTTATGAACTGTGAGAAGTCAGCGGCCGACTGCGCGGCCGTGGGTGGCGTGTTCGCCGCGAGAGTGGCAGCAACCCTGGCAGGATCCGGCGGTGGATTCATGGCGTTGATCTGCAGGTGCAGCGATTCACCGATGTAGGCCTGCAGCGAATTGAGAAACACGCTCTTTTGCAGCAGATAGCCCGCGGTGATGATCAGGTTGATCCAGTTCGCCACGCCGTTCACGAACGACAGCAGGTAGAAAAGCGGCTGCGTGATCTTCGCCTCCAGCTGGGTCAGCTTCGCATCGAGCTTCTGGGCGAACGATACGTGGAAGAGCGAGAGGATCGCCAGCAGCTTCCGCAGATCCTGCAGCACGATCAGCATCGGCCGGATGAAACGCTGGTACACGTCGAGCAGCGCCTGGCGGATATTGCCGATGCCGTTCACGATCGGCGCCAGCACGTCTTTGTACAGATCGTCGAGCAGCTGCTTGATGTCCTGCAGCACCGCGACGATGCCCTTCACCACGTCCTGCCACAGCGACTTGAGCATGTTGAGGATGAAGCCTGCCAGCCTCGACAAGATCGCGTAAGCGGCCTTAAGCGCGTTCCCGAGGGCTGTGAGCGCGTTCTGGATTGCGCCCACCGCTTCGGCTATCACCGCGTCGACGGCGCCCACCACGGCGTCCCACAGGTCACCCAGGGCGCCATTCACGATGCCGTCCACGTCGGTCGCGGAGATGCCCTGCGTGACATCGATGACCACAGAGGTGGGGCCAACCACTATCGGCTGATTGCCGGGATCCTGTTGCGTGTTAAACAGAGTGCACAGCGGATCGTCGGGGAAATCGTCGCAGTAGCTGCCCGTACCACCGGATCCGAGATCTTTGGGTGTTGCGGGGGAAGTGGATGGAGTGGTTGGTGTCGGCGGGTTTGCTGCCACTCCAGGCGCCATTCCTCCTCCAACCGAGAGCTGACTCAACAGATCAGCGGAGAGCGGTGGGATTGGCGTGCCGGACGGCAGAGCTATCAGCGGCAACCCGAGATTCGCGAATATCGCGGGCACCACATAGGTGCCACCTGGCAAAAACGACGGGTTGCCGAGCAGCGCGAGATCGCGGTTGTACTGATTGAGGTAGATGATCCCCTGGGGAGTAAAACCCTGCCCGGTCGCATTCAACGAGAGGAAGTTATCCGCTGCCGTCGTCGAATCGGCTGTCACGGCAGCAAAGAAAACCGGATACTGAGCTTGTGAAATGGGCACAGATCCCCTGGGCTTAAGTAGCAGCCGGCAGCGTGGCGAGCGTATTCGCGAAGTTCTGCATCGCGGCCGTGGCCGCTCCTGAGCTGAGTTCCTGCGCGTTTGTGGTGAGCGTGAATGGGCCGTAGGCGCCCACGGTGTAAGTCAGCACGATCACCTTGGTGATTTTGCCGTTCGCGCCCAGTGAATTCTGCTCTCTTACGTTGGTGACCTTCGGTTGCATGGTAGAGGCCTCTGTTCTGTTGCTCCTGTTTACGGCGGTGGTATTTTCAAGCCGGCTCCTTCAGCTCCCCGGCCCCACGATGAAACTGAACGTCTGTACAATCTCGCCGTCGACGTACCAGATCTGCAGCCATGACCCCACCGCGTCCGGCGCCATCACGCCCCGCAGCATGAAGATGCCGTTGGCCTGCGTCGTGCCGAAGTCGGTTGTGCCCAGGTCCACGCCGTTGAAAATCCCGTCGCCGCTTACATCCTGCCCCGGCGCTGCGGTAACGG
>JBAPOI010000739.1:0-2229 GCA_049279555.1 Candidatus Sulfotelmatobacter sp.
CCATCGGCCAGGAACCGATAAGCAATCTCGTCTCTTTGGGTCTCCGCCCTCAACCGCAACACGTCAACAATTGTTGCGATTGCCACCTCGTTCGATGTCGTGGTCGCTTCGCTCAACCTACACCTCCAGTTCCCCATTGTCTGCCGCGCATACCAAGAACACCGACTTTGAATAGATCCACTCTGCACCTGACTAGCAGACGACAGCAGTGTGGCGTGACTGCTAACAAGAAGTTCTATGTCGGTTGAAAATATTGGATAGGTGTACCTGCAAGGTACGATGGGTCAGAGTGTAGGCAGGCTGCCGCCGCCTAATTGCATTGTCGCTTTTTCACTGAGCCAAATGCGAACAACTCCGAGATAATAAGGCAGCAACCGTAACCACGCTCTTTATGGTCTCGGATTCCACCACTTATTCACGAGTGGATGAGTACTCTAATGCAGTCGCTTATCAAACTGTTAGTCGAATGTTAGCCAGATGTCGTCGCAGGTTATTATTTGCTATCTCAGTTCGTGCGCGTCACTTGGACTTGCATTTCCGCTAGGAGCCGACGACGATATTCTGAAGGAGTGAAAGACGTAACCTTCTTGAAAGTCCGCTCAAAAGCGGTCAAGTTGTGGAAGCCCACCTCGCACGCCACGTCATAAAGACCGCGATCCGACTCCAGCATAAGTTGCACAGCCATCCCGGTGCGCCATTGCTGAACGAATTCACGAAAAGTGATCCCCACACTTCGCTTGAAAAACCTAGAGAACGCAGTTCTCCCCATGCAAGCTACGGTCGCAGCCAAGTTTAGGCTGATTCGTTTCTTTGGGTGCATGCTCATGTAAGCCACAAGCCTTTTCAGCCGTGAGTAATAGTTCAGACGTCTCAGTACCACAGGGTCTATAAGAGGATTGGTTATCTTGTCATTTCCGGAATCTTCGAGGTTGACGTCGGCTTGGTGTGAGGTTCCCGCGTGGCCTGTAGGCTTCTTCTTGCTGCGGCTGTCGCCCACTTCTTGCAGACCTTGTTCGGAAGAACTTGTTTTGCCTTGCCGAAGAAGAAGAAGAGGACCTTCCTTGGAGTTTCTGGTCGGGTCATTAGCAGAACTCATGTTGACCTCCGAGAGTTTACGTGAAACACGCGCGCAGGCGCACACGAACTCCAGGTCGTCATGAACGCAAGCGCACACTCTGACCCGATCTAGCGCGTTCCTAGAAGACGCAGTTATTTCCCTACGGAGGTCGGCGACTGGAGCCCCCTCGGAGGTGAAGCCTGGAACGACCCCACCCTTCCGCTCGCCGATCTGGCGTACAAACCATCCCTATCTTGCCGGAACCGGATAGTTGCTCAGTGTGCAGAATCATATGCGAATCTGGACACAAATAACGAATCGGCGGATTGTTGTTACGGAATTGGAACTGAAGTGGCGTCACACCGGGCCAGGAAGTTCCACCATCGCAGTGTTTAAGACACCACCTGTCTGCCTTGCTAGTTGACACAACTGTGTGTCTCGGCTACGATGAGTTTTGCTGGTCTTAAGCCAGCCATCTGGCGAATACGAAAGTCTTCTAGATGGTTTGTGGCGGCAGCTTGCCAGCCGGCCTACCACAACACCCCCTTCAGACTCCACTTCTTTTAGTACTCCCAAGAGGCAGCCTATGCGTTCTAATTCTCCCAAAAGGCGCCTATGCGCAAAAGTTCATCCGCCGAACGGATCGAGGTGTTATGTCTCCCGGCGCGCTGACGAAACTATCCCGTCACCGTCGTCTGTCTTTCATAGTCGGCAGGGTTCGCTACATCCAGGTTGGTGCGTAAGGTCTCGCGAGAGAAGTGATCGACCAATCGGGCGAGATCATTCGTCAGGATCTCGATATCACCGCAAACTGCACGGGTAGATGCCCTATTGCGGGATTTCTGAGTCTGCTTGGCGACGATTTCGCAGGCTCTGTTGAGAAGCACATAGGCATTGCTTGAATGACGAGCTTTCAGTTATTGGAGGCCTAGACGCGACGTTAGCATTGCGCGGTTTTACGCCCCACATTATCTGCCGGCATTGGCAGGTCTTGTTCAGGGACCCGGCTTCGCCAACCTCATTTGCCTTGGCCGATTGATCGAACCTTATCTCCTCGGGATATCGCTTTGCCGTGGCATGCGAACCGAGTCACCCGTTGCTGTGTTCGAACCACCGTACAGCGAGGAGGCGCACATGCAAATATGATGAACCTTCTCGACATCTATACAGCG
>JBAPOI010000740.1:0-1816 GCA_049279555.1 Candidatus Sulfotelmatobacter sp.
TGAGAAGCGGGTTCCAAAAACAAAGTTCGTCACAATGACCTCGGTCGGAATCCGAGAAGTTCTGGTCGACGAATGGATGAACATGAGTATGCTCTGCAAGTTCGCGCTAGAAAGCGGAACCGAGGGCGATTCAGAGGGCAGCCCTTTAACGAGAGTGGCGCTCGTTCTGTTGTTCGCAGGAGTGAATGCTCAGCTTTCGATTGTCTCGCAGGGGCACCTGCATGATCCATCAATCACTTTCCACGGGGCAGAACGCAGCTTTCTCGAAGAAAATGTGGTGGGCCTCGGACGAGACGGCGAAGTCGAAGTTGTGGAAGATCGTCAGAGTTTTAAGAAGAGAATCATTGCTGTACCAACGGTTCTCGCGAAGAGAGTTGACGGCCAGGAAGTTACCATCAACATCGGAACAGCTTGGGGTGAACAACTTCTCAAATCGAACGAACTCAGAAATACCGTGGTTCACGCACCTCCCGATGAGGCTCTACCTCGAGTAACGAAGGCTGAACTCATAGCGGCCGTTGATGCCGTCCGATCATACTTCGAAGAACTTTATCTAAAAGCTCCAGAAACATTCAAGGCGCAAGGGTTAATGTTGAAAGGGCTTCGAGTTTTCTGAAACTGATGGCCCACGCGAGAGCGACAGCGCCGCAACGGCGGACTGACGTCCCAGAAGGCTTCACTCCGCAGGCCAAGTTGTCTTGGGCGTCCGATAAGTAACGGGAAACGTTAGAACCCTATCGGGACTGCCCCGACTAGAGACGCGTGGGTGTGCGCAGATTTCCATGGTCGGGGCAGTTTCGATAGGGCCGTTTGTGCTGAGCCGCTAGCGTTTGCGGCGGACGCGGTCAGATCTATGGGGTTTGGATTTGGTTTTGCTGGTGTGAGCGCGGTGTTGCAGGATCAGGGGGTAGCAGGGAAAGGCCTCGAATCGCTTTTGGTTGCTGGGACAGCGTCTTTCGGGGAGGCCGTGGGAGGGCGTCTGAGGGGCAAAGTCGGCGAGTGAGCGCACGGGGTCGTGGTATGTCTGAACACACAGTAAGCAGACGTTGATGGAAACCGGGCGCGTCATGGATCTCTCAGGAGCTATCAACGGTGCACCTCCGTGGAGCGGGCAGCATCGGGCCCGACCGGAAATAGAGTTGGCTGCTGGTCAGCCGTTCGATGACGAGCATGGGCCCGGCGCAGAGAGGACAGCGAGACTGCGTAGTGATCTCAGGATTGCTTGCGCAGGTCGCTCCGCCGAGTAGAAGGCGGCAGCGTGCAAGCGCATCTCCGCGCTTGCAGTTGGCGAAAAGTCCGAAGTGGCGAATGCGAACCAGCCCCTTTGGCAGAACGTGGATCAGGAATCGGCGCAGAAACTCATCGGCGGAAACGGTCATGATCTTCTGCTTGCCGCCGTGGGCATTAGTCCTTCCAGCGAAACGACACTCGATCATTCTGAAAGGCGACGAGTCGATGGTTGGAGATCGCGACGCGATGGGTATAGCGCGCGAGATAATGCAGAACATGTTCGGGACCGCCGAAGGGCGGCTTGGCGTAGACGACCCAGTTCTCTTGGAAAAGCTGTCGCAGAAACCTGCGGAAGCAACGTGGCTCGGCCAGACTCCGGAGTGAGCCGTGGAACTGGAGCTTGTGCTGCTGGAAGAGTTGGCGAAGTCCGGCGGTGAACTTGCCGCGGAATACGCGGCTGAGTGCGCCGACGGGCAGGAAGAAGCGGTTCGACGAAGCGATCCATCTGGAGTCGTCGGGCGCGAGGCCGCCGGCAGGTACGACGTAATGGATATGGGGATGATGCTGAAGGTTCTGTCCCCAGGTA
>JBAPOI010000741.1:0-3083 GCA_049279555.1 Candidatus Sulfotelmatobacter sp.
GGAGCAGGCGTTGCGGCACCCCCGCCGCCACCACCGAAAAAACCCATCACTCGGCCTCCTTCTTCCGCCACGCGTTCAACGCCTGCCGTAACTCTCGCTTGCTCTGCTTCGCCAGGTCGCATACCAACGGCTCCGCACGCTCAGGATGCGCCACCACAACACACGTGCCAATAAACCGCATCAGCTCGTCCGGCGCTATGTGCTTCGCTACCATCGAGGCGCGGGTTAGTTTCACCCACGGCCTCCAAACGGTCTATACGCTGGCGCAGCGTTATCTCTCCCACCTAAATCAGCAAACGGGTCGTACCGCCCACCACCCAACGCCGTGCTTTCACGCTTCTTGAACGGCCAGTCCGACGGCGGTTTGAACTGGGCTACTGCGAGGCCAGACATGACATCATAGCGCGTCGCGTCCATCAAGTGATCGTTGCTCTTCACCACTCGACCTTTTTCATCACGCCGATACATTCGATACTCAGCACGCCAGTTCTGCAAGTAAGAAAACACCTTCATCCGCCCACTCGACAGTCTTACCCACATCTCGTAGATGCCCGTCTCCACACTATTGTCAGCCGCAATGATTCGTAGCCCTAGCGCCTCATATAGCTTGATCATCTGAAGGCCGTCGTCCTGTGTCCTGCCACGCGCCGCAGGATCAATCACCCCTGGTATCCATTCGCCGCGAGACCGGATTGAAGTCGCGTGAATCGGCGGTTCGGCCTGCGCGCGATAGTATTCCGAATAAAGATAAACGACATCGGTTTCCGTATCGTGCGCGCTCCACACGGCCGCAGTGCGGTTCCAACCAACATCCAATCCGTAGGAATACTTGAAATGCGCAGGCAACTCGAACGGATCAATAACAATCTCGCTCTCAGGAACCGGGAAAATTGCGCCGCTCCCAAGTTGGGGCACGCCGCGCATACGCGCATCACGTTCATGCGGAGGATAGGCTGACGCCAGCTCATTCTGCGCTTCCGGCGAAAGATGCGGCGTTCCGTCCCAGCTTGCTTGCACAACGTATTTGGACATCACCAACCCCACGCCGCGCGCCGCAATTCCTCTGTGGTCGGATATGCACCACCTGGCAGGAACTGCAACACCGTTTCGCTAATACCCTTTAACGGCGTGAAAGCGCACATCACCAGCCCGTTTGGCTGTCCTGGTATGGTTGAGAGGGTGCGCGTCAACGCCTCCGTATAAATCTGCAATGGCGGCTCTTCGTCAAGAATCACCACGTCAACCTGGGATGCCTGGAAACTCTCGCGCCCCTGGTCATACGATTTGACGACAATGCGGCTCGTTCCTTTTGGATGACGGATTTCCGCAAAGTCGATCGCATCTGGAACACCGCCGCGCGGTGCTATACGCTGAAGCATATCCCGCGGGATTAGTCCGGTTCCACGCGACTCCGAACCCCCGAATAATGTCGGCTCTAGGGATTCACGGACCGCCTTAGAATCTTCGCCTGCCGCCCACGCAGTAATAGGCCGATCGAAACGGCGACCCTGCCACCATGGAGGATACCAACCGATCAAATGTAAAGTCCCTTCGTATCCTACGCAGAAACTTTTTCCAGTACGATTGCCCCCGATAAATGCTCGCTCATTATGCTTGGAGCCAGCCGCGAAGAACTCAACGTGTTTCGTGTATTTGTCACGACTGAGTGGGCCATCGTCGGGATAAAGCGCGTAAAGCTTTCGCCCCCGCTCTGTCTCAGTGATGCGTTGGTTCAACTCCTTCGCTAAAGCCCTCTGCGTCTCCGGCGAGAGTTGAGAGAGCTGCGCTAAGAGCGCGCTGCTCATCGAGGGAGAGTTTGTCGAAGATGCTGACATTGGCTTCTATGTGCTGTGTGGGCTTCCCGTAGCCGCGATCGAGTAAAGCATTGGCCGCAATCACCCTGGCGGCGGGCTGCGCCTTACTATTAAGCATCACCTGCGCTAACGTCTTGACGGCATCGACCGTATATTCTTGCGCAAGCGCACGCACATCTTGATTGGCTCTGTTTGGTACGCCCTTACGCGAACCGCCGCCGGTCTTTTTTCCTCTAGCCATGACACTCTATCTCACTGTGTGATACAACGCTCATCCGACCAACTCCACCGCGGCCCGCTCGAACACAACCTCCCGGCTACCGAAGATCGCCAGCAGCAGCCACACACGCTCACGGCTCGTCCTGGTGCAGATCCCAGCAAAGCTGGCGAACGGTCCGACAACCACACGACCCTGGTCGCCGCGCTGCACCTCCCGCGGTTCGGCCGGATAAATCACACCGTTCGGCGCGCATTGCTCCATCAACGCCACCATAACGCCATCGGGCACATCGAGCGGCTTACCGGACGGCGAGCGCAGCAACTCCGTCACGCCGCGGGTATTGACGATCGGTCCCCACTTTTCGTCGTGGTCGAATTGCACGAAGCCATAGCGCGGGAATAACGGCGCAATCTTGGATTGTCGGGCTGACAGGCGTCGCGATTCCATCGGAAACCAGGCAACGAACCCCTGCTGGCGGAGCTGGACTTCAGCGAGAACTTCAGACTGCGGCTTGGAGTAAACGCAATGCCACGGAACACCGGGCCGGTGGTTGTAGGGCGCAAAGTCCGATAGCCGCGTTGCTGCCGACATGCGCGCCGTTCACCCCCATAGCTACCGCAGCGCACCATGGATACGGCACGCCGCGTGAGACGCTAGGCGCGTTTTGAGCCGGAGGTCAAGGAATTGTGAAGAATGGTGGATGACGCTGCCGCTAGCAGCGCCACCCGTAATCTTGTCCCAGCTTAAGGAGGAGCATTTCATGGTCGCTATGACCAGCAACAGGTAGACCACCTAAGGCTCACTGTCCCGATCGGGACCACGACGGTTTGGTGAGCCGCCCGCGCTAATCAACTCCAGTCAACTCCAGCATGAAGCCGGGAGCGGTGGCAACCGCCCCGGCTTCAATGACGCGTGCCTACCATCGATTCCATGATTTTTCAATGGGCTTTCGGCTGACGTGGCTTGTAGGGTCCGCGCTTCTTCGGCGGCTCGGCACGGGCCTCCAGGTCTCCCACTGGGAAGGCCTGGAATCCTCCTTGCGCGTCCCA
>JBAPOI010000742.1:0-1835 GCA_049279555.1 Candidatus Sulfotelmatobacter sp.
ATCCCTCTCCTCCGCAAGCCCGCGCGGCGAAATCTCCGGCTCGACCGCCCTCAAAGCCGAGCCCGAGCAAAAACTCTCGCCGACGCAAGCGCTCGAGCAGATGCAGTGGACCAAGGCCGACCCCAAAGCCGTCGCCGCCGAACGCCGCGCCGAAGCGAAGGCGAAGGGCTATGAGGGCGAGATGTGTGGCGAGTGTTTGAATTTCACTTTGGTGAGGAACGGCACGTGCCTTAAGTGCGATACGTGCGGATCGACGACAGGATGTAGCTGAACAAGAAATTGGATCATCAAGTCTGGTGGTTTGTAACCGATGTCCGATGATTATTACGTACCCAAACGGTCTAACAAGCAGACTCGCGCTGAAGCTTTCAGTGCCAAGCAGGAGTATGGAACCGCCAAACGCCGTCCGGTAAATATCATTCGATGCCTTCAGTCGGGGTGGATTCCGACAAGAAGAGGTCGCAAGAAACTTGTCTACAGTATCGTAGACGATGACAAGATGGGTAACCACGACGGCAAAACTGAGTTCACGAAAGACGAAGTTACTGTGTCCGTTAAACGCAGTGTCCATCAAAAGGCTGTTTGGGGTGATGGCCGCGCTCGAATGACATTAGCACACGAATTAGGCCACGGTGTTATGCACTTTGGCGAAACTATGTTTCGTAAATCCGGCGCTGTTGGCGCCACCGATTTGTCTCGCACAAGTCCGTGGGAATCCGCCGAACACCAGGCTAAAGTATTTGCATCAGCATTTCTTATCGACGACGAGGTTGCTGCGACCCTTACTTCGGCCGAAGAAATATCAACGGAGTTTCTCGTAAGTCTAGAAGCAGCGGAAATTTGCTTCGAGCGGCTGGCCGAAGAAGCAGAACACGCACGATCAGCGGAACGCGTTCGGCTGAGCAACGAAGACTTCCAAGCAAAAATGCGTCAAGGGCAAGCAGGGAAAATTTCGCGCCAAGTTCATTATACTGGTGATTTCTGCTCCATGTGCGGCAACGCCACTTTGATTCCAATGGGAATTAAACTCTTATGCCACACATGCGGTGACGTCTCCGACCCGCAGCAAGCGTAGCCCGGATGGAGCGCAGCGTAATCAGGGAGCGGCCGAGAAGCCCGTGAGGGCGACCCCGGATTTCGCTTCGCTTCATCCAGCTACCAGTCCAGGCACTCGAAACTATCACGCCCGCTGCCGATCATTATCGATCGGCAGCACCTGGCCGCTGATCGACTTGGCGGCGTCGGAGGCGAGGTATACCGCGAGCGCCGCGATGTTCTTCGGGTCGATCATCGCCTTGATCGACTGCTCGGCCATCGCCGCCGCGCGCACCTCCGCAATCGTCCTGCCGCTGATCTGGGCGCGGCCGGCGAAGACGCGCTCGATGCGATCGCCCTCGACCGCGCCGGGCGCGATCGCGTTCGCCCGGATGCCCCATTCGCCGCGCTCCATCGCCAGCGTCTTGGTGAAGCCGATCACGGCCCATTTGGTGGCGGCATAGGGGCTGCGGTTCGCAAACCCAAAGCGGCCGGCGACCGATGACATGTTGATGATGACGCCGGCTTTTGAAGGCTTGAGATGCGGGATCGCAAGCCTGGTGACGTCGAACATGGCGGTGAGATTGACTGCGACCACCTTGTCCCAGTCGTCCGGCGGATAATCGACGACCGGCAGCGTCATCCCCGAAATGCCGGCATTGTTGATCAGCACGTCGAGCCCGCCCAGGCGTCCCACCGCTTCGGGCACCATGCGCTCGATGTCGGCGCGGCGCGCCATGTCGCAAGGCCGCGCGATCAATCCGGGGATTTCCTTCGCCGCCGCATCGAGCGCCTTGGCG
>JBAPOI010000743.1:0-2287 GCA_049279555.1 Candidatus Sulfotelmatobacter sp.
CCCCATGATCAAACTGGCTTCCTGCTCCTTCGTCCAGCCAGTCAGGTGTGGAACCTGCTTCAGCGTCTCATTGGCCCGCTCGAGCGCGTGCTTTTCGGCTATCAGGCGTTCTACGTGCTTCACCAAAGCTCTTGTGTGAAGTGCTACAGATCCGAGGAATGCGCGATCCTCCTCATGCTGGCTTACGATGAGCTTCTGTAGCTGGTCTACCTGTTCGCGGAGTCTGCGAAGGGTGCGGGTGTTTGGGGGTTCTTTCATATCAAACGCTTCCTTTCTCGATGTTAACGACTCCGTTAAGGAACTTTAACCATCTCATGAGAGAACGCATGATTTCCTGCTTATCATTCTTCTCCGCACTACAACTCGGCATGCAGTCGTCTAAAATAGCCTTAATCGCGCGTAATCTCGCTAAATTTGTTGCCCCTACGTACTCTTGTTCTGTCATTACCAATCCTTCCCCAATGGACATCTTTTCTTAGACGCACACCACACGACAGAGTAAGCCCGCAGTCCGCAAGCTGGACATTTAGCTGATAGCCGTACCTTGATTCTCTCGCGGAACCAATAGAACCATCCGATACAGATTTGTTCGGTCACGGTATCCCCCTCCTCAACAATCCCGCCCTATCAGGCCCTAGCTGGGGAGGCATAGGCACTCGGGGATTACAGAGTTTCCAGGCATAGGCAATCGCGTCGAACCACTTTGCGTGAGGATCGCCGGGATAGGCTTGTTTGCGCGGGTTCATGAGACTAATGCCTCCAAAGCCTGTTCTACGGTAGCCACAACTGGAACGCCTGTCTCTGCAATGAAAGTTTGTTGCTTCGGCTGATCTTTGCGCTTGCAGCGCTTCACTTCGAGAAGTCGCCAGTAGTTCTTCCCCACCTTCACCAGAAGGTCTACGGGACGCTGAATGATCTCTACGCGATACCCGCACCGACGTAGGCCCTCTACGATCTCCTGCTGAACGGAGTCAACCTTTGCGGCTCGGCGCACTAGACCGTGCTCCCATTCCTATTCGCCTGTCGACAGTGAAAGCATGAATATGCGCTCACGGTTCCCTCGGCATTGAGTTGAGCCAGCCAGCCGCTCGACGTAACTGTGGGTCCGTGCGGTAAGCCTCGGCGTACTCCGGCATGCTCGGATGTGCCGTAGCAAGAATCCTCGCGTTAAGCCTCGCGCGAACTTCGGCCAAGAACTTATCCGGGTCGCGTGCGCGCATCTCCTCAAGATTCATATGTGCCCGGCGTTGTGAGTACTCAAAGGAAGCGTCTGTGACTACGACCGGCGTGTCTTCGCCTTTCGGTCTCAGCTCCTTTGGTTTGGGAAAAAACTTACCGTGCTTGAGGTGCAAGTCGGACGTGCGTTGAATCGTTCCGATTGGCAAATCCTTCAGCGCTTCCCAGTACGTCGTCACTAGCTCCGGTGTGACCTCTTTGGTGAATACCTGGCTGAGTTTGCCAAGGACCGATTTGAACGCATCTCGATCAGTCGAATACATGGCTACTCCGCCGGCGGTTGCCAGTTAGCGAGTGGATCGGCCTTGGATTGCTTGCCCTTCGGCGGGAATATTCCCTGCCAGCCGGCGTTAATGGCTTGGTCGATCATCGCTCGCTGCGTCTCGGTATCGTGCTTGGCGAGCTCTCCGAGCTGCTTTTGCAGCGCCCGATGGCTCATCGGCATCCGACGCTCCCTGCGGTGCTTAATCCATTCCTCCCACCCGTCCCTCGGTAAACTCTCGTGCAGAACCAAAGGCGCGCCAGCGCCGCCGTTCTTGTTCTTACTCTTGTCTGAGTCTGAGTTTGCGTCTGCGTTTGAGAGGGGGCTTTCGGGGGATTTCGGGGGACTGCTGCGCTCTCTGCGCTTGCGCTCAGCGTCCTCCCCGGATGCAGTGCGGGCCGAGTCTCTGGCCAAGAGCCTCGCTTTTTCACGGTAGAGGCCATGGTTCACTACGTGCCAGCCCCATTCGCGATCCGGGTCTATCAATAGCAAACGCCGTCCATCCGAACTCTTGCTGCGACTCGCCCTGTCCGGCGCACAGAACCTAGCCATGCATGCAATGACCTCATCAACCGCCAGACCGGTTGCGCTTGAGATGTACTGGGGGGTTACGTCCACGTTTCCGTATTTGTCGGCCATGCTTAGAACGATTGGCCAGAGACCTACGTCAGGCCATCGTCCGTGAAGGGTACCCTTGACAAGGGAATCAAATAGGGGGACATAGCCCAAATTTGTTATCCAGCGGGGGACATGCGACAATCATACCCTAAGTCCCACACACCTTGTAGG
>JBAPOI010000744.1:0-1991 GCA_049279555.1 Candidatus Sulfotelmatobacter sp.
GCCGAAAGACGTGCGCGGCAAGTCACGAGTCGATGATCGGCGCGTGATCAGCGGAATTATTCATGTCATCGAAAGTGGCTGCCGATGGTGCGACTGCCCGCCGGAATACGGACCGCCCACGACGATCTATAATCGCTTTGTACGCTGGGCCGAGCGCGGTGTTTGGGAACGGCTGTTTCGCGGATTGGCGGAACGCAGCCGATCGACAGAGACGCAGATGGTTGATAGCACACATATTAAGGCGCACCGCTCGGCATCGGGGGGAAAAGGGGGGAGCAGACGCAAGCTATTGGACGCTCGCGCGGCGGGCGCAATACGAAAATCCATGCAGTCGCGGATGCTAAAGGCCGTCTTCTTTCCATCCTGCTAACCGGCGGCGAGGCGCATGATTGCCCGCTTGCCGAAGTCGTGATCCGCGGCGCCAGCTCTGCAAAGAAACTCCTCGGCGATAAGGCTTACGACAGCGCACCGCTGCGGCACTGGCTTGATGAGCGCGGGACTAAGGCTGTCATTCCCAGCAAATGCAATCGCAAACAGCCATTCACTTTCAACAAAAAAGCCTATCGTCTCTGCCATCGCGTTGAAAATGCTTTTTGCCGCTTCAAAGACTTCCGCCGAAATGCGACACGCTATGACCGGTTAGCCAGAAACTTCATGGTTTCGGTCTGCCTCATTGCCGCTATCGTTTGGTGGATTTAATGAGTCTCGGCACTAGTCGCCCGATTCGGTCAGATTGAAGGGTATAAGTGTTTGAGTTTGGCGCGGGCGTTCGGGGTTGTGAAGTGCCAGTCGGCCTTGGCGTGACAGGCGTTGCGGTTGTGCTCCCATGCGGCAATTTCGTCGATGAGGGTTTCTGTGTCGGGAATGCGCCGATCAAGGCATTGGGATGACAGAACACCGAGCTCCGATTCCGCCAGATCGAGCCAACTGCCATGTTTTGGCGTCAAGTGCCATTCGAAGCGCTCGACCAGCCGCCTGGCTTGGGCAGCGGGAAAGGCTTCGTAGAGCGAGGCCTTGCAGTGGATGTTGAGATTGTCTTGGACCAGGGCGATTTTACTGGCGCCTGGGAAGTGGATATCGGCCAAATCCCTCAGGACGTGAGCATAGTCCACGGCGGTATGGCGATCGGTGACTTTGACGTGGCGCCAGCCTTCGAGCGGAGCAAACAGCATGAACAGGTTGGCAGTGCCGTTGCGTTCGTACTCGTAATCGCAACGGATGGGGCGCCCGGGTTTCATCGGGATGGCGACGCGGGTCTCGGCGAGCAGCTGCTTTGAGGTCTCATCCAGGCAAACCAGCGGACAATCGGGATCGCGTGGCCGCGTATAGACCTCCAGCACGTCTTCCATGGCGGCTACGAACGCGCTGTTGGCCTTCGGCGGGATGACCCAGCACTGTCGGCGATGGGGCTTGAGAAGGTTTTTTTTAGAACCCGGCCGATCGTGCTGTCGCTGGCGCGATCGACGATGGCGAGTTCCACCACCTTGTTCTCCAACAAGCGCAAGGTCCAGCGTGCGCGTCCCTTCGGCGGCTTGGAGCAGGCCAACGCAATCAGCTTGGCTTCCTTCTCGCCATCGAAAATCCGGGGCACCGCCGGCGTCGCGCGCTGCTTGCGGCTCAACACAGCCTCGAGACCCTCTTCCACCAGCTGCTGGCGTACCCGGTAAACCATCGACGCGCTGGTCTCCAGGGCACGCATGATCCGACTGTCGCTCCAGCCCGGCCGACCGTCCGAGACATCCGCCTTCAACAGTATCCGCGCTTTCAACAACCGCTGCGCCGGACTCTTCCCCTTCCGAATGAGCCCATCGAGCTGGTCGCGTTCCTCACCGCTCAGCCGCACAACGTACTTCTTTACCGAAATCTCCTTCGACGACATGATGACCATCCTCCGGCGCAGCTCATTGCCCGGGAAGTGAATCACCCTGCGACCGAAAAGGGAATCACCAATTCCATTCAAATTGATCGAAGCGGGCGACTAGCCTGGTTTG
>JBAPOI010000745.1:0-2781 GCA_049279555.1 Candidatus Sulfotelmatobacter sp.
GCTGAGGCCCACCCATAAAATGTCCGGAGCGGCGGCGGCTACGATGCGTTGCACATCGGCTTCCTCAGCGTCTGTCAGCGGACGAAAGGGCGGACAATAAGTTCCCGCGACTCGTATGCCGTGGCGCTCCTGCAAGCTTCGCGCGACCAGACCGGCAACACCTGGCGCTCCTCCGTAAAAGAAGTGCCGATACTTCGCACCCGTTTCCCGGCAGAAAACTTCGAAGAGCTCCGGCCCGCACGCCCGGCGCTTCATCTGCTTGTGGCCTTGGAAGCGGCCCATCCAGACCAGAGGCATGCCGTCAGCGATGACGAGGTCGGCATGTTCGAGCACTTCGCGAAAGTAGGTATCCTCGCGCGATTCCGAAACTCCATGCATGCCGGTGACGGCGACGTAACGGCTGTGGCCGCGCTCGCCGATCCATCGCTCGAGGATCTGCACGACGTCCGGTATCTGGACCGAATTCACCCGAACATCCAGCACGCGAAAGCTGGGGATCTCGGGCGTGTTGTCGATTAACAGATCGGCAGCTTCAGTGCTTGAAAGATTCATTTAGGAAAGAAAGTAAAGAGTCGAGGTCTAATTCGTTCGGCTTGTGTTGCTATTCTTTGCCGGTCGGCGTAGTGCAGATACAGCTCCGCCCTCTGAGTCACAACGGGGCAATGCGCAAACCTTCGACGGCTTCACATCTAACAACTTAAGAGTGGCCAATTCCTCAATCAAAGCGGAACGGTAGGCCGTTGCTTGGGGAGGGTTACCGCAAGAATAGAGCAAGATTATGCGGCAATGAAGATTGCTGCAAGAGGCCGAAGGCCTTGCTAACGAAAGTCTCTATCCACAACACTTACTCCAAATTATGTGTATGAAAATAAAATAGTTATTACATATAGAGACCAAAGTCTCCCTAATTAACCTTTGCTTATAAATCAGGCGTGGGCGATCAGGGCGTCCAGCGAGCTGTGATCCTGAATTGCCACATTGAACGGTGGTTCCTCGGTAAAGAGGTCCAAACCCAATCCGCGCAGGAAATCACAAACCTCAGCCGGGTTAACACCAAGATGCGGATGAACGTCGAGGAAAACCACGATGCCCGGGCTCCTTGCAATCGTCTCGCGAGCGCCACGCAAAACATGCATGTCCGCGCCCTCCACATCGATTTTGATGGCGTCGATCGGGCAATCGAAGCCCACCTCCGCTAACAAATCGTCGAGACGCCGCGTTTGCACTTCGATGATGCCGTTTTCTCTTTGCGGCTTTCCCGCCAGCAGCGTGTGAAATCCGCTCTTTTCTCCGATGTGTAGTTGCGCCGTACCATTCGCATCGCTCAGAGCCATTTCGTGAAGGGTGATGTTGTGATATTCGTTCTTCGCGATACTCTTTCTGATCCAGCGACAGTTTTCCGGGTGCGGCTCGAATGCGAATACGCGTCCCTGCGGTCCGACCAACCGCGACGCCAGAAGCGTGAAATCGCCTTTATTGCAGCCGACGTCCACGAAGGTTGCTCCCGGCCGCAGGAACTGTTTGAAGGCCTGATGCTTCGATTCTTCGTAGCAGCCGAGCGCACGCTGCAGCATCATCCGGGACTCTTTGATGTTGAGATAAACCCAGCCGGCCTCCAGCTTGTACGGATAATAGAATCCGGGCATCACGCTGGACCACACCGGATAGGTTTTCAACAACAGAGATTTATAGGCTTCTCGCATCGGCACTTGGGACTCCACCACTGGTTGTGATTCTTTCATCTTACAATCCCCAAAACGCGCCAGCACATGGCGCAGGTTGCCTGTCTTGCTTCCGCTCGCTACCGAGGCCTTGTGCCAGTCACACTCCGCAAGATAGGCTTTGACAGGCTGAGAGCGCGTCACTCACTAACTTTTATCGCTGTTACCAGCCTCACGTGGTCTTGAATTCTGCACTCCGAACCCGGGGAAAGGGGATTTAGAACGGGAATTGCTGTTCGAGCGGAACCGTTTCTTGACATGGAGCGAACCCCTTCATGCGATAATTCGCGTCATTATTCATATTTGGTTCATATTTGCCGTTCATATTGCGAACGGTGGGCGGCATTATCGGCGAAGGATTTCGAGTGGGGTGGTACCTTGCTGGAGCGTCTGGTCAGGTTTGCAACGCACTTGATAGATTGAGATGCTGGAGGATTCTCTGAAGATCGTCGTTGTTCACAACACCTACCAGCAACCCGGAGGAGAAGACGTTGTTTTCGAGCAGGAGCGCAGAATGCTCGAAAACGCCGGCCATCAAGTGATTCCCTACTGCCGCAGCAACTGGGACGTAGACTCGTACCGCAGCGTCAGGCTCGTCAATCTCGCAGCCAGAACGGTTTGGGCGTCAGACTCGCGCCGCGAATTCCTGCAGTTGTTGCAGCAGGAGAAACCTGATCTCGTCCACGTTCACAACACCTTTGTGATGATCTCGCCTTCAATCTACTCTGCATGTTCAGAGGCTGGAATCCCAGTGGTACAAACGCTGCACA
Organism: Candidatus Sulfotelmatobacter sp.; assembly: GCA_049279555.1. Taxonomy (GTDB): domain Bacteria; phylum Acidobacteriota; class Terriglobia; order Terriglobales; family Acidobacteriaceae; genus Sulfotelmatobacter. The sequence goes on from JBAPOI010000745.1 coordinate 2,492, forward strand.
ATTACCGCCTGCTCTGCCCGACCGCAACATTCTTTCGCGATGGCAAGGTGTGCGAAGAATGTCTCGCGGGCTCCCTGTGGCAAGGGGTAAAACACGCCTGTTACCGCAACTCGTATTCCGCTTCAGCCGTTGTCGCTCTCATGCTGGCTTCCCACCGGCTGCGCGACACCTGGAAGCGTGAGATCTCGTGCTTTATCGCCCTGAGCGAGTTTGCCCGCAACAAATTTGTAGAAGGAGGATTGCCGGCGGAAAAGATCTTCGTCAAGCCCAACTTTGTCTCTCCCGACCCG
>JBAPOI010000746.1:0-2186 GCA_049279555.1 Candidatus Sulfotelmatobacter sp.
CTGATTTAGGCGCTGAATTTGGACTGGTCGAGACCCGCCGTGTCCGAGATGGCATCCAGCTCCTGATTGACGGAGGTCCGTATGAATGGCCGCATCCTTTGCAGCGGCCGTCCCTATTTTTTATGCCTGATATCCCACCTGTGGCTTACTTCGATCCGCAGATGGATTCTGATCTGGGAGCTCTTGCGGGGGCTCTTGAACTGAATGTAGATGCTATTCGCAAGGAGTTGGCAGGCTTATCATCCGCAGCGACCCCCTACTTGACGGACGACTACAACGTGACGAAATTTCAGGGCGTTGGCCCCTCGGACTGGACGGCCAAAGTAGTCTTTTCAGAAGGCGCTTGGGTAGAACAGCTCCCACAGTTACAACGAGTGATGTCCTCTTTCGAAGCGCAGATCTCGGGAGAAATACTGGTTTCGAGGCTAGCTCCCGGGCGAACGATCCCACCCCATGTCGACGATAACAACTACAAGGTAACGTTGCAATTGGGTCTGTCGATACCGGAGGGAGATTGCGCGATTCGAGTTGCGGCGACAACCAGAAAATGGAAGCGGGGAAGCTGCATTATATTTTCGGACAGCTTCGTGCATGAGGTTTGGAACCGCACGAACGAGCCTCGGGATGTCCTGCTGATGGATCTCTGGCACCCCAGCGTTAGCTCGACAGAGATTGCCGGCTTGAAGCGGGTTCGCCAAGTCCTTCGACCACTGTGCCTGTCCTCCGTTCTTGACTACCCCTCTGCCATAGACCGGGTCACCCGGCGTGGCCGCACTTCTCTCAACGTTTCCGAGGAAATCCTGAATAAGTCGGGTCGATTCATTGGTAGTCATTGATGATTATGGAGATGACACAAGAGTGTGAGATGAGCCTCTCTTTCCCTGGGAGAGTATTCGCTCTCGGTGAAAAGGTAGCCACACCCGCAAAGCTGTACGCCCGGCTTACCGGTCGACCGTATCGTATCTGTGGGACCATCGCGGGACTTGAAGCGCACCAAAACGACGTTATAGTTTGCACAACGGACGAACTGACTCCACATCTGATGGAAAGACTTTATGTCGATGAACAGTCCGCGGGCCTGCCTGGATTGATTTTTGCGGCTACACCCGCTTTGCTTGAGGATGTGTGCCGGCGTCAGATATCCAAGCTTATATCCGGTAGAAAAGTAAATCCACAGCGCATCTTTATTTACCCAATGCTGAACTTCTCCAGCTTTAGCCGCGGTCTGGATATTTTCATCAGCGGCCAAGAGGCTGCCCGCGATTTACTGCCAAAATTAGCGTCGGGCGCATCTATTCTGTCAATCGTAGGGCACAGCGACGGAATTTCTCTGGACATATCTCAAAGGAGCGTTTTGTGCCCTTTTGTGAATAGCCCGGCTGCGGAGGGAGAATTTCGGCCCACGTGTCAGGTCATGGGACGATGCACGAAATTTCCGATTCAGCCTTCAATGGCGGAAGCACAGGCCGCGAGTTGGATTCTATCCTTGCATACTCTACGGGCAGAAATAGGAGTTATTTCTACCTGCGCTGCTGTGAGGTTGCGTGACGGAGTGATCGATCCCGCATATGGCTTGGCTGCCTCTTTGTTGAATCAGGCCGCGTTCGGAGCGATTATCACAACATGGCGCAAGGAAGCAAGCACTGACGACGGCTCTCACCTTAACTCCTTGATAAATGATCTGTCAGGCGGCGCTATGGTCGGAGTAGCTACGGCCTTGCTGAATCGCTCTTCATTTTGTGCAAGGTCTAGAATAAGGTTCTGCGTAGTCGGCGATCCGTGCTTTGCGCTTGCAAACGCGCCTGACTATGCCCGACTTCCGGACGTTTCAGAAGACGCCTCTAAACAAACCGGGGCACACTCTTTGCCATCGTCAACCCGTAAGCAAAGAGAAAGATCCGGCACAGATTTGCTTGGCGACGCAATTTTATGGTCCCTCAAGACCAATTCTGCATACGATGCGTGCAAAGGCAAAAGCCTGGCTGCCGAGTTGACTGCGTCCACTAATTATGGAAATCCCGGTTGTCTCTCAAACGATGCGCAATCTCATATTGGCGATCATTTGCTGGAATTTCTAAGCCCATTTCCTTGGTTACCGGGTTTCTTTCAGCGTTTCTGCGAGATCGAAAAGATTACTGAAGGCGTCGATTGCCCAGTCTGTTTTGCCCCGGCGCGCGTCTTTCGGT
>JBAPOI010000747.1:0-3668 GCA_049279555.1 Candidatus Sulfotelmatobacter sp.
GGAAAGCACGCAAGCCGAGAGAAATACCACGATGAACAGCTTCCGATGGCGCACCGACGTTTCCAGCAGGCGGTGATATTTTTCGCGGAACTTCTCAAACCCCACTTCGAATTTTTCCTGCATGCGCACGAACGGATTACCGGAAGTCCGTGAAGCTTCGCGCCGCTCGTCTTCCGTGCGCGCCACCAGCAGATACCGCGCCATCGTGGGCACCAGCGTCCGCGACAGCAGATACGACGCCATCATCGCAAAGCAAACGGCTTCCGCCAGCGGAACGAAAAGATATTTCGCGACGCCGGAAAGGAAAAACATCGGCACAAACACAATGCAGATTGACAGCGTGGATACCAGCGCCGGAACGGCAATCTGCGAAGCGCCGTCCAAAATCGCCTGCACGATTTCCTTGCCTTGATCGAAATTGCGGTTGATGTTCTCCACTTCCACCGTGGCGTCATCCACCAGAATTCCCACGGCCAGCGCCAATCCTCCGAGCGTCATGATGTTGATCGTCTCGCCCAGGGCGCTCAATACGATCAGCGAGGTGAGAATCGAAAGCGGAATCGACACCGCGATGATGATCGTACTTCGCCAGCTCCCCAGGAAAATCAAGATCATCAATCCGGTGAGCCCCGCCGCAATCGCGCCTTCGCGAACCACACCCTGGATCGACGCGCGCACGAACAGCGACTGGTCGGACACCGGATGAATATCGACGTGTGCAGGCAGCGAAGCCTGAATCACCGGAATCTTCTCTTTGATTCCGTTGATAATGTCGAGCGTCGAAGCGTCGCCCGATTTCAGCACCGACATCAGCACCGATCGCGAACCGTCCACCCGCACGATGTTCGTTTGCGGCGGATAACCGTCGCGCACAAACGCCACGTCGTGAATGTACACGGTCGAGTCGCCGACACTCTTGATCGGCAGATTGTTTAACTCCGTGACGCTCGACGGCGCCCCGTTCATATCCACCTGATACTCGATCGAGCCAATCTTCGCGGTCCCGCCAGGCAAAATCAGATTCTGATTTCCGATCGTGTTCACCACGTCGCTCGGCGACAAACCTTTCGACTGCAACGCTGCGGTATTCAAATCGATTTGAATCTGCCGCTGTTTTCCGCCGTATGGATACGGAATCGCGACGCCCGGAACCGTGATCAGCCCGGTGCGAATAAAATTCACTCCCATGTCGAAAAGTTGCTGCTCGTTCAGCCCCTTTCCGGATAGCGCGAGCTGCAAAATCGGCACCGTGGACGCGTTGTACTGAATCACCAGCGGCGGCGTGGTGCCCTGCGGAAATTGCCGGACGATCGTCTGAGAAATAGCGGTGACTTGCGCCACAGCGTTTCCGATTTGCACGCCGGGATGAAAGAAAACTTTCGTGATTCCAATTCCGTTGAACGATTGCGATTCGATGTGCTCGATGTCATTGACCGTCGTCGTCAACACGCGCTCGTAGATGTAGGTGATGCGATTCGACATCTCCTCCGGTTCGAGGCCGCCGAAATTCCAGATCACGCTGACAACGGGAATATTAATGTTCGGGAAAATATCCGTGGGAGTGCGAAGAATCGCCACCGGGCCCAAAATCAAAAGTAATATGGCCGCCACCACGAACGTGTAAGGGCGGCGTAAAGCGAGTCGTACAATCCACATCGATTACACCCGATTCCTGAATCGATCCATCAGAGCTTTTCGCTGCTCTGCTCCGCTCCGCGCCCTACAGGAGCTCCGGCCACGCGCCAAAGCTCATTATCGCAGGCGGAAGTCTAACTCCTCATCGAGGAGTTAGACTGTAATAGATGTGTTTGGCTTCGAACAGGTTTCAGATTTTGGCGGGGCCTTGCGATCCGGCTCGCCCGCAGGCCACTCTGGAAGCAGCCGTCGCGGCCGCCGGCTAAATCCCCAGCAAATTGGTTTGAATTTTTGCGTAGCCGTGTTCCGCCGCCCACAGGTTCAGCGGAATCGTGGCCAACTCTTCCACCACCGGCACGGCGTGTCCATTCTTGGTCAGATCCACGGTCTTGATGTACTGATGGCAGGTGTCGCACGCTTCCACGCGCACGTGCTCGATTTCTTTCGCGCTGTACACCGCAAGCTTCTGCACGTCCTCTTCGCCGCACGCCGCGCAGACCAGCCGCCGGAAATCCCATTCCGTCGCGCAGAGCGAACAAGTCAGGAAACGCTTCGCGCCGTCCCCCTCCGGCCGCAACACGCCCACCAGTGGCCTCGATGAGCACAACGGACAGACGGACGGCGTCGCGTGTAGCGGAGGACGCGCCGTGTAATCGGCGAGATATTCTGCGTAGGGCTGCAGAAACGCCCAACACAGCAGCGTTTGCGAGGGCGATTGATCGTCAGCCGCCGAATCCCGCTCAGCCTGCCAGAATTCCGTCAGAATTTCCTGCCACCGAGTTCCGCCGTCCGCGCGCAGCGCAGCCGCGGACTGTACCAGCACGTCCGGTGCATTTTTTTCGATGATCGCGAGAAACGCGGCGAAGCGCGGCAACAGAACAAACAGATCGAGTTCCTGCCGCAATGTGCCGGGAGCGCGCGCCACCTGCTCGGTGCCGCACGCGGACTCCAACTCGCCGTACAGAGATTTCTGGAATTGGGCGATATGCTCGTAGAAACGAAGCCCTTCGGAGGCCGACGGGTACGATGAAGCTAATTCACGAGCGCGCGCAATCCGCGCGTCCCACTTGCCACTCCTCATTTCCTCGGCGAGCTTTCTCGCACGACCTTATCGTACCAGATGCCGTGATAGCGCTTGGCCCAGTTGGCCGATACGTCGCCGCGAATCACCGAACCGAACGATCCCCTCTCCAGTGCCACGCCCATGTACACGTGGATGATGAAGAGACCAATCGTAATCAGCGCCGCCGACGCATGTACGAGGACGGCGATATATCGCAGGTAGCGAAGGCTCCAGGGCACCCAGTGCGGAAACCACAGAATCAGCCCGCTGAGGAAAAGCAGAATGCCGCAGGAGAAAAATCCCCAGAAAAGCAATTTCTGCCCGCCATTGAAACGGCCCACGGTCGGCACCTGTTCTTCTTCGTTGCGAATGTAGTGGCCGATCGCATCCCACCACTTCTTGTCCACGGACTCCTCATGCATCTGGTTGGACCACATCCGGTACATGAGGACGACCGCGATGACGAAAATCAATCCGATCCACGGATGCAATTCGCGCGCAATCGTCCCGCCGCCGAAAATCACCGCGATCCAGAAAAGCCATGGCGACCAGAACGCCAGCCCGGTCAGCATTAGATAGAAGTACGACAGCCCGGCCATCCAGTGGATGAAGCGTTCGTGAAACGTGTAACGAAGCACGCGGCCCTTGGGAAGAATGTAAGCGTCGCTCATGGGCGTGCTCCCGGCCCAGACTCCTGGCCCGGCCTTGGCGTGGGTGTCAGCTTCTCAGGCTCGTCTTCTTCCACAACTTTCGGCCCGAAGCGCAGGTAGTGAATCGCTACGCCGAGCACGCCGCCGACTATGGCAAGGTTTCCGAGCCACTTCAGCGGCTTCTTCCAGAGCTGCACGCTCCAGGGAACGTGCGGGTCCGCGGGCAGTCCGCCGTAGAGTTCGGGATTTTTCGCGTCGTGCAGCACGTAAATCACGTGCGTGCCATTCACACCCGAAGGATCGTACACGCCTGCATCCTT
>JBAPOI010000748.1:0-6142 GCA_049279555.1 Candidatus Sulfotelmatobacter sp.
GGGTACGATCGCTGCGCAGGCAGGCATCATTTATGACGGCGGGCTGTTCTATGGCGTTCCGACTCCGATCGTGTCGCCGTACGGCGGCCTGTTGACCGGCGCCGCGTCGACGATAACCGGGACCAGCACGATCACCTTCAGCATGGGTCCGCGGCCCGACTTCGTGCTGTTGCAACCGCTCAAGGTGTGATCGGTGGCGACCTTCAGCATCACGTTCGTCGCCGGGTTGGGGAGCAGCAATTCTGCCTATCCGTCGATGAACTCGCAGCAGCCGGCCGTTCAGATCGACGACACCAATGCGACTCGCGGCGCGCAGCAGCTGGACATGGCTCGAAACAGGCAGCTGAATGTTCTCGGGTCGGACGGCGTCATTCGAAAATGTACGATCGATGCGTCCCGCAGCGATCCGTCTCGCAACCTGATATATTACAATCTCATCTGATGCGTACCAGCAAGGAGGTGCGCCTTGCTGCAAACGTACCTGACTCGCACACAGCAGCTCCTGCAGAACCCTGCGGCGCCGACCTCGCTTTATGCGACGGCCGATTTGACGTCCTACATCAACCAGGCGCGCGGGCAATTGGCCGGAGAAACCGAGTGCTGTCGCGCGCTTGGTACGCTTTCAACGGTCATCGGGACGCGCAACTATAACTTTTCCTCGATCAGCCTGGGCGCGGGCACCGGTTTGGCCGGTGTCATCAACACGCGTGGGATGTTGTACGCGGTGGCGTCGGGTTATCAGTGGATGCGCCCGCGGCCGTGGTCGTGGTACTGGTTGTTCAAGCTCAACAATCCGGTTCCGCAGGGCGGTGCACCGCAGGTCTTCAGCCAATTCTCGCAGGGCTCGTCGGGCCAAGGCTCGATTACCGGCATCGGCGCCGGAACCATGTCATCGGGCAGCTTTTATCTCGACCCGCCGCCCGATCTCGTCTACTCGCTGCTGATTGATTGCTCGTGCTATCCGATCGCGCTCGCCGCGGATACGGACGTGGAGGCACTGCCATATTTATTTACAGACGCGGTCCCATATTTCGCGGCCTATCTCGCTTTGTTGTCGTCGCAGACTTCGGCGCGGGTGGAGGATGCGCAGAAAATGTTCGACCTTTACAAGATGTTCGTGGATCGCGCCAACCAGGCGAGCGCGCCGAACGTCAACAAGTATCTGTACGAGCGTCAGTCCGATCCGACGATGATCAATAAGCTGGGTATTACCTCCAAGGCTGGAGGGCAGTGAAATGCCCATGACTCTCAACTCGTACATGCAAGACGTCCAGACCTTCCTGCGCGATGCCAAGCAGGATCTGATCGATCCCGAAGACATCATAAAGTACATCAACCGCGCTCGCCGGGAGATCGCGATCCGGACGCAGTGCGTGCGCGTGCTCACGCCGATCACGGGAGCGGTCATTGGAGCATCGGTTGTTTCCGGAGGTACGGGGTATGGTAGCGGGACCACGACGATCACGCTTACGCCGCCTGATTTTCCTTCTGGCGCTGGACCTTTTCCGAACGGGAATCAGGGTTCCGTTACGCCGGTTGTGTCGGGCGGTTCGATTACGGGCGTGAATGTCGTTTATGGCGGTGCCGGTTACTGGCAGCCGTCGTTCTCGATCACTGGGGCGGGGAGCGGGGCGACGGTGACGCCGGTTTTGTCATACATAAATCAGGTTTCGCAGGGGCAGGAGGTTTACAATTTCTCGCAGGTTGATCTGTTGCCGTTTCCCGGCGTGCAGTCGGTTTACGCCATTCAATCGGTAAGTTTGCTGTATAGCGGTTTTAGGTATAGTTTGCTGTGTTACGATTTCAGTACCTATCAGGCGCTCATACGTATATGGGCGCAGCAGTGGATGTACGTGCCGGCCGTGTGCGCTCAGTACGGGCAGGGAACTAGCGGTTCATTTTATATGTATCCGATTCCCAGCCAAGCCTATCAAATTGAATGGGATTGTTTCTGCTTGCCGCAGGATTTGATTACCGATTTGAGCGTGGAGGTTCTACCCGATCCGTGGACTGATGCTGTCGCTTACTGGGCGGCTCACCTTTGCTATCTCTCGATACAAAATTTCAATGCGGCAAAATTTTACGAGGATATGTTCAATAGGCGCTGTCTCGGTTACAGCAACGCTGCGCGCGTTTCCCGAAGGACGAATCCTTATGGGCGCTACGCCGGGGGCGCTTGATGCCCGTTCAAGGTAACCCTTATGTGCCAAATGCGCCAGGTCCCCTCGTCATGGAAATGTTCGAGGGGATGAACACGAGCACGTCTCGTGTCGGCATTCCGGACGAACAAGTCAAATGGCTGGATGGGTTCTTCCCCCTTGATCATCACAACCTCCGCACTCTCTACGATGTCGGCGCCACGCTTTATACGGCGGTCGGCACGACGATCGTTTTCTTCGGCTTCGTCAACATCGGCGCGACGCCTTATGCGATTATTTTCCAGGCCGACGGCTCGGTGGTCGCGGTCAATGTGACCACCGCCGCGGCACAGACGATCTTGCCTTCCGGCACCATTCTGAATCCCAGCCAACTCAGCATCGGCCTTTCGCAATGGGGCCAGCAATACGCGATCATTGTTGCCAACCAGCCGAACGGCTATTGGCTGTGGGACGGAGTGGTTACCTACGCCGCAGGCACGATCGGTCCTGTCGTGACCTTGACGAACAACGGGTCTGGGTATGTGTCTCAGCCCGCTATCGGCCTGATCGGCGGTAGTGGTTACGGGGCAGTGTTCACAGCCTCCGTGGCCGGCGGCTCGGTTGTTTCTGTGCAGGTTACAAATCCCGGTACCGGGTATCTGGCAACCGACACGCCTACGTTGACTTTTGCGGGGGGCAATCAATCCGGCACTGATGGGACCATAACGGCGGGCTTGGCGCACCATGCGGGTGGGTCGGGCGCGTCCATTGTCGTAACCATGGTTTTTTCGCATAACGCGGGCGCCTATCAAGCGTTCGCTACGCTTACTTTGCAGGGTTCCGGTTACTCATCCAACACTAAAGTGACCGTTTATAATAATGGAAATACTCCTGATGGCGCAGCACTAAAAATTACTCCGCATGTGGCGGGACCAGGAAATATCGCCAGTATAACTTCTAACAGCGGTATATTGTATTTCAGTTCGGTTGTCCCTACCGCCAGCATAACGGACAGCGGTTACTATTTTATAAACTCGACGACCATTACCGATGGGGGTTCTGGATACAGCAATTATCCGGTTTTGAGCGTCATTGATGCTACCGGCAGCATTCAGTCGTCACCCGTCCTGACGGCTAGCGTCAGTGGCGCAGGTTCGTCGATTACGTCTGTAAGCATTGTTTCCGGCGGGGTGTTTGGGGCGAGCGTCACGCCGACGATCGTAGTCACGGATACGGCGACTACCGCCGCCGGCACCATCACCCTCATGCCATACGGCGTCAGCGGCAACGCAGTCGAAACCTATTCTGGCCACGTGTGGGTTGCCAACCAGAACAATTACATTTGGTCCGCGCCCGGCTCGGCATCCAACTTCGCCACCAGCGCGGGCGGCGGCTCGGAACAGTCTGCAGACTCCTACCTCAAGATCGGCTACACGCGCCTGATCCAGTCGAACGGGTTTCTCTATCTGATCGCCGATTCCTCGATCGACTACATCTCGGGTGTCCAGACGGCGGGCGTGCCGCCCGCGACGACCTTCACCAAGCAGAACGCCGACCCGACGATCGGCACGCCCTACCCGTGGTCGGTCATCCTGCATGGGCAGGATCTGCTGTTTTCCAACTCCGTCGGCATTTATGGCGTTGCCGGCGCTCGCCCGACCAAGATCAGCGAAATGCTTGACGGCGTCTGGGGCACCGGCAACCTCAACCTGTCCGCGGCGCATGCGACGATCTTCCAACGTGAAGTGTGGATGACGCTGACGACTTTCGTCAATCCGCTGACGGGCGCCACCGTGACCGAGCCGTTCATGTGGGACGGCAAGCGCTGGTTTGCTTCGCCGCAGAACATGAACATGATCTTCATCGGCAGCCAGGAACTCAATTCCGTCTTCACGGCTTACGGGACTGACGGCACGATCGTAGCGCCGCTGTTCACGACCCCGTCCACCAACTTCACCAAGGTCGTTGAATCAAAGCTATGGGCTGAACCGGGCGGCTACCTGCTCAACAAGGCGACGGGCCGCTTTTGGGCGGTTGCCAATTACGCCTCGATCGCGTCACCGTCGATCATCCTGTCGATCGATGCCGTGTCGGCCGATCCTAATGCCGCGGGCAGCATTGTTTCGACGTCGGCGACCTATACGATCCCCGGTCCATCGATTACCGGGCACTGGATCACGCCCCCCCAGGCCGTAGGCCAGCAAGGCATCCTGACGGGGATGACGATCAAGACGAATTGCGCCGACATGACGCTGATCTCTGCGCAAGTCGACACGAAGATCGTCGGATACAGGGGGTAAAATGGGTCTCGCCAACCTCGCCTTCGTCCCCGACACGCCCGCCGACTTCCAGCGGTGGAGCTTCTCGAATCAGGCGTCGCATCGCGACATCATCCGCGTGATCGGGCAAAATCAAGTCGCGATGACGCCGGGGTTCACGCTGACGCCGGTAAACGAATACCTTATCGACCCCTTCGATCCCGAGAACCTCGGCAACTGGCCGTACTTGCATCAGGTCATGCACAACCAGATGTTTCAAGCTGCCGGTCTTCCCGCCAGCTACGACCTCACCGGGATCGATTGGCAAGACCCTGAGGTTGTGCAAAACTGGATCGCCGCACACCAAGACGATCATAACCGAATCTCAGCCTTTTTAGGATTGAACTGATGCCCGCAGAAGCCTTGAAGCCCGTTGCCCCGCCTCCCGTTGTCTACGCCGAGGTGCGCCGGTTCGAGTTGCCCGATCTCGACACGCATGCGCGGTGGTTCATGCCGCGCTTCCTGAAGGAGTACCCGCATCTCAATGAGCGCTCGGCGATCGGCTTCCTGCGCGGGATCGTCTACTCCAACGAGTTTCTGTTTCTCTTCCAGGAGAAGGGCGTCGCCCTGGCGCAGGCGATGGGGTCCGGCGGCCTGGAAGCTGAGCCGATCGTCTGGGAACGGTTCGTCTGGGTCGAGAATCCAGCTGATGTCGGTCAGCAGCAGGCGGCTTCGTTCTTCTACGACCGGATCGTCAAGTGGGCGAAGACGATGGGCGTGTCGAAGGTGCACGTCGAGGAGCATAGCGACTGCACCAATGACCAGATCAAGGCCCGCGTCGGGCGGGTATTCGAGACGCAGCAGCGGTATGTGAGAACGTGAGGTTAGGATGAGTTTCCTATCCGACTTGTTTGAAGGCCACACGAGCAATCTTGGCACCGACTTGTCGCACGCGGGATCGTCTCTTATGAGCCATCCGTCCGAGCTCTACGAGACGCTCGGCGGTGCCGCGGCGCTGGCGACCGGCGGATTGGCGCTTGGTGGATTAGGCGCGGGCGGCTTGGGGAGTTTATTCGGTGCGAGTGCTGACGCCGCCCCCCTGGCGTTTGGCGAGGATGCAAGCGCCTTTGGTGCTGACGCTGGCATACAGGCGATCAATGCTGCTGCGCCGATAAGCGCGGATGCCGCTGCTGATCCGCTGGCGCTGGTAGCGCCCGATGCCAGCAGCGCTGGAGCGACCGCCGGTCTTCCGACTTCGTTTGGCGGTTTGCCAACTGGAGTTGCGACAGCGCCGGACGCTGCAGCTGCAGGGGGCACACCGCTCGGGCAGGCTACGACTGACGCGGATATGTTCGGGATCACGGGCACTGGGGGTGCAGCGCCCGCCGGAGCAGCTCCCTCGACAGGCAGCAGTTTCCTATCCAGCCTAAACCCTTCCAACTGGACTCTCGGCGGCGTCGGCAAGGTGGCGGGCGTGGCCGCGGCCGGCGCCGGTCTCGGCATGAACCTTCTAAAACGGGGTCAAATGGACCCCAACCAGGCGGTGCTGGCACAGCAGGCTGCCCAACTCGGGCAGTCCGGACAGGTGCTGGAGTCCTACCTTAAGACCGGCAAGCTGCCTCCCGCTCTCCAGACGCAGCTCGATCAGGCGGTCGCCGCCGAGAAAGCGACGAAGTCCAATCTGGAAGACGCGCGCGCCAAGCTTCGTTCCGCCGAGACCGCGCCCAAGGCCATCGCCGCCGCGCA
>JBAPOI010000749.1:0-1732 GCA_049279555.1 Candidatus Sulfotelmatobacter sp.
GTTTCATCCTCCTCACATCTCTCACCTCAATTTTCTTTGCAACTAAAACCTTCCGCGATACGTACCAATAACCAGGGACAAGACCGTCGGCGGGCTTACGTTCTCGGCCGGGTCGCGTCCAACAAAAGAAAGCCGCCAAACCAGCGCAATGACGCTACGAGATCTCCTTACCGATGTTTTACGTACATTGTGGTCGCATAAGCTGCGTGCCTTTCTCACGATGTTCGGGATCGCCTGGGGCATTGTGTCGATTGTGCTCATGGTGGCGGCTGGCGAGGGCTTGCGCAAAGGTCAGGAGGAGCAGACCAGGACTCTCGGCAAGGACGTGATGATTGTTTTTCACGGTCGAACCAGCCTCCAGGCCGGCGGATTGCACGCAGGCCGGCTGGTGCACTGGGAAGATGAGGATGTGCCAGTCGTGCAATCTCAAGCCATGGATTGCGAATACGCCATCCCTGAGCTTGAGCAGCAAACCGTTCTCACCCACAGCAATTTCAACAATGCCTCATTCACCGTCACCGGTTCCTATCCGGAGTTCGGCTCCATTCGCAGTCTGACCGTGGGCATGGGACGCTTCTATGACAGGGACGATATGCACGATTCGCGGCGTGTCGCCTTCCTGGGCTCGGATGCCTCCAAGCAGCTGTTTCCCGGCCGCAATCCGGTTGGCGAAAACGTGTATTTGAACGATTTCCCTTACGTCGTCATCGGCGTAATGGCCACCAAGAAACAGGACTCCAGCTACGACGGCTGGGACGTTAACAAAGTCTTCGTCCCTTTCTCCGCCATGCGGCGCGACTTCCCCGACAAGCCTCCGGGTACGCCCACCACCTTCGATCAATTGCTCGTGACACCGAAATCGGTGGAGCAGCACGAAGCCTGCAAGCACGAGGTTCGCGTCGCTCTCGCTCGCATGCACCGTTACGATCCCAACGATAAAGAAGCTTGCTCCATCTGGGATACAGTCCAGGAAGCTAAAGCTTTCCGGCAGATGACCGACGGCATGAAGTATTTTCTCGGCGCCGTCGGCGTTGTCACCCTCGTGCTCGGCGGTATCGGCGTGATGAATGTGATGCTGGTTGCAGTTCGCGAGCGCACCCGCGAAATTGGAGTGCGCAAGGCGCTGGGCGCTCCCTCTGCCACAATTCTGCGGCAGTTCTTTATTGAAGCTTTGATTATTGCCCTGCTCAGCGGCGCGATCGGGTTGGGAGTTGCATTCGGTTTTTGCGCGCTAGTAAATCTTTTGCCGATGCCGGATTTCTTTGCGGGCCTGATTCCCGACTGGACCTCGGGCCTAGTCGCAACCGCCCTGCTGGGAACGATTGCTGTGATGGCGGCGCTGTATCCCGCGCGCAGAGCCGCATCCATCGATCCCATCGAGGCGCTGCGCTATGAAGCGGGAGGCTGACTCTCCGAACAATTGGGGGATTTAGTAATTGAGTAATTTTTTTAAGTCGGCGATGCGGTGAGCAACCTAGTTTTCAAATTACCAAATTGCGAAATTTCCCAATTACTAAACTTTTTATGCCCTTTGAGATCATTCGCGAAGCCTGGATCGCTCTGAAGCGCAACCTGACGCGCAGCTTCCTCACCATGCTTGGCATCGTGTGGGGAATCGCGACCGTCACCTTGCTGATCGCTTATGGCAACAGCTTCCGTAGCATTCTGGTTCACGGCTTCGACGCATTCGGCAAAAGCGTGGTGATCTGCTGGCCGCAGCAAACCAGCGAAC
>JBAPOI010000750.1:0-12481 GCA_049279555.1 Candidatus Sulfotelmatobacter sp.
GGCGGCGGTTGATTGTTCGGACGCGCAGGTTCAGGTCGGTTATTCGGTTGCGCCGCCGGAGGACGATTCTCAGGACGATTCGTTTCCGGCTGACTCGGCTGCGGACGGCTCGGCGGAGCCGCCGCTGGCCGGTTCGGTTCAGGACGCGCGGCAGGTTGGTTTGGTTCTGGGCGACTCGGCGGCGCTGCCTCCGGATGATTATTCGGTGGATTCATTGCCGGCCGATTCGGTTGCGCTGGTGCAGGCTGACTCGGCGGCATGGCTGCTGACCGGTTCGGTTGTGCGGGCGCAGCTGCGGCGGGATGCTCATTTGCCGTCGGCGGATTGCCCGGCCGATTCGGTTGATTCGCTGCTGGCACCGGTTGTCCCGGATGTGCTGCGCTTGGCGGAGCGCCGGGTTTACCAATAGCTGCAGTCGCCGGTTTGCCGGGAGGGGCAACCCTCACCGCAGGACGTGCCGCTGCAGCGGCTGCGGGTCTCAGCGTTTGCACTTCGCTTCTCGCCAGCGGTTGTCCGGGATGTGCCGCCAGAGCCTGTTGTTGTTTCGCAAAAGCCACCGGCGGGGGTGGAGGCGTTTTCTTGGCGACGACCTGCCGGCTCGCAATCGCCGCTGGAGGCGCCGCTACATGTCCCGCACTCGATGCTCTTCCGCCCTGAACGGCTTCGTGGGTTGGAGCTACCGCAACCCGCGCGCTCACTGGTGCGGCAGCAATGTCGCGTGCGTTCACGACAACCGCAGTTTTGGCTACTGGCTGCGCGCTGGCGAATGAACGCTGCGGAACCACCACCACCGCGCCCTGCACACTCCGATTCACATACGTGACATTCGTGATGTTCGTGGTGGTGTTGTTAATAACTGTTGTGTGATAAACGTTGGTCACCTGCGTAACGTTCACCGTCGTATTGCTGACGTTGACGCGATTCACGTAAGCCTCGCTCACGTGATACGAGGGCACGTACACTTCTCGCGGACCAAGCGGGAACCATCCCACGTTGCCGCCGAAGCCTCCGGGACCTCCGCCGACGAAGACCACGAGCGCGGGCGCATACACGGCATGCACCGCGGGCGGACCGGCGACCCAACCCCAGCGTCCCCCGACACTTACCCAGCGTCCGTAGTGAAACGGGGCATAGCCCCAGGGCGCGTCATCGACCCACGTATAGCCCCAAGGCGAAATCCATGCCCAATGGCCGGTGTGATAAGGAGCCCAACCAGCTTCAACCCGGTTCGGAAACCAGACGTGGCCGTAGGTGCCGTCGTCACGCCAATCGCCGTTGTCATCGAGATCCTCATAGCCAACGACATCGTGCGACAGATACTGCGCCGAACGGGAATAATCGTAGCGATGATCGCGGTCGCGGGCCCAGTTGTCGAAGCCATCGGGATCGCCGAGATCGGAGACTTCGGCATAAAGTTGATCGGTGCCGCTGAATGTTCCTCGCTGCCCGCCGTGTAGGCGAAAATCCTGGCCGTTGCCCGTCGCTTCGCCTTCGCCTTCACGAATGCTGATGACCGTGTAGTTACCGTCGGAGCTGGCCTCCACGCGATAGTGTCCCGGCTGAATAATCGTGAACGCCTGGTTGGGGGTGTCGACTTCGAAGTCATCATCCTCACCGAGCCTGCGCACAGTGACGCTGATTGCGCCCGACGTAAGTTGAATTTGAACCGTTTGGTCGTCGAGATCCAGAAATGAAAAACCGGTGTTCGCCGACATGCGGATCACGGCCGATCCGAGTTGTATTTCGGCACGCGAGCCCTGATCGGTCCAGAGCTGGTCCCCTGTGGTCATCGGACGGTTGGGAACGGCTCCTACCCATTCCGTTTCTCCTGCTGGCAGGAACGAAACCGAACCTTCCATATATCCGAGGCGGGCAACACGGCTGGGTGGATCGTCCTGATCTCCATCCTGAGCCGCTGCTCGTGTAGATAGAACTGCCATCGTTAACGGAATTATGGCGAGCGCCATCGCAAACACCGTGCTCCGCCAACCTGATTTTCTGATTGTTGTTCTCATCAATTTATCTCCCAAGCTTCTTACGGTTTTTCTCGCGAACATTTGTTCGCGAGCCTTTGACTGCGAAACCCGACGTTCGCAAAAACTCCAACCTTTGATGCGGGATTTTGTCTGCCCGGAATAAGGGTCTTCCGAGTGTGTCGTGCAGCGACTTACGATCGAGCGTTACGAACAGGCGCACTCTCTCGATCCAGAATGTGAGGCAAGTGTATGAGATAGAGGATAGCAGGTCATCGAGTGCCTAAAGATTTATCCCGCCAGCGCATGAGAAGTTGCTGTGGAAATGCCAAAGATTAACGCGCAACTATTTAAGTTTTTCCGGGTTGGATCCTATACGCCGCTGTCGTACCTCTTTCCGTTTCGGAGTCCTCGTGAGCAATCGAGAATCGGTCTTACCGTTATGTCCCGTCTGCAACAAACCTGTACCCCTTGAAACCGCCAAAACTGATGGCGATGGCTGTGCCGTCCACGAGGAGTGTTATCTGCTCGCCGTGAGAGGCGAGAAAGGTCAATCCTCGTTCAGCTCGAATAAGAAATGAGGAACCGCAGCCTCATTCTTCGAGTCGGGATCCATCATCCATCCATCCATCCATCCATAAAAAGCCCTGATCAGAGAACGTCAGGGCCAAGGACTTGGTGTTTCTGATGGCTTAAGTTAAGGATGTGTTTGAGACGCTCGTCTCACCCTGAGACTGAGGACTCGCCGGGCACCGTTAACAATGCATCAAGTGATGCGCTAACTCACTGAAACATATAGCGCTCCAGTGCTACTCCTTCCGTTCCGCACGATGGTCTTGGTCTTGCTTCTCTTTCTGCATAACCGCGGATTCCGGCTCCCCAAGGCTCTTCCTAACCGGGAAGAGGGGGAGCCCCAACCGCATTCAAGAGAGAAGAAAGGTCTTACGTCAACTTGGCGTACTCAGCTACAGCTCCAGCGCGCGCGCAAACCAGCCCGGTCGGCGAACTGGCGCGGTTTTTCCCCGAGGCCACGCCGGTGCGCATCCCAGTTCAATTCACCCGCAGCAGTCGCACCTGCGATTGCATTGAGCCGGTGGCAAGCGGACTGCCCGAAGACACCGTCATCGAATTCGGCACCTCGCGAGAAGTGTTGTTTGCCTGCACCACGCCGCTGGAGTTTGCTGACGTTCTGCGTCTGCGCAACTCCGATGGCTCACTCGACACCGAAGCTTCGGTCGTGGCTGTGCAGTACCACCCCGGCGCCACGATTGTCGCGGCCCGATTTCTGAACGCCGTTCCTAATTGGATCGTGAAACCATGACCCCATCCCAGCCTTCGTCGCCCCAACCTTCATCAACTCAACAAGCGTCGTCAGAGACTCCGGATTTCGCGGCCCTCTGGGCGAGCGCTCGCCAGCTTTATCCCATCTATATGGAACTGGCGAGGGAGTTCGTCATTGATACACCGCCCTGCGACGACCTGGAGAATGGTGTGGACAGCCCCAGCCGCGAGTCTGTCGAGCAGGCGCAGAAGTGGTTGAACGACATGGATGATCGCATCCAGGTTCACCAGTTGCGGCAGTTTCTGCAGACCAGTTCGCTGGTTGAACCCGCGGGCTTGATCGCGCTGCTGCAGCATTTTCTGGCCAGGACCGACAGAACCGACGCCGCCCGCGACAAGATCGATTTTCTGCTCGTTCAGTATTTCAGCCAGAGCGCGCCTACCGATTTGTCGGATGACGAAGCCGATAATTCTTATATTGCGCAGAGCCTGCAACCGATTCTCGGCCCGGTGGAGCTCAAGGCTCCGGTTTGGTTGAACGCTTTGGATCGGGTTCTCGAATCCGCGCGCCGCTGCCACTCGCTCGACGAACTCTTGCACGGCGGCGTGCTCGAACAGGGACGCAAAGCCAAAGCCCAGGCCGGCGATTTGTTTTACCTGCCGATCGCGCTGGTAGCTTTTACCCGCTTCGGCTATCTCATGCGGCGTGTGTTCTTCCGGTTGATGCTGGCCGATCTTAACGACATTCTTGATGGACTTACCGAGTTGGAAGAAAAGGGAGTCGAGACCATCGACTGCCGCAGGGCACAGTTCTCCGCGCAAGAACCGATTATCCGACTGCGCATGATTTGCCAGTCGTGGAAGGTGATGTTTCAGGCCGAGTATTCTTCTGGGCAGCCGCTGCGCATGCTGGTGGACCTGCGCGCGTCGGTCGATGCTGCTCTGGGGCGTGGTGCAATAGGCGACACTGGGAAGCCTGCACAGCCTGCCGCTTCAAAAGCTACGGAAACAGCTGTATCTGCCAAGGCAGCACCGGCCAAAACCACACCAGTCAAGGCCACGGCTCGGCCACGCGCGGCCGCTGCAGCGGCGGGGGCTGTTGGCTCAAAGACAGCATCGGCAGCACCACAGACGGCTATTGAGCCGGATGCCAAGTTTGCCGCGGCCAATGACGACGCGCCTGAGTTCGAAGTAGCGAGCGCGCCGCAAGAGTGGGATCCGGAGGCGGACTCGCAACCGGGCAAGAAGAAATAAGAGACACAACCGGCGCAAAAACAAGCGTCGCATGAAGAGAGCATGGATTTCCGTCAGATCCTGCGAAAAGGAAACGCGAAAGTGGATCGTCCGACCGTACTGGTTATCTCCGACGACGTGGAATTTTCCCGGAGCCTTACCGCGCGCTGGCAAATCGAGCGCAACGCACCGACGTTTACGGTGCTTAGTGGAGAGCTCTGGCCGCGCTCCGTCGATAACTTCGAGGTGGCAATCGTCGGACCGCTGCGCCGCGAACTGCTTTCGGTAGTTCTCGAACCATTACATTCTACGCAGCAGCCTTTGTTTTATGTGTGTGACGACGCCGCAACAGCACAACTGGTGCGGCAGCGCTGGCCGCGTACGTCTGTGGTGAGTTCTGAGGCAAACTGGCTTGAGAGTTTGGTTTTGGCAGCGAGCGAAGCTGTGCTGCGCGCCTGCGTCGAGGTTCGTGCCCGCACCGCAGAGCAGGCATGCGCCACGCTGGAACGCCAGGCCACGCTCGGCCGTTACATGCTGGAAATGCGCCATGGTCTTAACAATGCGCTGACCTCGCTCCTGGGAAATTCCGATCTGTTGCTGATCGAGCCGGGCAGTCTCTCCGCACAGGCCCGCGCGCAGATTGAAACCATTCGTAACATGACGCTGCGCATCCACGAAGTGATGCAGAGGTTTTCATCGCTGGAAAAAGAAATGAACGTGGTCGCCCAACAGGTTGAACGGGATTCGGGCAAAGCCCGGGCCGTTGCCGCGGGCGTGTGAGTAAGGCAGAGAACCGGAACTGGCAAATGGATCTAAGAAACTGAGAACTGCTGCCATCCTCCCCTGGAAAGATGCCGTCGCTATGAAGAACGAGTTTTCTCGCAGCGCTTGGGAAGAATCCTTATGCATAAGTTAATTACGACTGGCACCGTCCTCGAGCACGAGCTCTCGGAACTTCGCCTGCTCATCGAGCGCCAAACCGGAATCGTTCTCGATTGTCCGAACAGCGCGATGGCCGCACACGTCGCCGATTTTATCGAGGCGCAGGATTTGGGATCGTCGAGCACGCTGCTCGAACGTTTGCGTTCCTGCGAGCAGGATCCGTCGAGCCTGCCTGCCCTGCTGGATGGCCTCATCAACGCCAACACTGGTTTCTTCCGACATCCCGGAGCTCTGAACGCCCTGACCCGGCAGGTATTGCCGCAGCTTTTCGCGCGGAAGTCTGCCGATGGGCCCAATCCGCTGCGCATCTGGAGCGCGGGCTGCGCCACGGGAGAAGAAACTTATTCCATCGCGATGGCCGTCTGCGATGCGGTGAACAACAGCGCGGCAAACAACTCGACGAACTCGAGCGCAGGAAGCGCAAACGGAAATGGAAAGATAACGGCCCGCAGCGGGGGGATCGTCGATAGCGCTCCGAGTAAAAACGCCGCCCCTAATCTTGCCGGATTGACAATTCATATCGTGGGTAGCGACTTGTTGCCGCAAAATATCGAGGCCGCGGACCGGGGCGTATATCCCCAATCCGCCCTGGACGGGTTGCCGCCGGCGAGCATTCGCAATCATTTCTCGAAAATCAGCTCGCCCGCGATTTTGCCGGTTGAGGCCGATGCAGATAATGAGGACCAGCGTGCAGGCCGGGAAGATAGCCGGTATGACGGCCGCTACGAGGCGAAACAGAAAGCGGGCTCTCTGGGCGCTATCGGCAGCGGCGCGCACCTGCTGGTGAAGCCGCGCCTGCGCAGCATGGTGACCTTCAACTGCATGAACCTGGCCCGCCCCGGCTACATCGGACGCTTCGATTGCATCTTCTGCATGGACGTGCTGCCACACTTCTCTCGTGCCCAGCGGATCACCTTACTCGAGCGCCTGCATCTCTACCTCGAACCCGGCGGATACCTTTTCCTGAGCCAAACCGAAAAGCTCTGCGCCCCCAACCTGAACTTTCGCTCCGAAACGTTTGACGGCTACACGTTCCACCGCAAGCCGCTGGCGGCAAGTGCGGCGTACGGAAGATAGCCTCAAATATCTGCAACTGGGGTATATCCTAGATGTGTGGGGCAGCCGCCCTCGGCGAGCTACGGAATTCAAAAGCCGCTAGAATATCGATCCAACTTGCGTGCATCTCTATAATGTACATATGAAGACTGTCACAGTTACGGATGCCAAAGAACAGTTGGATGCCCTGCTCGAATCCGCCCAGCAATCGCCGGTTGTCATCCAAAGGCAGGATCGCGATGTTGCGATACTTATGTCCGTTAAGGAGTACGACCGGATCCGGGGCACAAATGTCGAGGAACTTGATCGTTTTTGCGAGCGAATCAGCAAGCAAGCTGCTGAGCGCGGCTTGACTGACGAAATTCTCGCCGACCTTCTTAAAGACTGATGCGCATACCACAGCGCGTGGTGGTTGATACAAATGTTTTCGTCAGCAGGCTCCTCCGCTTTGATTCTGTTCCTGGCCGCGCCGCCGAAAAGGCGATCCATAATGCTGTTCTTCTCGTGTCGCAGCCAACGATGAGCGAATTGGCCCGCGTTCTAACGCAAGCCAAGTTTGATCGCTACGCCAGGATGGAACAGCGCCTTCAATTCATTCTTCTCGTCACACATACAGCGCAGTTTGTTCCCATCGTTCACCCTGTCCGTGAATGCCATGATCCGAAAGATGACAAGTTTCTGGAAGTTGCGCTGAACGGGAGGGCCGACGTGATTGTTACGGGCGATTCGGACTTGCTGGAGATGCATCCGTGGCGGGGCGTAGAGATTATGGCACCTGCGCAATACATAGAAGCGCAGCACTGATAGCGACGGAGCTAAAGATGGCTCAACTAATTTATTGCGACAACAACTTCGTTATTTCTGCACACGACGCGCCGGAAGAATACAAAGATCATCTACGCGAACTTTCTTCAAATTGTACGGTAAAGTTCGTGTTTTCGCCTTGGCATTGGCGGGAGATGGCCAATGACAGAAATCACGATCGTGGCAAATCAATGGCCGACTTTTGTGACTCGCTCAATTCTTTTTGGTTGTTTGACAGGAGATCAATTCAGAAGAAGGAAGTCGCGGCTGCTTTTTACCAATTCGCTAAATTACACGCAGAACCCCCACAGATGGTGGGCGATATCGGTGACATAGTATATGACTATACTGGTGTTCACACATACCGCAAATGCAGCGCCTTTGTCGAGCATCTTCGTCAACTTGGGTCGAACCACCCACTCGAGCAAACTCTGAAAAAGGCATTGGAAGACAATGCAAGGAACGCCGAGGATTTTAACGCTGGTCGGTTTACGAAAGACCTGCTCTCCAAAACTGAGCGTCTCTATGTTCAGACTTTGCTGCCCTCAGCAACTCAAGCTGGCATTGTGATCGACGAGAAGACAAAGCGAGATTTTCTTGATTCTTATACATTGAACGATTTACCCGCTACGGCACTAGAAACAAAAATTACTCACGAAAATTGGGCATTAAATCGCAAGTTAACAGAGAACAACTTTATGGATCAGCAACATATAGTTGCAGTGCCATATGTCGATGTCTTAATCACGGATGACAATAAGTTTTCTAAGTTGATAAAAAGAGCCGTCGATGGCGTGCCTTTTCGAACTGCTGAAATTCTTTCGAAGGCGGAATTCGACATTCGATTCCCTAAGACCTGATGCGCCTTAAAACCTGACGAAATCTCGCTTACGCAAACAAGAACTCCTTCGTCCTTAACTCCTTAATCGTATCCCTCAACTTCGCCGCCTTCTCGAACTCGAACCGCTTCGCAGCTTCACGCATATCACTTTCAAGTTTGGCGATGTAGCCATCCAGATCTTCCTGTGATTTGAATTCCGGAATTCCTTCGGCTTCGCCACCCGTGAGGTCGGTGTAGTCGGCGGCGACGATTCCCGCCAGCGTCATGTCCAGCGGACGCACAATCGATTCCGGCGTGATTCCATTCTCTTCGTTGTATGCGGTCTGGATGGCGCGGCGGCGCAGGGTTTCGTCGATGGCGCGTTTCATCGAATCGGTCATGCGATCGGCGTAGAGAATCGCGCGGCCGTTAAGGTGGCGGGCGCAGCGGCCGATGGTTTGGATCAACGATCCCTGCGAGCGCAGAAAGCCTTCTTTATCGGCGTCTAGAATTGCGACCAACGAGACTTCCGGCAAATCCAGGCCCTCGCGCAGTAAATTGATGCCGATCAATACATCGAACTCGCCTTTGCGCAGGTCGCGCAGAATCTTCACCCGCTCCAGCGTCTCGATCTCCGAGTGCATGTAGCGGCACTTCACTCCAACCTCGGCGTAATACTCGGCCAGGTCTTCGGACATGCGCTTGGTCAGCGTGGTCACCAGCACGCGTTCGCCTTTCTCCACGCGGGCGCGGATCTCGTGCAGCAGGTCGTCGATCTGTCCCTTCACCGGACGAATCTCGACTTCAGGATCGATCAACCCCGTCGGCCGGATAATCTGCTCGATCACGACACCGGCTGACTTAGTCAACTCATACGGCCCGGGCGTTGCCGAAACATAAACGAGCTGATTGGTGCGATGGTCGAATTCGTCGAACGTCAGCGGACGGTTGTCCAGCGCCGAGGGCAGGCGGAAGCCGTATTCCACCAGCGTTTCCTTGCGCGAGCGGTCGCCGGCGTGCATGCCGCGTAGCTGTGGGATGGTCTGGTGCGACTCGTCGATGAACATCAGATAATCGCGCGGAAAATAATCCAGCAGCGTTGGCGGAGGCTCGCCCGGCATGCGTCCTGTAAAATGCCGCGAATAATTTTCGATGCCGTGGCAGTAGCCCATCACCTTGATCATTTCCAGATCAAACTTTACCCGCTGGTGCACGCGCTGTGCTTCAACCACGCGGCCCTGCTTCTCCAGTTCCACTTCCCACCACGCCAGCTCTTTCTTGATCGACTCAACTGCCGAAGCGCGGGTCTCATCTTTCATCACGTAATGCGTCTTGGGGTAAATCGGCAGGCGGATGTACTTTTGCTTCACCGTGCCAAACAGCGGATCGATCTGTGCCAGCGACTCCACCTGATCTCCCCAAAGCTCGATCCGGTACGCCATGTCGTCGTAAGTAGGGAAGACCTCGATCACGTCGCCGCGTACGCGATACGTGCCGCGCTTGAACTCGCCGTTGGTACGCTCGTAAAGAATGTCGACCAGCTTGCGAGTGATGTCCTCGCGCGTAATCTTCTGGCCTTTTTCCAGAAATAGCATCATGCCGTAGTAGGCCTCGGGCGATCCCAGACCGTAGATGCAGCTCACCGAAGCCACAATCAGCGCGTCGCGGCGCTCGAACAAAGACTTCGTCGCCGAGAGCCGCAGCTTGTCGAGTTCGTCATTGATGGTCGCTTCTTTTTCAATGAAAAGATCGGCGGCGGGAACGTAAGCCTCAGGTTGGTAGTAGTCGTAATAGGAAACGAAATACTCGACGGCATTGTGTGGAAAGAAATTCTTGAACTCGTGATAAAGTT
The DNA here is from genome assembly GCA_049279555.1 of Candidatus Sulfotelmatobacter sp. Taxonomy (GTDB): domain Bacteria; phylum Acidobacteriota; class Terriglobia; order Terriglobales; family Acidobacteriaceae; genus Sulfotelmatobacter. The sequence goes on from JBAPOI010000750.1 coordinate 9,962, forward strand.
GCGCCGCAAGCGTTTTGTTATGCGCCATCACAAGCGCCGGCCGGTTGACCGCTTCGATCACTTTGGCCATGGTGTAGGTTTTGCCCGAACCGGTGACTCCCAGCAAAACTTGATGCTGCTCGCGGTCGTACACCCCGCGCAATAGAGACTCGATGGCGCGGCCCTGGTCACCCTGCGGTTTGTAATCGGAAACGAGTTTGAAGTCCATGGAAAGCAGCTTCTAGCCGTTAGCTCCTAGCCTTTAGCCAACCCAGGTCGTTATTCCTGGCAAAGCATCCCTGGATTTTGTCATTCCGAGCGAAGCGAGGAATCTGCTGTCCTCGCGTCCATCCACACAGAAGGCAATTTCGTCGAGTGAGAATCCCTCTATTATATCGCGGCCCAAACAGCATGCGGGCTCGCCTATAACTCCGCCAGCACTCGATGCACCAGAGAGATCGAGATCGATCCTTCACCTACGGCGGATGCCACGCGCTTCACACTTTCGGTTCGAACATCGCCCACGGCAAATACTCCCGGTATGCTGGTTTCGAGCATCAGGGGCACGCGCTGAAGCGGCCAATGAAAGTCGTGCAGAACCGGATCGAGGTCCCGTCCGGTGAGGATGAAGCCTTTCCTGTCGAGCGCCAGGCAGCCGTTCAGCCATTCGGTGCGCGGCGACGCTCCCGCCATAATGAACAGGTGGCGGATATCGTGAGCCGAAGTCTTGCCTGTGTCCTTATCCCGCGAGGTAACACGCTCCAATTGCGTATCGCCGTCTAGAGCTACGATCTCCGTTCGGTAGTGCACTTCGATCGCGGGATTTTCTTCGATCCGCTGGATGAGATAGCGCGACATCGTATCCGACAGCTGGCTTGCCCGCACCAGCATGTGGACCTTGCCCGCCGTCTGCGACAAATAAACTGCTGCCTGTCCTGCCGAGTTTCCGCCGCCCACTACAATTGCGTCGTCCTTGCCGCACAACTGCGCTTCAATGTAAGTAGCTCCGTAATAAACTCCCTGGCCTTCGAACTTTTTCAGGTTGTCGATATCCGGCTTGTTATACTGCGCGCCGCTGGCAATCACTATGGTGCGTGCCCGAATGGTTTGACCACAATCCACGGTTAACTCGTATGGGCGCCTGTCGCAATTCAACTTCGTTACGGTGTTCGCGATCAATACTTTCGCACCAAATTTTTGCGCTTGGGCGGCAGCGCGCCCGGCCAGTTCATTTCCTGAAATTCCCGTGGGAAAGCCAAGATAGTTTTCGATTCTGGAACTCGAACCCGCCTGTCCGCCGGGAGACTCGGCCTCAATCACCAGAACATCCAGTCCTTCGGATGCGCCATACACCGCCGCGGCCAGTCCTGCCGGCCCTGCGCCGACGATCACAAGATCCTTCACTTCCGCAGCCGTAATGTGCTCGTTCAGTCCCAGGCACTTCGCTAGCTCCTGAATGGATGGGCTGCGCAGGACAGTGCGGTTGTTGCAAATGACAATGGGAACATCTTCGACGGTGACGTGGAAGTGGTCGAGCAAATCCTGATAAGTAGAGTCCGTGTCGAGATCGACGTAAGTGTGCGGGTGCCCATTGCGGGTGAGAAACTCGCGCAGCCGGAGCGTTTGCGCCGAGTGCCGCGATCCCAGCAAGATCACGTTCCCCGCGCCGCGGTTAATCAACTCCACCCGGCGCAGGATGAAGGCGCGCATGAAGATTTCACTCAGCTCTGCATCGCGCGCGACCAGCGTTCGTAAGTCGTGATTGCTCACTTCCAGGAATTCGCCGGGTGCCGTGACGCGGCCGCGTGCCAGGCTGAGGCGTCCGGAGATCATCGTGATCTCTCCGGTAAAGCTGCCGGCCTCGTGCTTCACGATAAGGCGTTCGCCCTGCCGGTCCGGTTGCACGATGTCAAGGCTCCCCGAGAGGATCACGAAAAACGGGACGTCGCCATCGCCCGTCTCAAACAGAATTTCGCCCGCTTTCACTTTTCGTACCTTGCTCAACGGACGGATACGGCCGATCTGCTCGGCAGTCAGCGTTGGAAAAGCGTCGCCGCGAGCATCAGCGGCAATCGGTGTCAACTGAGAAGACATGGGTTCCCCGGATCCAGCGGTGAAGATAAGGTTGAAAGTAGTAGATGACGCCGACACAGCTTCGGGTTCAAACCGCCCACCCGAAAGACTCGACGAAATTGCCGACCTAATGGGTGATTTCCCCTACTCCTACAATCTTTGTGGTGGCGCGGAACTTCTTATAGTCGTGGAAGGCCTGTTCCACCTCCACGTTGAAATTTTTGAGCAAGGCCAGGCGCACATCCACCTTTAGCGCAAGATGCTTGGGCAACCAGACCTCATCATTGATTCGCGTTTGCTCGAAGACGATTCGAGACCCTTTATGAAAGCGCGCCAGGAACAATCCGACCGAAACGGTGTCGATGCACTCGATGTCCATCTTGGCCAGTTGGGCTTCATCCTTGTCGATCCATACCCGGCCGTGAAACTTGGGCAGGAACTTCGCCTCTTTCATGTGCGGTTCATACC
>JBAPOI010000751.1:0-4403 GCA_049279555.1 Candidatus Sulfotelmatobacter sp.
ATAAAAGTTCCCCAGGCGAAAGTCGTCTGCGCTTTCAACACCGTCCCAAGCGAAGTGCTTTTCGATGTCTTCGAAGCGAAGCGCAAAACAACTCGCCCGAGTCTCGTCTACTGCGGCGATGATAAGAACGCCAAGAAGGTCGCCGCTAAGCTGATCGAAGACACAGGTTTTGATCCGGTCGATTGCGGTCCTCTTCGAATCGCGCGCTACACTGAGCCGTTCGCCTTACTCGTCGCTCAACTCGCCTACGAGGGCGAAGGCGGCCCGGAGTTGGCCTATCGCTTCGAGCGCTTCGGAAAATGACCGCCATAATATCCTCGATCCCGATGGCAGAGCTCGCAATGACACAGTTCGCCGCAATACAGATCGCGATCACACAAACCGCCATGATGGAAATCGCCAAATGGGACAGCTTCTACGTAATCGTCGGGTCGGCCGCCGGCGCCCTGATCGGATTGCAGTTCGTCGTCCTGACGCTCATTTCCGAGAGACCGCCGACGGGTTTGGCAGAAGCTGGCGCAGCATTCGGCAGTCCCACTATCGTTCACTTCGGAGCCGTTTTATTTTTGTCGGCGCTTCTGCACGCTCCCTGGCAAACCATCACCATCGCAGCCATTCTCTGTGGACTCTTAGGCTTCGGTGGCGTCGTCTACTCGGTGATCGTTTTCCGGCGCATGCGCAAGCAATCCGTATATCGACCGGTCTTCGAGGACTGGCTCTTTCACGTGCTACTGCCTCTGTTCGCGTACGCGATGCTCTCGTTTTCGTCATTCGCCGCGTCGTCACACCCGCACGACGCCTTGTTTGCCGTCGGAGGCGCGGCACTGTTGCTGCTCTTCATCGGCATCCACAACGCCTGGGACAACGTCGCCTACCACGTACTCGTAAACATCGCCGGCGCAAATACCGAACGCCGTCGAGACGAGAGCGAATAGCAAGGGAGCGAATTGAGAGCTGAATGGCAGCCGGCGCTTTGAAAGGGTGCGGCTTTAGCCGCGCCGCAAACGGCTAAAAAACCAACCGGCTTCAGCCGCTGAGGTGCCGGGAGAATCAATCATGAAAACATTACTAGGTTGTATGTTAGCCGCCGTCCCCACCCTCACGGGAGCCTCGCCGTCACAACCAGCAAACTCCGCTTCCGCAACGGAGAAGTTTATCGAAGCATGATCTAGGACACTGAAGGCAGCAACCATGATCCTTCGATTCATGCCTGTATGGAGAGAGTGGCGAAGTCCGATATTGCAACCCGCGATACACTTCGCGAAATCCGCTATATCATCCGTTAAACTCGCCGTCCGCATCCGTTTGCGCCCACGCCCTCCCTGTGCTAACGTCCCATTGATTTCCGAATCACAGATTTCGAAAGTGGTGCAGCTCGGCTTCTTTTCGCTGCGGTGTCATCCTGAGCGTAGCCGTTTTTCAGGCGAAGCGAAGGATCTCAGGCTCGACTGACCTGGCGCGTAAGCCACCGAACCGCGGCTGCCCTCTTTACTCTCCGGGAGAAGCTCATGATCGGCATCGCCTTCCTCGTAATCCTGGTTGTCATCGCCGTCGTGCTCATCGGCATGTACAACAGCCTGGTGCAGCTGCGCGTGCGCTGCGACTCCGCCTGGTCTGACATCGACGTCCAACTCAAGCGCCGTCACGACCTCATCCCCAACCTCATCGAGACCGTTAAAGGTTACGCCGCGCACGAGAAAGGGACCTTCGAAAACATTGCCAGATTTCGCTCCCAGGCCATGCAGGCGACCACGCCGGAAGGCAAAGCCGTCGCTGAGAATCAGCTCACCGGAGCTCTCAAGAGCCTGTTCGCCGTCGCCGAAAATTATCCCGAGTTGAAGGCCTCGGAACAATTCACTCAGCTGCAAGGCTCGCTCAGCCAAACCGAAGATTCCATCCAGAACGCCCGCCGCTACTACAACGCCGTCGTGCGGGATCTCAATACGAAAATCCAATCCTTCCCCACAAACATTCTCGCAGGCATGTTCAACTTCCAGGCTCGCCAGTTCTTCGAAACCACCGAAGCCGACCGCGAACCCGTCGCCGTAAAATTCTGATCCCATGAGAATGAAGGCGGTAACGTCGAAGAGCGGCGCTTCAGCGCCGCGTAAAGCTTTGAAGGGGCGCGGCTTCAGCCGCGCCGTTGCATCCGCTCAAACCGACGCGCCTTCAGGCGCTGCGGCAATGTTTTTTCTCCGCCCGCCAAGCACTTTTCAGACGTCCATCCTTCTTCTCTCCGCACTCATCCTCTCCCTCGCCGCCCCGCTCTCCGCCAAATCCTGGCACATCTCAAATTTCCAAGACGCCATCACCGTGAACTCCGACGGCAGCGCCCTGGTCAACGAAACCATCTCTCTGGTTTTCGTAGGAGAGTGGCACGGCATTCACCGCACCATCCCCATCGAGTATCCCGGCCCAAACGGCACCAACTACCAACTCTTCGTCACGGTCACCAGCGTCACCGACGAAAATGGCGTTAACCTCAAATATGACTCATCCACTTCCGGCGCCGATCGCGACCTGAAAATTTACATCCCCAACGCCGTCAACACCACGCGCACCGTTCAGCTTGCCTATCGCGTGCGCAATGGCACGCGCTTCTTCGACCAATACGACGAGTTCTACTGGAACGTCACCGGCAACGATTGGCCCGTGCCAATCGAGCACGCCAGCGCCAGCGTTCACTTCCCTGCCAGCGCCAGCGACTCATTGCGCGCACAAGCCTTCACCGGCGTCTACGGCTCCACTGGACACAACGCAACCGCCACGGTCGACGGACCAAACGCGGAGTTCGAAACCACAAATCCCCTGCCCATGCGTGGAGGGATGACAATCGATGTTTATATCCCGAAAGGCATTCTCCACGAACCCGGCGGCCTTACAAAATTCTTCTGGTTCATCGGCGGCAATCCCGCAGTTTTTCTTCCGCTCGTCACACTCGTCGTCATGTTCGGCCTGTGGTGGTTCGCCGGCCGCGATCCCGATCCCGGTGTTTCCGTCGCGCCCATGTACGAGCCGCCGCCCGGCATCTCCCCCGCCGAAGCCGGAACCCTGCTCGAGGACCGCATTCATCCTCGCGACATTACATCGACCATCGTCGATCTTGCCGTGCGCGGTTTCCTCAAAATCGAGCAAACCGACGACAAAGGCCTCCTCTTCCACCACAAAGACTACATCTTTCACCTGCTGCAGAAGCGCCAGGATTGGCACGGCCTCGCGCCTCACGAGCGGGTCATGCTGGAAAACATCTTCGTCGGCGACATCCCCGAGACCCGGCTCTCCAGCCTGAAGAACCGTTTCTATACCACCATTCCCGTCGTCCGTACCGACATCATGTCGGCGCTGAAGCAGAAAGGCATTTACACGCTCGATCCCGAATCCGCCAACGGCTACAGCGTCGGCGCAGCCTTCGCCATTCTCGTCCCCTTCGCAATTCTGCAATATATCGGATGGGCCGATTTCCTCAGCTCCATTCCCGTACTCATCGTGTGTCTGCTCATCTCAGCCGTCATCTGGTGGCTCTTTGCCCGCGTCATGACGGCGAAAACCTTAAAAGGCGCGCGCATTCACATCGCCATCCTCGGATTTCAGGAGTTCATGAACCGCGTCGACGCCGACCGCCTCAAGGTCATGCCGCCAGACACCTTCGAAAAATTTCTCCCCTACGCGATGGCGCTGGGTGTCGAACATCATTGGGCGCAGGCCTTCGACGGCATCGTAAAAAATCCGCCCAGTTGGTATGCCGGCGCGCCCGGTTATGGTTACGGCCCTGGGATGTTTTTCAATCCCATCCTTTTCTCATCCTCCATGCACGGCATGGCCACGGATATGCATCAGGTCTTCGTCTCCGCGCCTCGCGCCAGTTCCGGCGGATCGGGATTCGGCAGTGGTGGCGGCTTCAGTGGTGGCGGAGGATTTTCCGGCGGCGGCTTCGGCGGCGGTGGCGGCAGCGCGTTTTAGTTGAGGCGCTCTGCGGGCGTGAGCGAAGCGGGAGCCCGCAGCCGAAATCCTGAGCCGGTTTTCAGGCGGAGGATCGGAAATTTCTGGTGCGCCCGGAGAGACTCGAACTCCCAACCCTCTGCTCCGAAGGCAGATGCTCTATCCAGTTGAGCTACGGGCGCTTCGAGAACATTTTACGGCATAGAACGGCGTCAAACCAGTTATCGCTGTCGAGTGTACGTGAGAACTGAATTCTGGGAGAAGAGGTGGGACGCGATCATCAGGCTCCAGCCCCGAAGGGGCGGCATATGATAGCCCGGCACGTCAGTGCCGGGTGGAAATGGAAAGATAAAGCGAGTCCCGGAGGAGTCTGTGTCGTAACTGGGTCTTGTTTTTTGGGAAAAAGATGATAGACAGAGAGGCATGTCACGATTTTTTGCTTACGATCCGGATCAGGCGTATTT
>JBAPOI010000752.1:0-3009 GCA_049279555.1 Candidatus Sulfotelmatobacter sp.
TGATTTCTGATTGTTGATTGACAAACCATTGGTGCCGGCGACTCAATAGCAAGAACAAAAATGGAATTTCAATCAGAAATTGGCAATCAGAAATCAACAATACATTGCCGTTTGTTAGAATTCTCTGGCCATGCTTAATACCTCTCTAGTTCCTGCGAAAACGGTCGTTACCGCCAAAGGCGCCGCCGCCGCCGTGGATGTGAGCGGCGTCAGCGGACGCGTGTTTCTGCTGACACTCGAAATCACAAACATCATTGAGCAGGAGTCGCTCGATGTCGCGATTTATGGGTCTGCTGACGGGGCGACGTGGAGTGCGAAGGCGGTAGTTGCCTATCCGCAGAAGTTTTATCGCGGCGAGTTTCCGCTGTTGCTTGATCTGACGGCGCATCCTGAGGTGAAGTTCGTGCGCGCGCATTGGGAAGTCGCGCGTTGGGGACGTGGCGTGGAGACGCCGATGTTCGAGTTCGGCCTTGGTTTGAAAGAGATTCCGGCAGAGATACTGCGTGAAACGTCGGGCGAAGCGGTGAGTTCGGCACGACGCTGAGTCAACAAAAATTGGCCGGGATCAATCGGCAGCTGCTTCGAGCGCTACTTCAGACCTGCCGGCCGGCCGCAAGAAAGCGGTGCGCTCCGTTTCGAAAGCTTCCAGATTCGCTCCCATGGTGTGATCGTCCCAACCAAGAACAGCGCCGATGCGCAACGCCGCTTCGCGGCTGCACGACTCAGACCAGCAGGCTCCCAACGCAACCGGCACACGGCGCAGTAGCACGTCGGCTAATGTCACTGCGTACTCCCGGCGGTAGGCTTCCACCACTTCGGCGATCACATGAGTGGTGTGTGTACAAATCGGCGCGCGCAGTTCCGCACTCACCAGCGCCATGCGCGCGATATCCGCAGCGCGTTTTCCGTGCCACTCCAGCATGCCGCGCGCCGATTCTTCACTGATTGAGCCAATCCTGGCAATTTCTAGTACAGCCTCGTCCAGCAGCGGGTCCAAAGCGTTTTCCTGCCCCATTGCTACAGCGGTGGGTTCGGCTGCGCTCAGTCCGATTTTTCGCGCGCATTCTCGAGCCAGCGATGCCGCCGTCGTCAATTTTCCGCCAATCACCGAAATCATGCGAGACGCGGCGTCATCCGTGTGATCGTGCAAAATGTGCTTGCGCGTCACTGCGGATGGACGATTATCGGGCGAGTATGGCAAGGGGCGAACTCCGGCGAAAGCATGCTTGACGCTCTGCGCCGAAATTTTCGCCTTGGGAAACAATTTTGCGACAGAATTTATGAGATAGGTGACTTCATCAGCTGCGGGAACCGTCTTTCCGGGATCGCCCGTATCGGCCACCTCGGTTGTTCCCACCAGGACTTGATCATTCCAGGGAATGATGAAGATGGGCCGGCCATCCGCCGCCTCGGTATACAGAGCCGCATTTGGAGAACCTGGAAATCGCGGCAAAACAATGTGCGTACCGCGCACCCCGCCGAGCATGGGCTTAGCCATGCGAATCGATGAGCGCTGACATACTCGATCGGCCCAGGGTCCGCTGCAGTTGATCACCCAGCCGGCATCCACGCGTACTTCGCGGCCTGTGATTCGGTCACGCAGCAGCACGCCGCGAACCCGGCCATGAGCCACATCGACCGCCAACACTTCCATGTGATTTCGAACTGTAACTCCGGCATCCCAGGCTTCCATCAGCCATTCGGCGACCAATCGTTCCGGAAATTCGCACTGGGCATCTTCATAGTTAAAAAACGACCAGCGGTGCCCGGCATCCAACGCCTGCTCCAGCCGCTTCAATTCCATTTCCGTGACATCCGTGCTTGGGGATTTTCCGGCCATTCGCTGATACAGCCATAATCCCGCGCGAATCTTCATTGCGCTGCGCTGGCTTTGCTCATTCAAAAGCAGCACAAAGTGCATGGGATGCACCAAGTGAGAACGTTCACGCAACAGCCTTTCCCGTTCATGCAAGGATTCCCGTACCAGGCTGAGTTCGCCATGCTCGAGATAGCGCAAGCCGCCATGAATGATGCGCGTAGACCTGCTGGTTACTCCGGAAGCAAAGTCATTCTGTTCGACCAACAGCGTGTGTTTCCCTGAACGGGCGCACTGCCGCGCTACGGCCACGCCGTTAATGCCGCCGCCGATCACCACCACCTGAAAGTGCTGGCCCTCGAGCGATGCTCGCTGATTTGCGGCTAAAACCATTGGTTATCAGTAAGATGCCGAACGTGCGCGATTAATTATAGAGTCTCCAGCTTAAGTCTGAACTTGGCCTGCCACAGAGGGTAGGTAACGTTAGTACCGCTGAAACGACTGGCCCCAAGGTTGGACGCTGCTAACCTGGAGGCTTACAAGTGAAGAAATCCTAGTTGCTGCAGGTTCGATGCGACTCTGCTGGCCACGGTTTAATCGCGATTGGCCAATTCGTGATGTGGGCACATTGCTCCCTTGAAGCGACTGATTTAAAGTGGTTGCCAATGTCCACCACCGGCGAACGTTTCGAACGCGCAGTCGCAATCATGGAGCGTCTGCGGGCTCCGGGAGGCTGCCCGTGGGACCGCGAACAGACCTTCGATTCCATCAAGCCCTACACCCTCGAAGAGACCTATGAAGTTCTTGAAGCCATCGACAATCGTAACTGGGCGGAACTCCCCGGCGAACTCGGCGACCTCTTGCTGCAGGTGCTCTTCTATTCGGAAATGGCGAAGGAGCAGGGATCGTTTTCCATCGATGACGTTCTCGATCGGCTTTCGCGCAAGCTGGTGGACCGGCATCCTCATGTCTTCGGCGACACGAAAGCCGATACGTCGGCTGACGTCAAACGCAACTGGGAGGCATTGAAGGTCGAGGAGCGGAAGAAACGGGCGGGCGAAAACGCAGAGGGGGCAGAAGCAAGCGCAGCGGGAAAGGCCGCGCCGTCGATTCTCGCCGGGATTTCTTCATCGATGCCGTCGCTGCTGGAAGCTCATAAGTTGAGTTCGCGCGCGGCGCAGGTTGGTTTCGAC
>JBAPOI010000753.1:0-47742 GCA_049279555.1 Candidatus Sulfotelmatobacter sp.
TTCAGCTGCCGATGCCAACCGGAATTTTTCCAGACTCTTGAGGGAGATCAAGGAAGGAAAAAGCTATGTCGTGACCAGCCATGGAAAGCCCGTTGCCCGCATCGAGCCCGTCCTAACAAAAAAAAGCCGATCCGCCGCTGAGAGGGCCAAATCTTCTCTCTTGGCCCGGCTGCGCCGCCAGCCAGTTATCGACATAGGACCCTGGACACGAGAGGAGCTGTACGACTAGCTCTTTCAAGACATGAGAGTAGCGCTCGACACGAACATTCTCGTGTACGCCGAAGGTGTAAACGGCCTTTTCATGAAAAAGGCTGTTCTGGAAATCCTCGATCAGATTCCCGCCGAAGGCACATTTATTCCGGTCCAAGTCCTGGGCGAACTATTCAACGTGCTTGTCCGCAAGGCAAAGAAAACGCCGGAACACGCCCAGGAAGCAATGTTGAAATGGCAGGACACTTTCCCACTTGTCGAAACCTCACCCGCGATTCTATTCGCCGCCGCCGATCTGGCTTCCCACCACAACTTTAGTATCTGGGATTCCGTTGTATTTTCCGCGGCCGCCGCGGCAGGATGCAGGCTTCTGTTGTCACAAGATATGCAAGAAGGTTTTACATGGAGTGGAGTTACGGTTACGAATCCGTTTTCGCCCACAAAACACTCACTACTTACCGCGCTGCTGGAATCATAACTGGCCTCGTTAAGGCAGCTGCTCCCGGCTGTCCATCTGTTGACCTCACTGCCTTAACGTCAACTTGCTCAACACTCCTTGCTGCTTGGCGATCAGCGCCTGCACTCCCTGCCGCGCATAAGCCAGCATCTTTGCGAATTGCGCTTCATCGAACGCCTGCCGCTCCGCAGTAGCCTGCACTTCGACCATCTTGTAACCGGCCGTCATTACGAAATTCATATCGACCTCCGCCCGCGAGTCTTCTTCGTAGCAAAGATCGAGCAACACTTCTCCGTCTACCATCCCCACGCTGACCGCTGCCACAAAATCTTTCAGTGGAACGGAAGTCAGCGTCCCTGCCTCCACCAATTTTTCCAGCGCCAGCCCCAGGGCCACGAACGCTCCCGTAATCGAAGCCGTTCTCGTCCCGCCATCCGCCTGAATCACGTCGCAGTCAATCCAGATGGTCCGTTCGCCCAGTCGCGCCAAGTCCGTTACTGCGCGCATCGACCGCCCGATCAGACGCTGGATCTCGTGCGTCCTCCCGCTCGGTCTTCCCTTCGTCACCTCGCGCGGCGTCCGCGTCAGCGTCGCCCGCGGCAGCATCGCGTATTCGCTCGAGATCCATCCCTTCCCCGAGTTCCGCATAAACGGCGGCACACTCTCTTCAATCGACGCGGTACAGATTACCCGTGTGTTCCCAACCTCAATGAGCACCGACCCTTCCGCCGTGGTAATGAAATCTGGAATGATCGAAACCGGCCGCAACTGATCGATAGCGCGATTATCTGAGCGATAGAACATAGGCGAGGATTGTAAATGATGCGGCGGATCCAGCTACGCGCCTTCGAAAGGCCGTATGATCGCAATCGCTAAATCCGATACATCGCAGTACGCAAGGTCGCATTTGCAACAGCACGGGTACACCCGGTACGCCCGACATCGACATTCCTGAAACACCGGCCATCGGCGATTTCATCAGGCACCCACCCATTCAAATCCCGGGTATTCCCGCCACTTCACTTACCCCGCAACTCTGCCTTAAGAACGGAATGTGGGTTCGCCTTTCACCGGCAGAGAGTTTTCCTCAACTCTCCGCCGGGTTAAACTTATAGCCGAACGCCAAGCGCTGTAGGCTAGGCGCAAGCCGGAAGCCAAACCCATGCCCACTCTGATTCCCCAACCCACTCGCATTCAATCCGCCGGCAACAAGCCAAAGCTCATCGACGAATATATCGGACGCGTCAACTCCAAGACCTCCGCCGCCAGCGTCGCCCATATGCGCAGCCCCTCTGGATGGCTCGAGCCCGGCCAGACTCCAGCTTTCGACGAGTTCACCATCGTGCTCAAAGGCACACTCCACGTTGAACACAAGAATGGTTCACTTGACGTCGCGGCTGGACAAGCCGTCATCGCACATGCCGGCGAGTGGGTTCGCTATTCAACTCCACACGAAGGCGGCGCCGAATATATCGCCGTTTGTCTCCCTGCCTTCTCGATGGATACTGTAAACCGCGATCCAGCCTGAGACGCCGTTCGATAGAATTACCTCATGCCCGATCGCTCCATAGCTGTCTTCGACCTCGGTGGCGTGCTAATCGACTGGAACCCTCGTCATCTCTACCGCAAGCTCTTCGCCGGAGACGATGACGCCATGGAACATTTCCTGGCCAACGTCTGCACCACTGCCTGGAACTCGCAGCAGGATGCTGGACGAACTTTTGCCGAAGCCTGCGCTTCACTCAAGCTAGAGCATCCCAATCATGCCGAACTAATCGACGCCTGGTTCGAGCGTCAGGATGAAATGCTCGCCGGACCAATCGCCGGCACAGTCGAGATCCTCGCCGAGTTACGCGCTCGCGGCGTGCCACTCTACGCTCTCAGCAACTGGTCGGCGGAAACCTTTCCTATCGCCCAAAAGCGGTTCGAATTCCTTCAGTGGTTTGACGGAATTTTCCTTTCCGCCGAAGCGCGTACAATCAAGCCCAATCCTCGGATCTATCAACATTTTTTCGAAGCCTTCGGCATTGTCCCCGCCCAGACCATTTTTATCGACGATCTACCCCCAAACGTCGCGGCCGCTGCCGCCCTAGGCATGCACGCGATCCACTTCACCGATCCTGCCGCGCTCCGCAACGAATTAGTAAAAATTGGTTTGTTAGATCCGGCAGGAAGAATTAACCACGTGGCGGCATGGGTTTCCGACCTCGAGCGTGCCCGCGCTTTTTACGAACGCTGGTTCAAGGCTGCGGCCGGGCCGAAATATTCAAGCACGAAGCGCGACTTCCAATCCCATTTCCTCTCGCTCGATAACGGCGCTCGTCTCGAATTGATGACCTCGCCGGCTGAAGCTCCACGACCGGCGCATCTTGCCGTCTCAGTGGGCTCACGCGATGCCGTAGATCGTCTTATTCAAACCATGGAAGCCGCTGGCGTCCGAGTCGTGAGCCTTCCCAGGGTCACCGGAGATGGATACTACGAAGCTGTAATCACCGACTCCGAAGGCAATCTCGTCGAGATCACTGTCTAATCCCCTGTCATGCGGAGCGGAGTGGCGCTAGAAGCGTTTCCTACTCCCATTCGATCGTGCCTGGAGGCTTCGACGTCACGTCATACACCACCCGATTTATGCCCTTCACCTCATTCACAATCCGCGAAGAAATGGCTTTCAACACTTCGTGCGGTAGCGCAACCCAATCCGCCGTCATCCCATCTTCCGAACTCACGGCGCGTATTGCGCACGTATAAGCGTAGGTGCGCATATCGCCCATCACGCCCACCGACATCACCGGCAGCAGCACGGCAAATGACTGCCAGACCTTTGTATACAACCCAGCGTTCTTGATCTCGCTGACAACGACGTCGTCGCACTCGCGCAGCAATGCCAGCCGCTCGGGCGTCACTTCTCCCAACACGCGCACCGCCAATCCGGGCCCGGGGAACGGCTGCCGCTGCAATATTTCTTCGGGCATGCCCAGGTCGCGGCCAATCTTGCGCACCTCATCCTTGAATAAATCCTTCAGCGGCTCAATCAGCTTCAGCTTCATCTTTTCCGGCAGCCCGCCCACATTGTGATGCGACTTGATCACCTGTGACGGCCCGCGCACCGACCTCGATTCGATCACATCTGGATAAAGCGTTCCCTGCACCAGCCACTTCACCTTGCCTGATTCCTTCTCGATACGCCGCGCTTCCCTCTCGAACACCTTGATGAATTCGTTGCCGATAATCTTCCGCTTCTTCTCAGGATCGCTAACCCCTTTCAGCTTTCCGAGAAAACGCGCTGTGGCGTCGACTGCATCGAGCCTCAGGCCAAGTTTGGACTGAAGCGTTTTCTGCACTTTTTCAAACTCGTTCTTGCGCAGCACGCCGTTGTTCACGAAGATGCAGGTCAGCCGCGACCGGCCCTTTGCATCGCGCAACGCCCGGTCGACCAGCACTGCCGCAACGGAGGAATCCACTCCGCCCGAAAGCGCGCAGATCGCGAGTCCACCGCCCACTTGTTCCCTCACCTGCTCGACGGTCGAATCGATAAAGTGCTGCGGCGTCCAGGTTGGCTTTGCGCCACAGACCTCAAACACAAAGTTGCGCAGGATCTCCGTACCATTCCGCGTGTGGTGAACCTCGGGATGGAACTGCACTGCGAACCATCGCTTCGCCACATTCTGAATTCCCGCGACCGCATGCGAAGTCTTTGCCGTCAGCTCGAACCCCAGCGGCAATTCCAGCGCCTCATCGCCGTGCGACATCCACACCGCTTGCCGCTTTCCCATGCCGCGAAACAGCACCGACTCGGCAACAATGTCGATTTCCGCATGCCCGTACTCGCGCTTGTCCGCCGGACGCACTTTGCCGCCCAGCGCGTGCACCATGAGTTGCAATCCGTAGCAGATACCCAGAACCGACACTCCTAGATCAAAGACACGCTTATCGGCCGAAGGCGCATCTTTGTCGTAGACCGACCACGGCGCTCCCGAGAGCACAATCCCCACAGGCGCATAGCTCTTGACTTCATCGAGCGAGGCGGTGCAAGGCAGCACCACGGAAAAAACATTCTGTTCGCGGATGCGGCGCGCGATGAGTTGCGTAGTCTGCGCGCCAAAATCGAGGATGACGATGGATTGGTTCTGCGAAGACCGGTTCAGCTTGAATTGGGTTTCCACTGATGAGTTTCTCAGATTCGGGGAGAAAGTGTAAAGAAATAATAGTGCACGGCCGTGTGCGGGCTCGCCAAGCTCAACCAACCACCATTTCCAGCAGCCTCGTCGTCCCCTCCACGAATTCTGTCTGTGGCGTGATCAAGCTCAACACCAGGTATCCATCGCTGGAGAAATCATAAAAATGCCCAGGATGCACGAGCACCGATTTCCGGCGCAGCAGATCGACTGCCAGCTCTTCATCGGTCTGCGTCACTGGCACTCTTAAAACCGCGTACCATCCCCCCTCCACGCTTAAACGTTGACAAGTCGTTTGTCCCGCAAGCTGGCGGTCGAGTTCGGCCAGATTGCTGAGCACGCGATCAATCAGCTGCCGCTGAATGTTTTTTCTCTGATCCAAAAGCACCGGAGTTGCCCATTGGATCGGGGCATTCATGGAAAGATAGGTGTCTGCGATCACCTCGAGCCGTGCCAATGCCGCTTCGACCTCTGTCCGCGGCCCGCTGGCGGCGATCCACGCCACCTTCATTTGGGGCAGCGCCGAAATCTTCGATACTCCGCTCAAACTAAAAGTGGGCACATCATGATTCGCCACGAAGCTAGGCCACGCGCGACCATCGTGCGCGTAGTCCAAAAAAACTTCGTCGGCAATAATCGTCAGCCCATGTTTATGGCAGAAGGCATTTAGCGACACCAACTCGTGCGCTTGCACATACGAGCCGGTGGGATTATTGGGATGAACCACCACCACGCCTCGAGTACGCTTCGTCACCAACTTCTCCAGGGACGGAAAATCCATCTGCCAGCCGTGATCGTAGATCAGCGGATACGGCACCAGCTTCACATCCTGAAGGTCGGCTAAAAATTCAAATAGAGGATAGCTTGGCTTCGGAACCAGCAGCTCATCTCCCGCGTTGCAAAGCAGGCGGAACACGAAAGAATAACCTTCGCTGGTACTGGTGGTGAGGATCAACCGCGCGCAGTCGAACTCGCGAATGCTATGTTGCGTCTGGTAATACGCCGCAATTGCTGCCCGCGCGCTGATCAAACCCTTGGGCTGGGGATCGTAATCCAAGACTTGCGGCGAGGACAACGATTTCAAAATCGTCTGCTTGTCATACTGTAGCCCGGCACGCGTGGGGTTGGAAATCGTAAGATCGAGCACTCGGACGCCGCTTGTCCTTACCTGTTCGAGCGCCTCGGTCAGACGATTGCGTGTGAGTTGCCAGTTGGTGCGGTCGGAGAACATCGAACCTCTGCGCTCTTAATGCTACTTTCCAAAGGCTTCTTTGTTCACCACATAAGGCATCTTCGTAAGGTCGCCGCCATAACTGCCTTCGAGCACATCGATCAACCCCTGCACGCATCGCCCAGCCATGCCTTTCTCGGGATCGCTCGAAAGCCGTGTGATGCGCGCCGCGCTGGCGAAGTGCGGCATCAGACGGCAACGGTCGGCAATCGAGGGATCGCGTAGCGGCGAGTCTGCCGGCAACGGCTCCTTTTCGTATACATCCAGCGCTGCGCCGGCAATCCAGTTTTCCCGCAGCGCGCGCGCCAGCGCCGTTTCGTCGATTACCGGACCGCGCGAGTCGTTCACCAGAAACGCAGTGGGCTTCATCAGCCGCAATGTTTGCTCGTTGAACAGATGATATGTGGGCGTCGCGCTTTCACCCGGCCGCAACAGAGGCACATGGACGCTGACGAAATCGGCCTGGCGCAGAGCTTCTTCAAAGGTCACATACTTGATCCAGTTCTTTTCTCTCGTGATGCCGCGCGCCTGGCGCAAATCCATATTCTCTTGAATCGCGTTGATGTAGTCGTGATTTTCGTACGCCGGGTCGTAGCACAACATGTTCATATCGAAGCCGGCACATTTCTTGATCATGGCCAGCCCGATTCTTCCCGTACCAATGATCGCGATGGTTTTCCCGGTCACTTCATCGCCCAGGAACGGCAGGTAAGGGTGCCAGTATCCCCACTGGTTGTCGCGCGTCAGATGCTCGGCCGACCACATTTTCCGAGCCAGCATGCCGAGCATGAAGAAGGCAAACTCCGCCGTGGCCTCGGTGAGAACATCTGCCGTATTGGTGAAGGGAATTTTGTAGCGGTTTGCGTCGGTGCGGTTGATATTGTCAAACCCAACGGCAAACTGGGAGACAACCTTCAAAGTCTTCCTACCGGCCTCGAAGACCTCGGCGTCGATCTGGTCGCGAAGCGTGGTAATCAGACCGTCGATGCCCGAGGCCACCTTTTCGAGAATCAGTCGCTTTGGTGGCGCCTCGGGTTGGGGATAAACCTCAATCTCGTAGCCACGATGGCTCAGCAGGTTGAGAGCTTCACCAATATCGCAAGTAGCAAAAACGCGAAATTTGTTAGTCATGAGTTTTTCAGAGGCGGCTGAATCAGCATGCTCCGCCGCAACTCCAAGCGTATTGATTCAAGGAAATATCATACGCGACGGAGGGATGAACTGCGTATGTCCAGGAAAGTACCGAGCGGCAAAATGCAGCTTCATTCTACTCGCGATCACACTTCGAACTTCCAGCGCGTCGACTTACTTTGAAAATGCTTCTCCCACAATCCAAACACTACGCGGGGACGCACTGCGAAGACCGGCTCCTTCATCGACAGAATGTCGTCTTTCATCCCTTTCATGCTGAACTTGTACTTGCGCTCGTAGACGGGAAGGAACTTCCGGCGCGCGGAGACATCGGCTAGTTCGGCTACGCCTTCGACGATCACCGCTTCCTGCGCGTGTTCGGTGCAGACCACGCAGTTGGTGTTCTTGGCCAGGTTGCGCGCCTTCTGCGATTTGCTGCCGGTGCTGAACAAGAATCGTCCGTCCTGCCATAGGCCCCAGACCACCATGGTGTGAGGGGAACCGTTTGGCTTGACGGTGGTGATCCAGTAGTTGTGCGACTTTTTGAGCCGCTGCTCGGCCCAACTCCATCGGAGCAGACCTTTGTCACCTTCCGGCAGGCCGTAGCCTGGCATGTTTGGCCGGCTGCGCTGAGGAGTCGCGCGTGACTTCGATGTTTTTTTAGAGAGCGTCATAACGGCAGCATAATACCGCAGAATTTGCCGCCGAATGTTTAACTTGACAAACAAACAGCCCCGCCCAGGCGAAGCCTGAACAGGGCGTTTGCATCGTGCGGCCTGCCGAGACAGTGCCGCCCTCCGATTAATCCACTTCGATTACTCCGAATCCCAAGTCACGGTGAAGCTTGTCCCATCTGATGACAGGGCCGATGGCACAGCTTCATTCGCGCCAGTGCTGCCATTGACCATAATCGCCTCTTGGATGTTGCTTCCGAAAGCGCCGATCGCGCCCGAGGTCGACGAGTCAGTGGCGTCATTGGTGCTGCCGATTCCGGTGTAGTCGTCGCCAAAATCGACGGTGCCAAAATCAGCGAGGGGCAGGATGCCGCCGGCATTTGTACAGCAAGGAGCTTCTGCGATCCACTCGGCTGAGGTGCGTTGTGCTCCGGAAACCCTCCCGGTCTTGCTGAAGGATTTGCCGGTGCTTTCGTTGGTGATGCTCACGGTGAACTGGGTGCCGCTGACCCACGTGACCGAAGCTTCCATCTTATTGCCGGGAGACACAGGAACGCTTGAGATCAGCACGGAGCCCGCAGGATAGAATTCATACCACGCATAATAAGATGCTCTCGAACCGTTGCAATCGGAATCGGTTCCTGTCTGTTCCACGGTGCTGGAAGTCCATCCGTCGATGCCAACCCAGAATGAAGAATAAGTGTTGGGAGTCTTCGAGCAGGTGACCGTGGGAATAATCCACGAAGCTTTGGCTGTAGTAAACGAAGAGCCGGTTACCGCGTAGCCGCTCCAGTTGGTGCTGTCTGAAACCGTGACGTTTTCGATCACGCGCGGCGAAGTTCCTGGATACGCTCGTCTCGGTGCGTGCTGCCGGGGCACGATTACGGACTCATCTTGCGGGGAGGTTGATCCGCTGGGGACTTGCGCGAGAGCGGGCAGTACGGCGAGTGCGAAAACACAACCTAATTTCTTCGATAGCATTGGGACTCCCTTCCTTTTCGTGTCGGGACTTGAATGCTGCCATCCCGGAATCGCGTCATTCTATGGCGAGGAAGGTTAGCTCAATCGAGCCGTCTGTGGATTATTCGCAATTCGTAAACCGGACACCTGTATCCGGAACCGGACACCTGCTGGTGAGCTGACGCACGCTCTCTAAACTTCACGATGAACCTAGAGATTGTCTTTTGTCCAGCGATCAATGCGGTCGAGGGCTTGCTGCAAGTTCTCCAGCGAGTTGGCCACGCTGAATCGTAGATAGCCTTCACCGAACGCGCCAAATGAAGTGCCGGAGAGAGCGGCCACACCGGCTTGATCGAGCAATGCGTCAGCCAGAGGCTTCGACTTCCACCCCGTCTTCGTGATGTTCGGGAAGACATAGAACGCGCCTTTCGGCATGCGGCAGGAAAAACCTTTGATCTTGTTCAATCCAGCAACGAACATGTCTCGCCGCCGTTTGAACTCGGCGCACATGTGCTCGACCGAACTTTGATCACCGCGCAGAGCCTCGATTCCCGCGATCTGAGTAAAGCTGGCGGTACATGAGTTTGAGTTCGTCATCAACCGAGTCAGGTGTGCCGCTAGATCGCTGCGCATCACACCATAACCCATGCGCCATCCCGTCATCGCGTAGGTTTTTGAGAAACCATCGAGAAGGATGGTGCGCTCCTGCATACCGGGCACCGACATGATGGAGAAATGCTCGCCTTCAAAAAGCAGACGGCTGTAAATTTCGTCCGACAACACCAGGATGTTGCGGTCTCCGATAACTTTGGCCACCTGCTCAACATCCCCGCGCGGCATCACTCCGCCGGTTGGGTTTTGTGGCGAATTCAGAATGATCAGTTTTGTGCGGTCGCTGATGAGCGCTGCAAGCTCGTTCACGTCGAGCGAGAAATCGCGGTCTTCTCGCAGGCGTATTGGAACAGCCTTGCCCCCAACATACTGAATCATCGACTCGTAGATCGGGAAACCGGGGTTGGGATAGATAACCTCATCCCCCTCGTCAATTAAAGCGAGAATTGTAAAGAAAATAATAGGTTTACCGCCGGGAACAACAACTACCTCTTCCGGTGCCACCTTCACGCCGCGAGTGCGGCACACGTAATCGGCGATGGTTTGGCGCAGCTCAGGCAAGCCGGCCGAAGGGCCGTAGTGCGTCCAACCTTTATGCAAAGCGTCCACTGCGGCTTCCACAACGTTCGCGGGAGTATCGAAATCTGGCTCACCAATCTCGAGGTGGATGATGCTCTTGCCCTGCCGTTCGAGGGCTCTCGCTTTGTTCAGGACTTCGAAAGCAGTCTCGGTGCCCAGACGCGACATGCGGCGAGCGAGTTGCAATTCATGCTGCGTGGTTTGTGCCATGACGGCCGACGCTCCTCGAACACTAGACGGCACATTATACGCTGAGGGTTGTTGAAGGCGGGCGTGCTGAAGCAACTCAGTAGATCAAGAACGGCGCCTCCCACAGCCCTTCTATTAGCTAGACTGCCGATACCACTGGCAATCGGGCGGCTTCCCAGGCAGCCAAACCTCCGGCCATCTCAGTGAGATTCGTGATTCCATACTGCTGCAAAATGCTGGCTGCAATCGATGAACGGTAGCCGCCCGCGCAATGGACCGCGATGCTGCGTTCGCGAGGAATTTCGGCGATGCGTTCCTGCAGATGGTTCAGCGGAACGTTTACGCTGCCATCAACATGTTTGGCTACCCACTCACGCGGGGTTCTGACATCCAGCAACAGCGGCGGTTCTATACTTGCGAGTTCTTCTGCGACTTCCGGTGCGCTGACGCGTTTCGTCGGCCATACCAGATCGCTCCGACCGGCAAGCGCTTCCATGCCTCCCTGCATGTAGCCTGTGACATGATCGAAGCCGATGCGGCCCAACCGAAGCGCAGCTTCCTTTTCGCGCCCAGGTTCAGCGATGATCACGATGGGCTTAGCGCGGTCCAATACCGTGCCCGCCCAGGTAGCGTATTGCCCGCCGAGCCCAATGTTGATGCTGCCCGCGAGATGGCCCTTCGCATATTCGGCAGCGTCGCGGACATCGAGAATCTGAGCGCCCGAATCTCCCATCCGTAGAACCTCATCGAGTTCAATCGGGCGGAGCACCTCTTCGAGATTCTTGTCGAGCGAAGTGTGCTCACGGGTGTTGAGAATGGAATCGTAGGTGAAGTACGGAGGAGCATCGGGCTGGTCCGCGGTAACGAGCCGAATGAATTCGTCTTTCGTCATCGGCTGCAGCGCATAGTTCATTCGCCGCTGCACTCCTAACGGAGAGACCGTATCGGAGGAAAGATTTTTTCCACACAGAGAACCCGAGCCGTGGGCCGGGTAGACCAAGGTTTCATCGGGAAGCTTGAGCAGCTTATCGTGCAGCGAGTCATATAAATGAGAGCCGAGATCGTTAGCATTCCACCCGAGAGACGCGCGCAGGTCAGGACGGCCAACGTCGCCGATAAACAGCGTGTCGCCCGTGAGCACGGCGTAAGGCTTTGCCGTATCCTTCTGCACATCAAACACCACGATCGAGATTGACTCGATGGTGTGGCCGGGAGTCTCCAGCACCTGCAGGCGCAGTCCCGTGAAGTCGAGCATGTCTCCGTCTTTCATAGCGGCGAAAGCATATTCCGCCTGCGCGCGGGAGCCGAGATGGATGGTCGCGCCGCAACGGTCTCGCAGCTCCAGATGGCCGGCGACAAAATCAGCGTGAAAGTGGCTCAGAAAGACGTGGCGAATCTGCAATCCTGATTTTTCGGCATCGGCCAGATATTGCTGAATGTCGCGCTGCGGATCGACGATGATAGCGGTCGAACTGGCCTCGTCTCCCAAAAGATACGAGGCATGGGCCAGGCAACCCAGATAGTACTGTTTCAAGATCATGGGACGTGTCCAAGTTTAGCACCGGACGTTGCAGGAACTGATCGGGAGATATCGCGAAAAACGGGGCTTACTCCGAGACGCTGTGTTCTTCGTTCTGCGAACGAAGTACGCGATCAACAGAATAGGGAGCGCGGTGGCGGGGCTCGTGATAATGACGGACCTGCATTTCGCCGAGCAAACCGATGGCAAGCAAGTTGAGCCCGCCGAGCAGAAGACCGAGGGCCAGCATCATCAGCGGCCCGTGAGAAGCCATGACCGGAACCTGGCGAAGGAACTTTTCCACGCCCAGCCAGGCTACGATACCGCTGCCGCCGAGCATGCTGAGCAGTCCGAACGTACCGAAGAAGTGTAGCGGACGCGAGAGGTAGCGAAGCAGAAAGCGAATCGTGATGAGATCAAAGAAAACCCGGAAGGTGCGGGAGATACCGTAGTGCGACGCACCGCGCTCACGGTTCACATTGCGGATGGGCACTTCGCAGATCGACGCACCATACCACGACGCAAGCGCTGGGATGAAGCGGTGCAGTTCCCCGTAAAGCGGAACTTGCTCGAGAATTTCGCGGCGATATGCTTTAAAGGTCGTGCCGAAGTCGTGAATATCCACGCCGCTCAGCTTGGCCATCATCCAGTTCGCGACGCGAGAAGGGATGCGGCGCATCCAGAAGTTATCGATGCGAACTTTGCGCCAGCCGCTGACAATGTCATAGCCAGCCGCAATTTTTTCTAGGAACATCGGTATGTCGGTGGGATCGTGTTGCAGATCGCCATCCATCGCGATGATGTATTCACCCCGGGCGTGATCGAAACCAGCGGCCAAGCCAGCGGTTTGCCCGAAATTGCGGCGCAGCTTAACAACCGTGACGCGGCTATCGACGGCCGCGATCTCGCGCAGCATGGCGAAGGTGTGGTCGCTCGATCCATCATCGACCAGCACGATTTCAAACGTCTCACCGGCAGTTTCCATCACCGCTTTCAGGCGGTCGTAGAGGTCGGTGACGTTCTCCTGCTCGTTGTGTAAAGGGACGACGATGGAGTATTTAGGCACGGTCTTTTTATTATAGCGTGAAGCTGGCCGGGAGCTATCGGGATTATTTTCAGATTCCGCGATGGCGAACACGCGCAGCCACCGTTTCCCGATGGCGCTGAGTAGCTGCTTCCCGCCTACGATTCGGCGGGTACGTTCGCAAAAAATGCCTCTATGTCAGCCCTGCTCTTTCAGCTTCAGCCTGGATTTATTTTCTTCCATGAACTTCTTGATGTCCTCGGCGGCGCCGAGCAGCCGGTTCCATTGCTCGTAATAGAGCGTGACCGGGAATCGGCCGAGGCCGTAGACGCTGACGCCGCCTTTTTCGCCGACTTTGAAGATGAGGTCGCCGCTACGTTTCTTGGTCTCGACCTCTTTCTCCAATTGTGACAACCGGGCTTTGAGTTCTTCGTAAGATGGTTCTGTCATAAATTCCTCTTAAATTGGTGCCTATGGCTACCGGGGAGACAGTGTGCCGGGACCGCGGGGAATAGTCAACCCGTCCCATGGTAACTTGCCTGACATTGCTTCTGTCGTGCAACCGTTATAAGCTACAAAGAATCTAGTGGGCTAGCCCCATGCAGGAACTTACCAGATTTCGTACTCGATGGTTGGCGTGGCTCTGCCTGTCCCTGATGTTGTGGACGGTGGTCGCCGAGTCGATGCATAACCATCCGAGCCAAACGGAATCGGCATCCTGCTCGATCTGCGCGGTGGCGCACAGCGCCAGCCCGGTGGCCAGTTCCAATCAGGCGCGACCGATTTTTGCCGCGGTTGGCCTGCTGCATGAAGAAAAAATCATCGCGAAAGCCCAGCTCGGTGTTTTTGAATTGGGCATTCGTGGTCCTCCTGCCGTCTAGGGATTCCCAAAGTATTAAAGTTCCGGCACACACGCCGGCCTAATCCCTATTTTTCTTGACTTCGTCCAGGAGGACTCATGCTTATTTCATACAAGCAGTTGATCGTTGCTGTTCTTGCCATATGGTTTAGTTTGTCTGGCGGTGTTGCTTACGCGCAATCAGGTTCGGGATCGCTCAATGGCACCGTCTTTGACCCTTCAGGCGCGGTGGTTGCGAATGCCAAGGTCGAGATTCACCAGGTAGTCAGCGGTTTCGACCGGACGACCACTACAGACAGTAAGGGGAATTTCAGTTTCTCGAACGTACCGTTTAATCCATATCACATGACAGTCACGGCTGCGGGGTTCGCCTCGAGCGCCCAGGATGTCGAGGTTCGGTCGGCAGTGGCAACCAGCGTCAAGGTCAGTCTCCAAGTGACTGGCTCGACGACTTCGGTCACGGTCGAAGCTGGCGCCGATTTGGTGGAGAATGATCCAACTGGTCACACCGACGTGGATCGCGATTTGTTCAACAAGGTGCCACTCGAAAGCCAGTCATCCTCGTTAAGTTCGCTGGTCACGCTGGCGTCGCCTGGTGTGTCGGCAGATTCGAATGGCCTCTTTCACGGCCTCGGCGACCATGCGTCGAACTCATTCTCCATAGATGGCCAGCCGATTACCGATCAGCAAAGCAAGGTTTTTTCCAACCAAGTCCCTCTGGATGCCATCGAGTCGCTGGAATCAATTCCGGGAGCTCCGCCGGCGGAGTATGGCGGCAAGACAAGCTTGGTGATCGTGGCGACCACTCGCTCGGGGCTGGGCTCAAAAACACCGCATGGCAGTGTGAACGCTTCCTACGGATCGTTTGGCTCGTCAAATATCGGCTTTGACCTTTCTTATGGCGGTGATAAGTGGGGGAATTTCATCACGGCGAATGGACTAAATACGGGGAGATTCCTGGACCCGCCGGAATTTGTGGTGACGCACGACAAAGGCAATGAAGAAAACATTTTCGACCGGGTGGACTACCAACTCTCGACGAAGGACTCGATTCATCTGAATCTCGGCTTTAGCCGCTCCTGGTTCCAGACGCCCAATTCGTATGACTCGCAGAACGCGACGCCTTGGAATGGCGTTACCGTTAGCAATAACGGGCTTGGTCCCAATGGCATCCCCGTCGGTCCTGCGGACCAGCGCTCGAAGATCGACACGTTCAACATTGCTCCGACCTGGACACGGGTGATCAACCCGACCACCGTGTTTACCTTCGGCGGCTTCGTCCGACGGGATGGTTACAATTACTATCCGAGCAACAACCCGTTTGCGGACCTCGGCCCACCGAATCTTCAGCAGCAGACTATCTCGCAATACCGGACACTCACGAACACGGGGGTGCTCGCGAATGTCACCCATGTGGTAGGTATCAACAACATCAAGGCGGGAGTTACATATCAACAGACCTTTCTCAGGGAAAACTTCAACCTCGGAATCGTCGACCCAAATTTCAACGCGCCCTGCCTGGATGCCAACGGCGTACCAGTATTTGTTGGGAATCCGGGAGTGAATAACCCCGGCAATTGCGCAGGGGCGAGCTCAACGAACCCTGCTCTCTACCCGACGCCATTCGTCGCCAATCCCGGTTTTGACTCATTGCTCGGTTGCTACGATCTGACCCGATCGACACCATCGTCGGCTGACGGTTGTTCCAGTGCCACCAGCAGCTTGTATGCATTTCACGGCCATACAGACATAAAAGAACTGGCCCTCTATATTCAGGATTCGATCACCATAAAAAACTGGTCCTTGAATCTGGGACTTCGTGGCGATCTTTACAACGGCCTTGTCGTAGCTCATCAGGCCGAGCCTCGCGTTGGTGTTGCTTACAACATCAAGCGGACCAATACGATCCTCCGAGTTTCGTACGCGCGTACGCTTGAAAGTCCTTTCAATGAGAATCTGGTACTTTCGAGCACCGGTTGCGCTAATGCAGTCTTGAATCCCCTTCTGGCCTGTTCTCAGCCTGCCTCAGCAGGGGCAACGCCGTTCAATCCCGGCTATCGCAATGACTTCCATGCTGGCCTGCAGCAGGCGCTGGGCAAATATGCGGTCATAAGCGGAGATTACATTTGGAAATACACGCACAATGCTTACGATTTCAGCGTGTTGGGAGCGACCCCGATCACATTCCCGATTGACTGGCACAACTCGAAAATTCCCGGCTATGCTGTCCGCGTGAGCGTACCGGATTTCCATGGCTTCTCGGCGTTGATGGTTTTCTCTAGCGTTGCGGCGCGTTTTTTCACGCCGCAGATCGGCGGCGCGGGTGCGGTTCCGTCGGTAGCCTTTAGCTCGGGAATCACACCCTTCCGCATTGACCACGACGAAACTTTCAATCAGACAACTCACTTTCAATACCAGCCCTGGAAGCGGGGCCCGTGGCTAGGCTTCAACTGGCGATATGACAGCGGATTGGTGGCTGGAGCTGCTCCCTGCTACGGTGTAGGGCCTGCCAATAACTGTCCTCAATCGACCACGCTGGGCGGACAGCCGGCCATTAACATGACGGATGCCTTCGGGACACCTTTGACTGCAGATCAGGAGTTTCAGGCCGGTTTTACTTGCAACGGTGCGCGCGCCACGCCGACCGTCGCTTTGCCCTTTACGTGTCTTGCGTCTCAGTTCGGGTCATCTCTCATATCGGTGCCCCCGCCAGGAACTGAAAATGATGACCATAAGCCGCCGCGCATCGCCCCGCGCAACCTGTTCGATATTGCCGTCGGTGACGACAACTTGTTCAAAGGTGAACGTTACAGATGGAGTCTTACCCTGACTGCCATCAACGTGACTAATAAGTATGCACTCTACAACTTCCTTTCCACCTTCAGTGGCACGCACTACGTGACTCCACGAGCGCTGACGGCTCAGATCGGCTTTCACTTCTAACGGTAAGAGAGGCGGCGCTGTTTCCGCCGCCTCTCTGAATCGCTTCATTCGAGCAGAGGTCCCTGTTGGAGATCCTGTCGCGAATGAACGACTGTGTGCGCTGGAGCCTTATCAACAACAGCCGCAAGCCTTCCCGCGTATCGCTTTCCGGCCTTCGATCAGAATAAGGGGAACAACGGCGAGACCTGCAAGTGGATCAGCCCAGGCAAGGTGCCAGATCGCATTCGCAGCAATTCCCGCCAGCGTAACCAGCGAGAGATACGCGCACAGCGCTGATTCCGCGGCGTCGGCCCGGAGGGCCGCGCTGCCTGTGATCACCGATAGCTTTCGCTTCTCCCAAGCAAGCCATGGCATGATCGCCGTTGCGGCCATCAGAACCGCGATGCCCAAGCGGCTCGGTTTGGGCTCACTGTATCCCAGCATCGTCAAGGCTGACACTGTGACCACAAAAGCGGCTAGCACAAACAACAGTGTTCCCGCAATGTGGGACGCATTCTTCTCGGCATGCTCCTGTGCGTCGCGGGAGTTGAACCGCCACAAGACGACCGCGGCCGAGAGAAGCTCGATGGCACTATCCCCACCGAAAGCTACAAGCGCAGCGCTGTGAGCCCTCCAAGCCGCCGATAGCGACGCTCCCGCCTCAACGCTCATCCACAGGATGGTCATGGTTTGGATGCGTTGGACGCGCCGGATCGCACTTTGCGCCTGAGCATGGAGGACGGAAACCATCATCTGAATTATATCGATGCGGCCTTCGACAAATGGGTCAAGCCTGGCTTGTAGGTTTGTAAATCAATGTAAAACTGTCTCAGGGTGCAGGGTGTAGGAAGCTGACTGATAGAATCAAAGGACATGCTGGGCTTGCGTCGAGATTTATTTTGTGGGGAGAAATGCTTGTCCATAAAGTTCGTCGCCCCGCCCTTGTTTACGCTTGTACTCGCAATCTTTTTTTCCTATCCGTCCGCGGGGCAGCAGACACCGCCGTCATCGAACCCCGCGTCTACAACTCCGCAGAACGAAAAATCCGACAGCAACCAGAAGCCTTCCGATGCGAAGAATGGAGACCAGAGCACGGCACCCGCGGATGAGGGTGTTACGCCCGGGCATGAGCAGCCGAAGCGAATACTAGGGGTAATGCCCAACTTCCGCGCGGTCAGCGCCGGCGCTCACCCACCGCCGCCCACACCGAAGCAGGCTTTCATTATCGCGACCCGGAATAGTTTCGACTACTCCTCATTTATCTTCGTTGGCATAACCTCCGCGCTGGCGGAGTGGACAGATGCCCATCCGCAGCTTGGACAGGGACTTCCAGGGTACGGCCGATACTACTGGCGCGGGTTTCTCGACAAGACGGACGGCAATTATTGGGTCATCTTCGCGCTGCCGACCGCATTCCACCAAGACGAGCGCTATTATGCCAAGGGCAAGGGCAGCATCGCGAAACGGGGCTTGTATGCCAGCACTCGCATTTTGATCACGCCGGACTACCACGGGCACAACAGCTTTAACGCGTCCGAGTTGCTAGGCCGGGGAATAGCACAGGGAATCTCCGTGACTTATTACCCCAGCGGGAGCCGGACTGCTAGCGCGCTCGCCACGAAATACGCGTACGCTCTCGGGCGTGATGCTCTAACTAACACCTTCCGCGAATTCTGGCCCGATATCGCCACTCACGTGCTACATCGACATCCATGAACTTGCGGTGTCAATCGCTAGGGCGAAGCTAGTATTTTCCGTGAAATAACGCGTGATTGATGTCGGGCCAGAACTCTTTTAGCGTGTTGAACACGCCGTCCAATCCCACTTGCGTTCCCCAACGTTGATAGGTCTTCACCCACGGATTGGATTGTGCTGGGTAATACGCATTGCCGATGCCTGCGGCCGCTCCGGCCCCCACGATCTCCGACAGATTGAAGGTGCTGTTTCCAGAGTTGGTCCTCGTGATGAACAGTCGACTTACGGCATAACCGGTACGCTTAAAGAATCCACCTCTGCCCATAGTGTAGTATCTCGGGTCTTCCTTCGTCGCCGCTGGGATGATCGCTTCCGTCATGTAGTTCTCAATGCCGCCATCGACAAAGACGTGCCAGTAATATTTACCGAAGCCCTCGGCGCCCTGTCCGAAGGCCGGCTCCGACTTGCCGGCCATGTCGATCGCCGCGAGCCCTCCCACCAGAATAAAATTGGAGTAGTCGAATGTATCCTGAGTCGCCAGCCAGAGTTCGCCCTTAAAATTCAGCGGAGGCAGATGCGTGTTGGCGCTAACCGCCCGGTAGTTGGGGATGATCCCTAGTATTCTTTTGGGTTGTTTGCCAAACTGCTCATTGTCATTGGGATTATTAGTATTTGCGGGGGGGACGGCTGGCGTGGGCGCGTCTGGCACAGAGGACTGTCCATCGGTTGTCTTGCTCGCATGCTGAGGGTCCTGGCTTTGCGACGCATCGGCTGATGCAACATCGATCGACGCAATCTCGGTGGTCCGTGAAACCTCGTCCAGACCCGACGGCACCTCGCCTTCTCGGTATTGTTCGCGCTCGCTCGGCTCCTGAGCTTGAACAGCCGCTGCCAATATCCCGGCCAGCCCTACCACTATGCAAAACAATCGAATCGTTTTCAAATCTCCTCCCACATCCGCATTTTCCCGCTCGGCCTATCTGCCGTACTTTCAGATAATTCCCGTCAGTTACTCAAGCTTGGATTGTTCGTAGGAGCGTTTGGATGCACCGTTGCTATAGCCGGAGTCCGGACTAGGGGTGTTAGTCGGATGCTTTCCGTTGCTGTCTTTCCAGGCTACGTTCGTGTCTTCTCTGCAAATAGCGGTGAATATCGGGCCAAAACTCCTTGAGCTCATTCCCAAAAGCGTCGAGACCCATTTGTGTTCCCCAGTCAGAAAGACTGGACGAAAAACTACGATCAGATGCGGGATAGTAGGCGTTGGAAATAGCAATCGCCGTCGCATTACCGGCAAATTCGGGTACATTGAACATGTGAGACCCGGAGTCCCTTCGCGCAATGAAAATGCGGTCGATAGCATAGCCAAAGCGGTGCAGGAACGAGCCCTTGCCGAGTTGAAAATAGCGAGGATCAATTCTTAGTATCGTGGGATAAACGCCCCCCACCATGATATTGCCATCCACCTGATCGGCGAACGCTGCTCCATACCGCTTCCCGTATCCCTCCATTCCCTGTCCGAACCCCGGAGAGGAATTCTCCGCCTGGCGAATGCCCGCAACAATACCCACGACGGTGAATTCATATGGGTCGAAGGAGCCCTTCGCGGCTATGGCGAACTTCTCTTTCCAGGGGAGTGGTTTGACCTCTGATTGACTATCTACCGTCAGATAGTTCGGCATCACGTAAAACATCCGGTCATCTTTGCTCTTCTTTGTGTCTTCTTTGACCGGGCTGCCCAGATCCGGGGAATTACTCTGAGCAGACGGCTGGTCTCCGGGTTTACCCTGCCCCGAAGAGTTGGCTGCGGGCGATTGAGCGGATTGGGCCGGGTCCAATGGCTGAGTCTGTGGGGCGCCTTGACCTGCGCAAAAAGTTGTAGAGGATAAGATCGAGAGGGCCAGTAGGCCTACAAGTACTGAATAGCTCAGTTTCAAATTGATAATAGCTCCGGGTCCAGTTGATTGAGATGTTACCGAGGCGATGTGGGTGGTCTCGTTGGCGGTCCATTTTCCGCATACAGTCCAGAATCCTGCCGCAATTCCTGAGGTTCCACGAGTCGTCTGCAAAATTCTGAGGTCAGTCTCCCGCTCCGAACACGTCGCAAGCAAGAAACTTCTTTTCCCACTTTATCAGTAAGATGCAATTCGGGCGAGTACGTCGCCCCGTAAAGTTAAGCCTTAGTTCGCTGGCGCCGGGCTGTCTATTGTTGAACACGGCCTCGCTTCACCCGACTGGATAACCGACGCGCGGCTTCCCGACGATTTACTTTCTAGTCTCCGGTTGTTGGTCTCGCCTTACAGGATTCGTTCGTGGGTGTAGCCGCCAGCGGCAAGTGCTGCGATGAGTTCCGCAATGTGGTCGGGACCGCGGGTCTCCATCGTGATGTCGATGGCGGTGTCTCCGAGATTTACATTGTGGTAGGCGCGGTCGTAGGAAGTCTCGACAATGTTGGCGCGATGCTCGGCGAGAATGCCGGTAACGCTGTGCAAAGCTCCAGGGTAATCGGGAAGATGAACGCGCAGCCGAACCAGGCGGCCATCCTTGACCAAGCCGCGCTCGATAATGCGCGCCAGTAAAGTCACGTCGATATTTCCACCGCTTACGATGACGGCAATCTTCTTCCCGTTTTTCTTGGGTTCGGGTGACTTCTGGCTTGATGACCCGGCTTCACATATGGGCTGAAGCAGGGGAATTTTGCGATTGATCAGAGCTGCCAACGCTGCGGCACCAGCGCCTTCCGCCAAAATCTTTTCCCGCTCCAGCAGCAAGAGAACGGCATTTGCGATCTCTTCTTCTTCCACCGTGACGATGTCGTCGACATATTTTTGAATCAACGGAAGCGTCCGCTCGCCCGCGCGACGCACTGCGATTCCATCCGCAATGGTTACCGCCGAGGGCAAGGTTACCGGTTTTCCTTCTGCGAGCGCGGCTCGCAACGAAGGCAGACGCACCGGTTCCACTCCGAAGACCTGAATACGTGGGTTAGTTTCTTTCAGCGCACAGGCGATGCCGCTGATCAAACCACCGCCGCCGATCGGCACAACCACAGCCTCAAGATCGGGATGCTGCTCAAGCAACTCCAGTCCCAGAGTTCCCTGCCCCGCAATCACCGCATCGTCGTCGAATGCATGTACAAACGTGATCTGATCTTGTGCGCTGAGCCGCAACGCTTCACTGAACGCTTCATCGTAATTCGCTCCGTGAAGTACCACTTCAGCGCCGTATCCCCGCGTAGCCGACACTTTAATTAACGGAGTAGGTAACGGCATAACAATTCTTGCCCGGATGCCAAGGTTAGCCGCGTGATAGGCGACGGCCTGCGCGTGATTGCCGGCAGACGCGGCGATCACGCCCTGCGAACGCTCCTCCGGAGTGAGGCTTAGCAGCTTATTTAATGCGCCCCGTTCTTTGTAGGCGCCGGTTCTCTGTCGGTTCTCTAGCTTGAGGTAGACAGAGTGGCCGGTGAGTTCGGAAAACGTCTCAGAACGGGTGCAGGAAGAAATATGGATCGATGGTCGAATTCGTTCTAACGCGGATTGGATGCTGGGAAGAGTGACCATTCGAACGGTGATGGGGCCGAATTCCCATCCTACAGAAAGGAAAACGTCAACTTTTCAGGATACAAGAAATCGCGAGGAAGCCCTAAAAAACGGCCTTTTGTGTGTGCAGAAAAATCCATGTGACAGATCGAAATTGACGATTGTACATGTGAGGAATTTCAGGTTAGACAGTTAGTGTGGGAGAGAGTCGACCAATCTTCGCGAACGACCACGACGCCTGTGGCGTCGGGTTCATTGCCCAACTGGGCGGACCCGCCTCGCACGAAGTCGTGGAGCGGGGCCTAGTAGCCCTGGCGCGCCTGGCTCATCGCGGAGGTGTGGACGCGGATGGCCGCAGCGGAGACGGCGCTGGTTTGCTCGTCGGGCTTCCGACGACTTTCTTCCGTAAGATGGCTCGCGCTGACGGCATTGAGTTGCCCGAAAGATTCGGCGTGGGCATGGTGTTTCTTCAGCGTGGCCATGAGGAGCAGGCAATCGCGGCAATTCGTTCCGCGGTTGTGAAGTACGATCTTTCCTTCCTGGGATGGCGCGTGGTCCCGACTAATAAGTCGATCCTGGGACCGCGTTCGAACGATTCCCTGCCCGTTGTCCGGCAATGCTACATAGGAGTTCGCGCAAGTTCTTCCCTCACTAAGTCATCCGACCTTTCATCTTCCAGCTTTGAATTACAGCTATTCCGCTTACGCCAGGAACTTGAGGCAGCTTCCAACGCTGCCTATTACTGCTCTCTCTCGGCGAGAACTATCGTTTACAAAGGGCTGCTTACTCCAGAACAGTTACCTCACTTCTATCCCGACCTGAAAAATCCTAACTTCGAGAGTGCGTTCGCACTGTTCCACCAGCGTTATTCCACCAATACGCAGCCAAGTTGGTCGTTGGCGCAGCCGTTCCGTTTCGTGGCGCACAACGGCGAGATCAACACCATCAGCAGCAATCGACGTTGGTTTCATGTGCGGTCTGAAAGTATCCGCCGCAAGCTCAATCTTTCTGGCAAAGCGCAGCTGTTGCAGCCGGGAATGAGCGACTCCGCGAGTATTGATAACGCGTTGGAAGCGCACGTACGCTGCGGAGTGAGCACTCCCGAGTCGATGTTGCGGCTGGTGCCGCCGGCATGGGAGCACGACGAGCACATCGATCCTGCGCTGCGCGAGTTCCTTGCCAGCGGCGCTCCTGAGCAGGAACCGTGGGACGGACCGGCAGCATTGATCTTCACCGACGGCGAAGTCGTCGGGGCTAAGCTCGACCGCAACGGCCTGCGTCCGCTGCGTTACACGCTGACGGCGGATGGGTTGCTGATCGTCGGATCGGAAGTGGGCATCACCGATCTTAGCGACAAACAAATTGTCGAACGCCAGCGGCTTGGTCCTGGCGAGATGCTGATCGCCGACCCGACGAGCGGAACGTTTTTCCGGCCGAACGAAGTTGGCGGGCTGGTGCGCCCGGATGAGCGCCAGTCCACGGCTTCGGCAAGGCTGATCCCTGCGGAGCACAAAGCGGCGCATAGCGACCTCGATTCCACTCGCTTAATGGCGGCGCTGGGCTGGACGGAAGATCAATACCGCATGCTGTTTCAACCGCTCGTGGAGAGCGGCCAGGAACCGCTCTGGAGCATGGGTGACGATGCCCCTCCGGCGTTTCTATCGAGTTTGCCGCGTCCGCTGTGGGATTTCTGCAAGCAGCGCTTTGCGCAAGTAACCAACCCGCCCATCGATCCTCTGCGCGAGAGCCATGTAATGTCGCTCGACGTGTACCTCGGTAAGAGTTCGAGGCTCAGCTCTCCACTGATCGGCGCCGGACAAATGAAGTCGATCGCCGAGGCGTTGTCGCCGGTTCACGTGATCGACTTTACCTTTGAGGCGGCAGGCGGCGTTGAAGCCGGACGTGCCGCTTTGGCGTCGATCCGAAAAGAAGTTCGAGAGGCTGTTTCCAACTCCGGTGCGATTGTTCTCACCGATCGGACCTCCGGCGGCGATAGCGGCGTAAATGAAAAACATGCTGCTCTGCCCGCGCTGATTGCAGTCGCCGCGGTTTGGCAAGCGATGATCGAAGCCGGGACGTGGAGTACCCCGCTGATTGTGGAGACTGGACAAGTCAGCGATACCCATCACCTTGCTTTGCTGGTGGCAGCAGGAGCGAGTGCAGTGCATCCGTATCTCGCGATGAGTCTCGCCGTGCGTGCGGACGGAGACGACCATCCTAAGGGTCTTCCCAACGGGCCGGCGCGTTACCGCGCCGCACTCGAAAAAGGTTTGCGCAAAGTGCTGGCCCGCATGGGCATCTCGACCATCAGCAGCTACCGCAACAGCCAGTTATTTGAAACGGTCGGCCTTGATCGCGCAGTCTGCCAGGAATTCTTTGCGGACGCTGGGCATATGCTCGACGGAAAGAGCCTCGACGACCTGTTGCAGGATTGCATCTCCCGCCACGCCGCAGGTTTTGGTTCTGCGGCCGCGGAGTTCCCCGACACCGGTTTGTATCGTTTCCGGCGCAACGGCGAGCAGCATGCCAACTCGCCGGAACTGGTGCGGCGAATGCATCGCTACATCAAGTCGCCAACGGAAGAAAATCGTGCGGCTTTGACCGTGCTGTCAGGTGAGAGGAAGACCGTTGCGGTGCGGGATCTGCTTGAAATTCGCAGCGGGCAGGCAGAATTTCCTTCGCTTTCTTTGGACGACGTGGAAAGCGAAGCCTCACTTCTCAGCCGCTTCAGCACGCAGGCAATGTCATTGGGTGCGATTTCGCCCGAGGCTCATCAGACTCTCGCGATCGCCATGAACCGGCTCGGCGGGCGCAGCAATACCGGGGAAGGCGGCGAAGATCCCAGCATCTATTACGAGCGGCCAGAGGCGAACAACCGCGTGAAGCAAGTGGCTTCGGCGCGCTTTGGCGTCACTGCGGAATATCTCGTGCACGCTGACGAAATCGAAATCAAGATGGCGCAAGGCTCGAAGCCCGGTGAGGGCGGCCAGTTGCCCTCGACGAAAGTTACGGGTTACATTGCGCGGCTGCGCCACGCCATCCCCGGGACTTCGCTCATTTCGCCGCCGCCGCATCATGACATCTACAGCATCGAAGACCTGGCGCAGTTGATCTACGATCTGCGCGCGGTGAATCCGAACGCGCGCATCGGCGTAAAGCTGGTATCGAGTTCGGGAGTAGGCGTGATTGCAACAGGCGTGGCCAAGGCCGGTGCGGACGTGATTACCATCGCCGGCCACGACGGCGGTACCGGTGCGTCCCCGCTCACCTCGATCAAAAATACGGGATTACCATGGGAAATTGGCCTGCGTGACGCGCACATCTCGCTGGTGCGCGCGGGGATGAGGGCGCGGGTTCGGTTGCGAGTGGATGGCGGCCTCAAGTTTGCCCGCGACGTTGTGATCGCGGCTCTGCTGGGCGCAGAGGAGTTTGGCTTTGGCACCTCCGCCTTGCTCGCGATCGGTTGCGTCATGGCGCGCCAGTGCCACCTCAATACGTGTCCCGTCGGCATCGCCACGCAGGATGAAAAACTACGCGCACGCTTCACCGGAAATCCGGAGATGGTCGAAACATTCTTCCGCGCTCTCGCTACCGAGGTTCGCGATTTGCTGAGCAAAATGGGCGCGAAGTCGATCGATGAAATTCAGGGAGCAGTCGACCGCCTGCAACCTCGCACACCCGCTGCGGAAGCCAGCGTGGCTGGGCTTTTGCAACCGATTCTCAATCCCCCGGACCAATTCTTCTGCCCGCATGAGGATAGCAGCGCGCTTCACATTGAGCTGAATCGCGTAGTTGCCGACCTCGAATCTCTCTCCATGCGCTCTTACAATTTTGCGATTACCAATGAGGATCGCGCGGTAGGAGCGCACCTCAGCGGCGAGATTCTGCGGCGCATCGGGCCCTCGTTTGGAGTTTCAAATCTCGAGATGAGCGGTGTCGACTGCGAATTCGAGGGCGTCGCCGGACAAAGCTTTGGCGCATTTTTGATTTCCGGTGCGAACTTCCGGCTTACAGGCGAAGCCAACGATTATGTTGGCAAAGGCCTGTGCGGCGGCAGCATCGCCATTACCGCAAAGGCCGAGGCCTCCGAGCGCGGCGACGTTCTAGTGGGCAACACGGTGCTCTACGGCGCAACCTCAGGCGAACTTTATGTGGCGGGCCGCGCGGGCGAGCGGTTTGCCGTTCGCAACAGCGGCGCTCTGGCGGTGGTTGAGGGC
The DNA here is from genome assembly GCA_049279555.1 of Candidatus Sulfotelmatobacter sp. Lineage (GTDB taxonomy): Bacteria > Acidobacteriota > Terriglobia > Terriglobales > Acidobacteriaceae > Sulfotelmatobacter. Next base: position 25,994 of record JBAPOI010000753.1, read on the forward strand.
GTAGGCCGCCACGGATGCGAATACATGACTGCAGGCATCGTCCTGATTCTCGGGCCGGCGGGCGTCAATCTTGGCGCGGGAATGACCGGTGGCCTGGCCTACCTCTTGTGCGAGGACGTTGATGCCAGCGGTGATGGGAGAACGAACCGCTATCAGTTAAACCGGGACTCCGTGCAGTATTCCACGCTAGCGGCGCAAGAAGAGCAATGGCTGCGGCGCATCCTTCATCGCCACGTGACCCTCACGGGCAGCCCCCGAGCCGCCGAGTTGTTGGCGAGTTCGAGCCTCCCGCTGCTTCGGATTGAGCCCTTGCAGCCTCCGTGCTCGATCGAAGAGAGTTGGGCTTCAGTCCTTTCGCGTCTGGCGGCACAGGAAGCCAGAAGTTACGGACGCGACAAAGTCGTTTCCTCAGAAAGACCTGTGGTGCACTGATCGGTGGTGGAATGATCTGTTGCGGAACGATCTGTGGTGCGCTGATCGTTCTGCTGAGAGCCTCCTTTTCCGCTCGAAAGAGCTTTCGGTCCAGAATTTCCCTGATCCAATTCCGCTTTGGCCTGAAGCAACTTTTGATCGTCAGGAAATAATCGCAAGCCCTCAACGACGATATCCTGAACAGTATCCCACTCCCTCATCTCAGCGCGAACGCTGGCGGCCCGCAGAATCGTGGTAGGGGTTGGCCACGCGTGCGCCAGTCGTTCCGCCACTTCGGCAGCCTGCGGCATCATGTTGGCGACGAGGTAGGCCTTCATCAGCCGGTCTTCTACCTCAAACAACGGAGCGGCCTTCAGCGCTTTACCAAGCCGGCCCAGACCATTTTTTTTCAAACCCAGGCGAACCTCCGTCAAACCCAACTTGCTGACGACGCGAGCGTCCTCCGGCAGGGTGCGCAAGGCGCGCAGATAGGCAGTTCGAGCCTCCTTCAATCGCCCGAGGTTGTAAAGAGCGTCACCGCAAACTTGTTCTTTTTCGCCTTCGGCTTGTCCCTTCATCGGCACGGTGGAAAGCAGTTCGAGAGCGCGGACATCATCGTGAATTTCAACGTAAAGAGTAGCCAGCGAAAGATAAGCAATGGTGGATGAGATGTTAAGAGCGAATGCCTTCCTGAAGCACTCGACGGCGACGGAGTAGTTCTTAAACTGCTCGAACTCCTGAAGGCCCAACTCGACCCAAGCCTGCGGATCGTTAGGAACATCTTTCACTTTGAGCCAGCCCAGTCTCCGGTACAACTCATCCTTTCGATGGCACTGCTCTGCAGAACACAAATTCCCAAAATGATGGACCACGAAATCCGTGAACCCAATCTCCAAACCCATTGCCGTAACTCGTGCGTCTACCAGTTCATGTACCCTTCCCACGTAATATATTCCCGGATGGTGGCGGAACAAGCGCACGCTCTTGAGATCGGCATAGGACTGGGCCCGTTCGGCTCGCGGAATTGCGGAACCGATGGGTTTCACAAACGAAGCGTATCCGCCGAATACAAACTTGAATGGAATGTAATTTCTTTGAATTGCCGAATAAGCACCCATCCCGGAATTGTTCAGCAATGGCGGGATTTGATCGCGGGCCTGCGGATCGAGCTCCTCGTCATCGTCCAACACCAGCACCCAATCGGTGGTTAAGGCTCTTGCCGCTGCGTTGCGGGCCTGGGCAAAATCATCCTGCCACGGGACGTCGATGACCTCGGCTCCTAAATCGCGGGCTAACTGAGGTGTTTCATCGGTGGAACCGGTGTCGGCGATCACAATTTGATCGGCCACGCCTGCAACGCTTCGAATGCACTCCCGCAGCGTCTTCGCACCATTCTTGACGATCATCGCCAGACCAACAGATGGCATGGGCTCAGTCCCTTCTTCGCAGCCGGACAAACACAAACCGTCGAATTCCTGGGTCCGGCCCAGATTCTCTCGAACGCTCTTGCCATTTGATCGCCATTTGATATTACTTATCGATAAGTCGCTGCACTTCGGAACTAGGGTGGTTCCCGTTTCAGTGAGCAAACGCGGCTTTAGGACACGAAGTTCGATATAATCTCCTACCACCCTACAGCTCCTAAAAACTATGGATTTCGATCAGCTCATTACATTTCTCGAAGTTGCCCGGCAGGGTAGCTTCTCCCGGGCGGGAGAGAAAGTTTTTCGCTCGCAATCGGCGGTCAGCGCACAGATTCGCCAACTGGAGCAGGAGTATGGCGATCGCTTGCTGGACCGTTCTGGCAAGACAGTCAAACTCACTCCCGCCGGCCAGGTCTTCCACGACTATGCAGTGAAAATGAAAAAGCTGCGCGACGAATCTCTGGTCGCCGTAGCCGACCACGGACACACACCTCGCGGAACTCTGCTGGTCGGCGCCAACGAAGCGACGTGTCTTTACGTTCTGCCTGAAGTTTTTGGCGAGTACTGCCGGCGTTTTCCCGATGTGCAAATTAGCATCTATCGCAACTTCACCTACAAGATTGTCGAGAAACTGGAGAATGGTTCACTCGACATCGGCGTCCTCAGCCTGCCGGTGCAATCGCCGAGCTTGAAGGTTCAGGCGATTTACCGCGACCGGCTAATGCTGATGGTGAGCCCGAAGAATCCTTTGGCGAAGATGAAGTCGGCCCATGTAAGCGAGGTCGTGAAATACCCGCTATTGCTGCCGAAGACGGGCCACACCCGAAGGTTGCTCGACAAGCTGTTCCGCGAATACAACACGGAGCTGAAAGTAAGAATGGAATTGCCCAGCATCGGAATGATCAAGAGCTTTGTGGCGGCCGATCTCGGTATTTCGCTGATCAGCGGATCGTTTGCCCGCGACGAAGTAGCGGCGGGCCGAGTAAAACTGATTGAATTGGAAGGCGCTGAATTATGGCGCGAACTCGGAGTTGCTTATCGCCGTGACCGCACGCTCTCCGTCGCCACCAAGACTTTCTTGGGCGTAGTCCGCCAGCTCTCCGAATATCTGAAGAAGGAAGGGTCGCACTCTTAGACTCGGCTGAACCACCTACGCTAGGCTTAAATTATTCTAACCGTCTCAACGCCGACCTTCGGCAGAAGAACCTATGCGTCCGCAACTGGAGTGCTGGCCAGCGGCTGAATAACGTGCAATCCGCACTCCGTCTTCGAGGACCCCGCCCAGCGCCCCGCCCTGGGGTCTTCTCCGGGAAGTACCGCGCGAGTGCAGTGCGTGCAACCGATGCTGGGGTAACTCCGCTCGTGCAACACGTTGAAAGGAACATCATGCTGTCGAATGTATTGCCACACCTGTTCTGAACTCCAGTCTGCAATGGGATTGATCTTCACCAGTCCAAACTTTTCGTCCCATTCGATCTTTCCCGCGTCCGCGCGAGTTGCGGTCTGATCGCGTCTTATGCTTGTAATCCAAGCCCGCAATCCATTGAGCTTGCGCTGGAGCGGCTCGACTTTGCGCAGATTGCAGCACTGATCGGGAGCGTATTTCCACAATTCCGCGCCGTGAACTTCTTCTTGTTTCTCTGGCGAAAGTAGAGGGAAAACCCTCTCGATCGTCACACCGTACCTCTGCTCTACCTGGTCCATGAGGTTGTAGGTTTCGGGAAACAAGAATTCGGTGTCCAGAGTAAAGAGACGAAATTTTCGGCGCAGCCTCGATGCGATGTCGATCAGAACCATCCCCTCGGCCCCGAACGCGGAGGAGATCGCCACCGCATCTCCGAAAGTCTCGAATGCCCACGTAAGGACCCGTCCAGGCTTCCAGCCTTCGGCCGCGATCTGCAGTTCTTTCACCTGCTCTTTCATACCAAAGGCTCCTCATCCGAACTTGAAAGCGCAGCCGGCAAAAAACCGCCACCTGTCAACACTCCCCATTGCGGCTGTGGCTCCGCAACACTCAGCACTTCTCCAGAGAAATCGCCATCAGCAAACCGAACGACGTCGCCAATCACCAACAGCGTCGGAGCCGGGAGCCTTGGCGCGCGTGGAAGATCTGAAATGGTGGTGCGGTAGGTTTGCTGCGCCGGAGTTGTAGCGCGAGAAATAATTGCGCAAGGAGTTTCTTTCGCGAATCCGGCGTCAATAAGATTGCCGGCGATCTCACGGTAACTATGCCCCGGCATATAGACCACCAGCGTCGCTTTTGCCGCGGCAAACTGCTTCCAATCCGGACTCTCAGCGGCGCGATGGCCGGCGGTCAACACAAGGGTGGAAGAAGTGTGGCGATGAGTCAGAGGAATTCCAGCTGCTGCCGCGGCACCAAGCGCCGAAGTGATACCCGGAACAATTTCATATTCGATATTGGCTCGCCGTAGCGCTTCCATTTCTTCTCCGGCGCGGCCGAATATCAATGGGTCTCCGCTTTTCAGTCGTACCACTTGCAGTCCTGAAGCGGCCAGCGTCACCATCAGAAAATTGATCTCCTCCTGCCGCATGGTTTTCGTGCCGCAGCGCTTGCCCACATTGCGGACCTGCGCGGCCGGCGAAATGAGTTTCAAAATTTCGGGCGCGACCAAGTCATCGTGCAGCACCGCGTTGGCTGCTTGGAGCAACCGCAGCGATTTCACCGTCAGCAAGTCGGGATCACCCGGACCTGCGCCCACCAGATATACTTTGCCGTTCATGCAGTTACACTCCATTCAGTTTCCGCAAATTCGCGGTTCGCGGTTCCTTTATTCGCGGGGTCTTCCTTCGCAGATTCTTTTTTCGCCGCCTCGGCTGCCAATGCCGCCTGCACCGCTTCGCCGCTGGCCAGAGAAAGCAACAATTCGCGCTTTTTTTGCGGATCAAGATCGCTTGCCAGCACCAGCTTTCGGGTCTCGCCCAGTTGCGCAACCCACCGCGCATACCCCGGACCAAACTGCCGCTCCAGTTGTTGCCCGAGTTTTTGCGACAGCGAAGGACTCTGCCCGTTGGTGGAGATGGCGATTTGTAAGTCACCCCGGCGCACTACGGCTGGATAGTAGAAGTCGCAGTACGCCGGGTCGTCGACCACATTGCAAAGCACTCCGCGCCGCCGCGCCTCGTTGTAAATCGAAGCGTTGAGTTCGCGCGACGCGGTGGCCACCACTGCCAAAAATGTTCCGTCAAGGTCCGCGGCAATAAAGCCGCGAAGTTCGAGCCTGATCTTCCCTTCCTGTGCCCACTTCCGCACCATGTCACTCGCTTCAAACGCAACAACGTGAATGCGCACACCGGTATCGAGCAGGCTGGCGACTTTTGGTTCGCCAACTTTGCCCGCGCCCACCACGAGGCAGCGTTTGTTTTCCAGCTTCATAAACATTGGAAACAGGGCGCTCATGGTTAACCTTCCACCCCGCTGGGCGCACGACCCTCAGGCAAATCGCGCGGAACTGCTTCGACCAGCTCTCCCCCCAGAAAGTTGCGGAGCTCGGTGTCGCTATGCCGGGAGAAAAAATGCCGCAGATTCTCGCCCGCGGCGCTCTCTGCAAGGTAGGCGCGCAGCAGCCGCTCGATCGCTTCAGGCACCTCAGTGGCCGGACAGCGATAACCCACCGGCCTCGCGATACCTTGATTCAAACCGAGTGCACCACCGAGACAGAAGTAGTACGCGTCCACCATGCGGCCATCGACTTTGATCTTCTTGCCTTCGATTCCTATGTCGGCGATCCAGTGCTGTCCGCAACTGTTGGGGCAACCCGTGACGTGCAGCTTCAGATGTTGATCGAAACCGGGTAGGCGCTCTTCCAGTTCTTCAACCAGCCACCGGGAAAAACTTTTCGTTTCGGTAATCGCCAGCTTGCAGAATTCCGTACCGCTGCACGCGACCGCGCCGCGCCAGAACGGCGAACCGCCAACCCGGAGCCCAATCGCGTCCAGCTCTTTCGCCAGATCGTCCGCCTCGATCTGGGGAACGTTCACGATCAGCAGGTTCTGCATATTCGTTGTGCGCAACTCGCCACTCGCGAATCGATCTGCCAAATCAGCGGCGGATACCATTTGTTCGGGCGTTATCCTGCCGCGAAGAACCGCAGACCCGACATAGCAATAGCCGCGCTGCTTTTGCGGATGGATGCCGATGTGATCACGGTAAATATCGGCGGGAGGCCGTTCCGGCTCGGCGGCGTCCAACTGAAATCCGATGCGCCGCTCCAGCTCAGTTTGAAAATCCTGCGCCGTCCAACCGTGCCGGATGAAGAGAAACTTCAAGCGCGCCCGCTCCCGGTGTTCGCGCAGTTGATCGGAGTCGCGAAACAGCTCCGCGATTCCCTTCACCACCGGCAGAACCTGATTCCAGCGCACGAAAGCATTCAGCGGCGCACCCAAATACGGCTCGGTGGAAAGCCCACCGCCCACGCGCAGGCCGAAACCAATTTCAGACTTGCCTCGAACCGTCCGCTCGACTGCGGTCAATCCGATATCGTTAATCTCCGGATAAGGGCACCACACGCGGCATCCCGTGATTGAAATCTTGAACTTGCGTGGCAGGTTATAGAACTCGGCGTTGCCCGCCAGCATGCGATCCACTTCGAGCGCAAGCGGAGAAGCATCGCAAATCTCATCGGCGTCCACGCCCGCTACGGGGCAGCCAGTAATATTTCGCGTTACATCACCGCAGGCCCCCATAGTGTTGAGGCCGACGCGCCAGAGTTGCTCGAGCACTTCCGGAAGATCCTGAATCGTGACCCAATGGAGCTGAATGTTTTGCCGGACAGTAAGATCGGCAGTGCCGCGGGCGTAACGGCGAGTCAGGTCGGCGATGGCGCGCAACTGATCCGAGCGCAACAATCCGTTGGGAATGCGAATCCGCAACATAAAAAAGGGCAGCGCCTTTCCCTGTCCGTCTTTGCCTCCGACAACTCCCACGCCGTCGCCCTGGGTATAAACGCCCCACCAGCGAAAATAAGTTCCAATCCACTCTGGCGGAATGGCGTCAAAGCCTTCGCGCGCAAAGCGTCGGATTTCTGCCAATCCCTCCCATGGATTCATGGCTCGCTTCAGGCGCTCGACTTTTTGCGCTTTCGTCTCTTTAATGGCTTCGCTCATCGATGAACCCCGCACAAACCCTAAAATTTTCCCCCAAAAAGAAAAACCCACCGCCAGAAGCTTTCTGGCGGTGGGTATAAGTGCTGTCTTATTAAACTTTTACGTCAGCAACTCCCTGCGCCAGAGCACACGCATGCACAACAACAACATGCACACACGCACATCTGACGGGAATTGCTGGAACTGGTCATGCTCAAAATATCCTAGGCCGAGCGGCTAATCGCGTCAATGAAATACGACCGCCCTTCCAATCAATAATTTTGATGCTGTAAATCGCTTTCTTGATTCTGGTGGACTATTTTTTATCTGCGACTACTCCCAATGGGCGAACCCACTAGGGTAGCCATTCTGCGTTCCATGCGGTGGACGAGAGCAACCTCTGACACCTAGGGCATGACATCGGCCAAACGGGCATCGTTCAACGGATCAGAATTGAAGAACGCCAAACCGGATTGCGCCAGACATTCCTGATATTGATATGTCAGCATTTCAAGGATTAAGTTTGGGCTGGTCTCAACTCCCTGCATGTACCGTTCTTCTATCATCAATTGATTCGCCAAGACGCTGCAATTGTTGAACAGCTGGTATTGCGGACCACACGTGAAACTGTTCCATCCAGCTGGGCAAACGTTGGCCGTAACCACACATGCACCGGCGCTGCGCGATTTGCCGGGAGGGCAGACGGGACATGGTTCTTTCACGCATCGCGCGATCCGAATGAACTGCGCATTTACAACAGCCGTCCTGAAAGGATGCCAGAACGAGCGGCCAATTCTCTTTTCCTGATTGGCGTTTTCTTTGCTGGGTGACAAAGTAGCGGGTTTCGCCGAACTCTGCGTCGCATTCGTACCAGAGCTATGCGGAGCATAGTTGCTGGAACTGTGACTGCTCGCCGAGCTTGACGACGAAGCCGATCCGCCAGAATAGCTGTGCGAGCCCCCCGAAATGGATGGTTCGCTGAAACTCGCTGAGCTGATTGTGCCGGATGTGTGTTGCGCGAAGAGAGTTGCTGAAACTGACAGCAAGGTTACCAGGATAGAACCGGAGAGTCGCATACAAAACCTCCAAACCGACTCGGCCCGGGCGGCCGCAGTCTCTATCTACATCGACTCACTTACGCGGTCTACTTACACTAGGATATTAACCCCAAACCGTGCCCGTTGATGCGTCATTTTGGGTAAAGATAAGTAAATATCGACACAGACCTTCGAGCTAGCCCAATCCGAGGCGCGGCGGGGGAACAAAGGTTGGAGCGGGAGGCCGGGATCGAACCGGCGACATCCAGCTTGGGAAGCTGGCGTTCTACTCTGCTCATAAGTCCTATGTGGCTGGCGGGAAGCAAATCCCGCGCTATCCCTTGACTGGCATGGCTTTGCAGCTCTGGCGCTCTTTTGCATACAGCGCAATCATTGCCCTGCTTTAGTCGCCGTTCCACAGCATTCTGGACAGTAAGGTTCCAAGCCGAAAATCCTTGCCGAGAATCTGGAGCGGGAGACGGGGATCGAACCCGCAACCACCGGCTTGGGAAGCCGATGCTCTACCATTGAGCTACTCCCGCGCCCGCGAACAACTGGCAAAAGAATAATACCCCGACACTGCCTTTGAGGGCCACCTGCGATATCAAAGGTTCAGATACCACTGGCGACTAACTGCCCTCTCCTTTGATGCCGATGGTTTCAAGCAGTGTGTGGCCATTTCTTGAACGGGCTTGTCAATAGAAACGCCACTGAAATTCGGTACTTGATCGCGTTCCCTCCACTGACGGACAGACGAGTTCCGGCTTTGATGGGCGGACGGTTGGAGATCACTGCGTTTGGATCAGCCTCGAATGTGCCGGCGAGCTGACGAAGCCGGCGGCATCCCGCATCGCTGAGGCCGTCGAACGCCTGCTCCTGCAGGCGATGAGCAATGACGCGAAGCATGAGATCCTTTCGAATTTCAGGCGGAGGTTCTTTCTTAAGAGCTGCCGCCATAGGTCACACAAGGCTAGCTTACTCAACCTGCGCACGGAGGCGACGCGTTCCGCAATCGACGAATCGGGCATAGTGTCTCCTTGAAAGCGATCAGCAATATTCACACTTCCTTTCGGAGAAAGCTCAAGTCAAATAGTCAAATCAGGGCAACATTGAGGCCACACCTGAATATATAGCCCGAGTGCCTGGTGGGGCAGATTTAGGCACAATCCCGAGGAAGGCCAGCCCGCCGCTCTGGGCACGCAAAAACGCCGCCGTCCGGCTTTCCAGTGGGATCTATCAAGGCAACAGCCGGTGGTTGCCCATCTTAAAGATGGGCAACCACCGATTCCGCTCGGTTCTTAGGCGAACCTTCCCAATGGGCGCTAAAATTGGGATTTCACAATTTGAGGTGCGCAGTTGTTTGCGGTTTGTACCGTGTGATAAACGGTAACGCCACCCTCCTTAACCGGAACCGTTACCGGCCCGGTTGACGCGCATACCGCCTTGGCATGAACCACCATAGGAAAGGCAAAGCTGCCCGATTTCCATGCCAGGAAGCAAGCGAGAGCAGCCAACGCAAACATATAGGCGGGGCGCAAGTTTAACCGGCCATTGCTGACGCCGTTGCGAATCTTGAGTACTGCGATACCCACAAGGAACAAAGCCAACCCATACAGAAAAATCTTAGCGCCGCGAATCACCTTGATGACCCTAAGCACTGATGACGAGGCGTACGAGTTTACATAGAAGCCTCCCGGGGGAAAATTAGTGGAGACTGGATAGCCGGCTGGCGCAGTGCTGCTCCATGAACTGCCAGTGGCCGATATGGAATCACTAGGCATGGGCGTAGTGAAAATTGCGCTGGCCGTAACTGCGTCTCCCGGCGGCACTACGATGAGGTCGGCCTGGATGGTAGTCCCGTTCGTGTTAAATGTATCGTTCGAAAACACCGTCATCGATCCGGTCGAAGCGCTAATGTTGGCGGCATCCGGTTCGGGCAACTGGGTTGTCGGAATAACCCCATCGGTCTGGTTAATCGTGGCATATACGGTTACCGGTTGTCCGTAATAGCTTCCGCAGTGTGAAGTATTGTCGCAGATTACGGTGCCGACGCTCTGCAGAAGCAACGCGACGATCTGGATGTTCAGGTTTTCTCCCTCGCCAGAGATCGGATAGGTGAGGGTAGTGATGCGGCACACAATGGTATCGGCCTGACCGACACCTGCAACCGACGGCAAGGGAACCCCCTGAAAGGTTACGGTGCCGAGGCCTATACTGCTCAAATTGTCCGTGGATCCACTCGGAGTTTGAAGAAGGTCGTATCCCCCTGGATTCACGTTGTTGGCGCACTGGGCTGCCGCAATCCCCGAGCATCCCGCTACTAGAGTTACTACCGCTACGAACCAAGTAATACGCTTCATCTCGCACCCTCCTGTTATGCCTGGTTACCTTTAGGCAAGTATCATTAAATGCGTCGGCAGCAGAACGGGCCACTCCCAGATTGCTAATCCATCGGAAGGCTGCCGCCTAGCCGCTGGGAAACAGTGCTCCCAGAAAATCGGAACGAGCCGAAGCCGCAGGTATTTTGCCTGTCATTGGCAAGGATCGACATATTGAGCTACTGCATCCCGTAGCAATTCGGGAAGCGGGACCGGCTCGATGCCTTCAGCCTGCCGCTTAATGCAAACCACTTCCTGCTCGCCCTCAGCCACGAGTCTCTCTTCGCCATTTGGCGAAACGCGGTAGTAGCGGAACACCATCGTCAACCGGCTCGGCGTCATGTTTCCGGCGCTCATGCGAATCACGACCTCATCAAACGCCACAAGCTCTTCGTAGTAAGAGCACGATACGCGAGTTGTGGCCATGGCAAGTCCGTGATCCAGCTCATGAACCAGCAGCGGAGCGTGGTCGTACAGGAACATCTCCCGGCAGCGGCCCTGCCAAAGGATATAGTTCGTGTAGTAGACGTTTCCTACGACGTTCGTCTCTTCAAAACCGACTCGATGTCTGTACTCGTAGCTTCGCATTCCTCACTCCTCGTCAGAACTGCAACTGCGTACAGCATCGGATCTCTCCTAAAGCGGACCACCGAAGTGGCCATCGTCACACCGGGAGCACCCAGGGAAATGCCGCCCTTGCCGTCGATAGAGGACGACAGCAATACCAGAGGGCCGTTCTGCGAAACGCCCGCCTTCGCCAGGGACTCCATCGCGGTCCACACGCGGGTAGCCGCAGTGTGGATATCCTCCTGCGCCTGGCGGCCTATCAGTTGCGCTAACAGCCAGCGCTCCGGTCCCAGCAGATCGCGCCACACTTCTTCCGCTCTCGGGCAAATGGGCTCCAGGTCGCACCCAACCTCTCCCGCCGCGGCGACTGCCAGCGTGAGGCCATTGCTGTGGGCCGCTGAGACGGCCATGGGCGCGGCAACTTCGGGTTTTCCATCGGCGCGCCAGCGTACCGGCCACGGTGAACCTAGGGCCCGCTGGATGGCGCGTTCACTGCGTCGGCGCCGGTCCATGTTCTTATCGCGCTCGAAAGCCGCAAACACGCGGCTTGCGGGCGCCGCTCTTCGAACTCTCCACTCGAGTAGCGCGGCGGCCAATGCATCCGGAAAATCTTGTGTCTTCGCATCCTCCACCTTGCGCAGCCGAAGACCTTTCCAATGTTCACGAAGCATCCCCTCAGGCGTCCGCAACTCGAGGTCGTAACAATACGTATTTCCCTCATGCCAACGCTCGGAAGCATGCGCGATCAGAGTTTCGTCGCTAGCTAGTTCACGCGGGGAGATGCGGTCCACACTTACGGGAAGCAGAGTCGCATCCGGAACGCACGCCTGGATGGAATGCAGAGCGGCGTCACGCGCGGCAGCATCGCCCAGCATCAGCGCTCCAGGCAAGTAAGAACTGAACCATGCTTGCGGCGGACTTGCTTGATGCGAAGCCGGAGCAATCTCCGCCGACGAGAAACGGGCGCTCAGCCGTCGATACCCTGCGACCCGCCGGAAGCGAGGTCCCTGGAAAAGCAAGCTTTCATATAGGTCGCGTAGCGGGTCTAGCGGCAGTAGAGAAGTCTCTGGGAGTGGCGCCACATACTCAGGGCGGATTGGTGCATCCCCGAACGCACATGAGCACCGGAAGTGATCCACTTGGAATGAAGTTTGTGAACTGCGAATCACTACATCGACTAAGCCAGTTTCCCGTACCAACGCTGCAATTCTCACCGTAACCCGAGACCCAGACTCGACCACAATCGGGTGCTCGAAGCGCAAATCTTCCACGGCGGGGACTTGCGTTTCCGCACGGACCGCCATCGCCACCTGCACCATCGCCTCGATGCCCATAACCGCAGGCAGCAATGGTTGACCATGGAAAACATGGTCAAGTAAGTAAGGATCCGAAGCCGTCGTCAGGTCGGCCTCTACGACTAACTCAACTCCCGGATAATACACGCGCGGACGCTCCAGGAAGCGCCGCATCGGCAGCGCTGGAGCCTTGATCGGAACCGGCGAGTTTGCTCCCAACCGGCTCGTGACCACCACCGTGGTAGCAGGCGGGGTGCTACTCACCAGTTTGCGAAACCACGAGATGCCCTTGTCCGGAGGAATGCACCCGATGCCGGCGCTGCGCAGAGTCTCCACTTTGCCCAGCCTTTCCGCCATCCCAATGCCCGACCACGCAGACGACTCGAAGGCAAGGCATCGGCACCCTGGATGAAGGCGGGCAAATTCCTCCGTTAATGCCGACAAGGACGCGTTGGCCAGCGCGTAATCCGCCTCTCCTCGCAGTCCCACGCGTCCAATCACGGAGCCAAAGGTCGCGAGCAAGCGCAACTCTCCAGAATTGACAGCCGCTACAAGATTGCGGAATCCCTGCACCTTCGGAGCAACGGTGGCCCGAAGTTTTGCTTCATCGAGGTCGCGGACCAGCGCCGGCTGGTTGCAGCCCGCACCGTGGATGATGCCCTTGATCGGGCCGAACATTTGTTCTGCCGCGCTGACGGCGGCTCTCACAGCCTGTGCATCGGTGATGTCGGTTTGGAAATAGCTCGCCACGACGCCGCTTATTTCCAATGCATGGAGGTGAGCTGCCACCAGAGGGTCGTCTTTTTCAGAGCGGCCGAACAGAACCAACTTCGCGCCTGCCTCTTTGGCCAATGCGGCTGCGCATTCAGCGGCTATACCCTTGGCACCGCCGCTGACCAGCACGACTTCGCCACGCCGAATCGGAATCGCATCCTCTTTCACAGGCGCGAGGAGCCTGAAACATGGCTCGCAGCGCTCGCCGCCGGTGTCATAACGCGCTTCCACGTGCGCTTGAGATCCCGATAATTCTGCCTTCAGGTAACGGACCGCGTCGGATCCCGATGGCGTCTCAATGACACGAGTGAAAATTTCCGGATGCTCCAGACTTATTGTTCTTGCAAAGGCGCCCGCAACCGCAACCGGTCCCAGCACTACGAAATATTTCTCCGCCTCATCCGTTTCAATTGCCTTATGAGCGCCAGTAAGAAGCAAATTCAATTGCTCTTCGATAGCAGCCCCGGACATGCACACGACCACGCCATTGCCGGGCAGCGCGGTTTCCCGCAACGTTTGCAATAAGGGATGATCGAGTGCACCGAAGACACTCCATCTGCCCGGAGCGGACTTGATCTTAGGATGTTCTCGAAGCGCGCGGGGCGTCCAATCCACGACGAATGTACGGCACCAGTCATCGATTCCGGCGGGCACCGTCTCCTGCACCGGCGCAGTCCCTTGAGAAGTACGCAACTGCTCCAGACGTTGCGCTAACTCAACTACAGTCGAGTCGGCGAAACTCAGAAGATGTACGGGAGGCTTAACCCCTAGTTCCCGCGCCGCGGACGCGACGATCTCACTCACAACTATGGAGTTCAGATGGAGGTCCCGCAACAACCGCGCAGTCTCAGCTATGGAATCCGGTGGCAGCTCGGTACGCCGCGCGACAAGAGTGCGAACCAGATGCGCAATATTGCCGTTACCGTTATTTGCCACAACTGGCGTTTCCCGCAGCCCACGATTCTTCGGAACTTTCTCCGGTTCGGGTAATAGCGCCGGGCGTGGTTTCCGCTCATTACTCGCAGAAACCGGGGCGAGCTCGCATGGATTGACAAAAAACTTTGGCTGACGGGTGAAATCAAAGGGACGCGCAAATCGGTTCTTGATTAGCGGCTCCAGTTGCACCGGTCCGCCAAGTACATAAACCGCCCCCAGCACCATGTATAACCCAGCTAGAGAAGGTCCCGCTATGTCGAGCGAAATGGTTGGCACATCCGTAACGCTTTTCAAAAGGTGTGTGAGAACTTTTCCGGGACCGGTCTCAATGAACAAATCTGCGCTGCTCTTTGCCTCGGACATTGCCTGCATAAACTGCACCGGACTTGTCAACTGTCCGACCAGCAGATCGCGCAACTGAGACTCACCCCCAATCTCCGCACCAGTAACGGTGGAGATCACGGTCTTGCGCAGTGGCCGTAACTCGAAGCTGGCCAGCCCGCTGCGAAACTCCTCCGCGGCCGGCACCATCAATGGCGAGTGAAACGCGTCTGCCGCGGAAAGCAGGATCGCTGTCCACCCGCGATCCTGCGCACGGGATACAACCGCCGCAACCGCCTCGCTTTCCCCGGAAACGACTGTCTGGCGAGCCGCGTTGAAGCACGCTACGACGACTTTCTTACCATCCTCCACGAGTAACTCGACATTCTCTGCGCTCGCGCCAATGCTCGCCATCGCGCCGCGCGGTCCTGAGACCCGGGACATGAGCCTGCCTCGCAAGCGAACCAACTGGAGGAGAGAACTTTCATCGAGGGCGCCAGCCCAACAGTAAGCGGCAAGCTCGCCCAGGCTGTGGCCGACGGCAACACTGGCTGCGATCCCGAATCTTTCGAGGATCCGCAGACCAGCAAGCTCCGCCGTGATAATCGCGAGTTGCGCTTCCTCAGTCGAACCGCTCTCGTGATCCCCAGGAAAAGTCGCTGATTCATACAGCGCTGCAATCTCTTCGAAACGGCGTGCATGAATGCCGGATTGCAGTCGCACGGGCGAAACTTGTCCAGGAAACAAGAGTCCAACGCGCGGCCCATTTCCATCGACGCACAGAAACGTTCCTTCTTCAGCATCGAGGTGGCGAAGTACACCGTCTTGAATCAGCCCCTGCAACTTGTGGAGGCATTCCTCGAGTTCCGCAGGGGTCGCGGCTACGAATGAAGCGCGCGCGCGTCCAACTCCCGCCTGACCTGCCAAACTAATCGAAAGATCCGTCAACTCTGAAGAAGAAAGATTGGGCGCGAGATGCGCTAGTCGCTCAATCTTCCCAGCCAGTTCGGAAACCGAATCTCCATCGAGAAAAAATACTTCGACATCTTGCGGACAGGTTGTCAGAGCATTCTCACTGGGGGACCATCGAGTTCTGCATTCGCCTTCGCAGCCTGCGATCGTGACGTGAACATTGATACCGCCAAAACCGAACGAGTTGACTCCCGCACGCACCGGCATGTCCGCGGGCCATGGCTCCGCCTCCGCAAGAACTCGAAGCATTGCGTCCTCGCCATCAACTTCGGAACGAGGCTCGCGGGTTCCGGTAGTTGGAGGTAACAACTTGTGATGAACCGCAAGCGTTGCTTTGATCAATCCCGCCACACCCGCAGCCGCCTTGGTGTGGCCGAAGTTGGCTTTGATGGATCCGATCGCGGCGGGCTGTCCTTTTCCACCCGCTGCCTCCCGCATTGCGCACAGCGCCTTTAGCTCTACTTCATCGCCTACCGGCGTGCCCGTGCCATGACCCTCAATCAGCGCAACCGAATCGAATCCAAAGTTGGCGCGATGGTAGGCGCGTTCCAATGCCAATCTCTGCCCGCGCGCTTCAGGACGCGTGATGCCGCCGCCGCCGTCAGACGAAATTCCCCAGCCCCGAATCACTGCATAGATTTGCAAATGCTGCGCGATCGCATCCGCCATTCGCATGAGCACAACGAATCCACAGCCTTCCCCAGGCAGAAATCCGGTCGATTCCTTGTCGTAGATCCGCATCTCGCCATGCGCCAGCGCGCCTGCCTTTGCAAAGCCCACCAGTTCGAATGGATCGAGGCTCAAATCCACTCCGCCCGCCAGGGCCGCATCGAGCTCGCCAGCTTCCAGTGCGGAACATGCCTTCGCCACTCCGAGCAACGAAGAGGAACATGCGCCATCCACCGTGTAACCGCCGCCACCGAAGTGAAAGTAATTGCAGATACGTCCGGCGATCGTATTCGAGAGCGCCCCGGCGAGGCTCTCTTCGCCCACCTCTGGGAAAGGCGCTTTGTACTCTTCTTCCAGTTGATCCAGAAATTCTGAACGCCGGGACTTGTCCCATCCCTCGGCGCCCATTCGCGCCTCAATCACACGGCGAACGTAGGGCCAGCGCAAGCGCAACGTGGCCGCGCGCGAGAATTCGCCGGTCAATGTATTGCCCACCAGCACTCCCGTAGTCTCCAGTGGAAGTCCTTGGCCATCGACGAAACCTGCATCTTTCAGGGCTTGATCCGCAACGTCGAGCGCCAGCCAGTGCGCCAGATCGACGCTGCGGAAAGTAGGCCCGGCTACCCGAAATCGCACCCGGTCAAATTCGTACCCCTCAATCACCGCGGCTTCGCTCGCATAGATTGCATCGGGCACGCTGGCGTCATTGGAGAAATAATCTTCCAACCGCAACCGCTCCGGCGGCAGCCGCCGAAACGCCCGCCGCTGTGCCAGCACGTTTTCCCAGAGTTCGCGGGGGTTGTTCGCATCCGGGTAGCAACATGCCATTCCAACAATGGCGATTTCCGAACTCATACGCTTCTCGCCGCCGTCACCAAATCGGAAGCGCGCGAACGCTCCCGCCAAGAGAATTCATCGAACTGCAAATGCTCGCGGATGCGCCTTCGCCACTCTTCGTAGGCGGGAGTGTCGTTCTCTGTCACGCTGCGTAACGTTTCGTCGCACAATTCAGCCGCCCGCAGCGCCGAAAGTCCACAGAGCCACTGGCAAGCCATCTCTGTTTGTGGAGCCATGTTTCCCGCGCGTTGTCGGGCACCTGCCGCAAACACAGCCCCTTGTGCGAGGTGTGGCCAGTGCGGCCCAGAAACAAGGCGAAGCATCGGAACATCGCTGCCGTCGGCGCCACCCGCATAGGTACAGGCTAGGCCGATTCCGCTCCACAAATCGTCGCGTCGCGCCTCCGGAAAGTGCATGATTGCAGAGGCAATATATTCCGGGTCAGCCCCGCTCACGAACCAAAGACTGCGTCCCAAACCCTGGTCGAATACCCGCCAGCCGTATCCGCGAAGCATCGTGAACCGCGGAGTTGCCCCGGCCGCGTAGCGGGGCCAGTGGAAGTAACCTTCGTGGAAACCGAATCCATCCAGCGCCAGCCACCGTAGCAGGGAATCTAATCTCGCCAGCCGCCGTTTAATTCCAAAACGCAAGCGCGCCATCGACCACCCAATTCCCACATGCACCATGTACACGTGCGGGTTTCCATGACCGCGCAACAACTCGGGGATCCGCTGCGCTTTCCACGGCTGCAACTGATCGAGAATGTCCAGGCCCATGGCAGCGCCTTCAAAGCCGTAACCCCGAAATTCCAAATCGATTTTGTCTAACTGCTCCACCAGCAATTCGATCCCTTGGTCGGCGAGCGCTAAGTGATACCCTCGCAGAAACGTTTCTCCCACTTGCTCCAGGCGCCTGCGCGTCGAGTCGCGATGAACATGAAACTTTCTCCGGGCAAAACTCGCCTCCATCGGAGAAATGCTTAGCAACTTTTGCAGAATGCCAGCCATATCGCACCGTCCTCGCAAGACAAATTAAATCGCCGATCGGAGACCTCTTATGCAGTCTTGCGCACGGCTGCGGTCGCGTGTGCCGGAACCCTTGCCGGATATGCAGCCCGGCTGCGGCTCCCCACGTATTGCGCGAGGCCCCGCAGCCCGGAAACGGTGGTCAGGGCGAAAAAGAGGCCGAATACCACGTGCATGCACACGAGCACGCCGTAAACTCCCGCCACCGAGAAGCCGAAAAGAATCTGACTTTTCTTATCAAACGGCGTCGTAGCTGGATCGGTGATCATGTAGAAACTGAACAAGACAAAAGCAACGCCCGTCATCGGATTCAAAGCCGCAATCCACGACGTCCCAAATAGCAGGCTGCGCAGCCCCGCCTGTATTACAAAGCCAGCCCACCAGGCGGCGATCAGAGGCGTCCTTCCGGTGAAGCGATAGTTCACCAACGTGCCCGAAACACAAATAATCGTGGGTAGAATCCAATACCAAACGCCGTGCAGATTTTCCGTAAAGTGATACGGTGGCGCGATGCCGACCCATGGGAAAAGCAGCAGTGTGACCGTGATTCCGAAATTGGACGGATTCAAGAAGTGCCGCACCCGCCCGTCCACCTTCAGGCGCAGCGTGTTCTTGGAAGCGATAGCAACCGCTGCCGCCAACACCGTAGGCAGAAGACGATCGCCGCTGTAAAGCAGCATCGCAACCGCGAGTCCGGTAATGTGCGCAGGCAGCAAGAAGTCTATAAACTCCTGCCAGCTTCCGATGAACCGTGGCGGCCGTCCTTCTGTGTGCGCTTCCATCCATTCGCAAAATATTTCGCAGGCGTAGGTGGTCGCCAACGAAACCAATGGCTGTGCCCACGATTGTTCGAACCCGAATACCGTGTGCCCCAGAATGTTGAAGACTGTGATCGCAGCGGCAAATCGCCGCAGGCCGCCTATGCGCCGCGCATGAGCCCATGCATCCATCTGGTGTGCAGTCATTTTTCGACACCCGCCAATTGAACTGTGTGCCAGCCAGGCATTAGATTTTCGTCGTAATGCCGGACCCTGCCCTGCCGATCCCGCCAATCGAACGCAACGTGAAGCGGACTCTGATCCACCGCGCCGAGGCCGAAGTGAACATCGGGACTACTCTTGCCCGAGTGCCCGTTGCCTCCATCAACCTCTTTCACTAGCTTTCGACCGTTGGGCAGATAGACGGTGACTCGCGCTCCGAATGCAGGGTAAGAGCGAATACCCTCCCGTGCGTGACCGGCGCTGATCGCAGTAGCTCCGGGTAAAACTTTCTCAAGAACATGCAGTCCCAGAAATGCCCCTGTGGATTCGCTGAGGTTGCGAAAAAGAAAAGAGTCTCCCCACTGGTTTGCCGTCAGAAAATCCACTCGCCCATCGCCATCCACGTCGCCCATCGCAATGCCGCGCGTAAGTTGGGAATCTGCCAGCCCCACCTCGGACGCAAAATCGAAATACCTTCCGGATGCGGCACGCACGTAGAAGCGGTCGTGATCGTTCGCTCCGCTCAAGTCGTCGCCCGAGGAGAAATGTGGCCAATGTGCGGGACTGCGCAACATCAAGTCATTTCCCATTGCGAGCTCCTGCAATTCTGGCCAGCGATCAACCGATCCTTTCGCAAATCCGGTGGCCTGCACAACTTCCGGGATACCATCATTATCGAAATCTCCAAAGCGCACGTCCCACGACCATCCGCTTCGTGCCAGCCCCAAGTTTTCGCTAGCTTCTTTGTAAGGCGCCTTTCCTGCCGCCATCGCGTGTGTGTCTCCCGTGCTTACATAGACCAGATTGCTTTCTTCCAATGCATAAGAATCGGTGATGTTACTCACCATCAGATCCGGAATGCCATCCCCATTCAGATCCCCGCAGTCGACCCCCATTCCTTTAAAGGAGTCCTGTCCAATCACTTTGGACTTCGGCGTCGTCCAGCCGCGCTGGCCGCGCAACCGGCGAAACGCAAGGTGACCCGGCGTGGATTCGTTGTGCAGCAGCAAATCCGGACCAAAATCATTGGCGATATAAAGTTCGGGCAGCAGGTCGCCGTCAATGTCGCAGGCAGCAATGGCCAGGGTCCATCCGGTGCCGAGCAGGGGTTCAATCTGCGTGGCGCGCTGGTACTCCACCTTTGGCATCTCGCCCGCACTAGCAGACTTCCACAGAAGAATCGTTTTGCTGCCACCGTTGCCCGCGCGCGACATCGACGATTGCATCTCGACCGGCCCATCGCCTCCCAGCACCACGGAACCATCCGCAAAGTAATTCCCGAATACAAGGTCGGCGTGGCCGTCCCCATCCATATCGGCCACTAATCCGGCATTTGTGTACCAGGGTTCTTTACCTGGAACTAACTCCTGGCTGAGAAAACTCCTAGAAGATAGTCTCTTATCCGCGCGTGCTAGCTGCAGGAAAGCAACTGGCGTCCGGCCCCAGTAATACACCACTAAGTCCATCAACCCATCTTCATTTAGGTCTGCCATCAAACAGCCCATCGGGGCCATCGTAGCTGGGTCGTATACGGATGGATCAGGTCGCAGAGTAAACGGAGGGTACCGCTCGCCAGTTCCGGGCACTGGCGAAACAATGACGTCATCGGTTCTAGGATCGACGAGGCAGTAGTCATTCGCCAGTCCATCGCCGTCGAGATCTCCGAGCGCAACCCCGGCGCCGACCGTTGAGATCCACGAGACAATTCCCTGTAACTTCGGATTGACGTTCCGGTGATTCTGCACCGCCGGACGGAGCGGCGTCAGAACTGTCCGTTGGAAATGAAAGCGCTTCGCCATCGCTGCCGCTTCTACAGGGCGTGGCTGCGGCAGTCGAGCACTCCACCAAGTCACGGCGATTGCACCCCACACAACCAGCACTTTGATGGGGAGCTTCGCGAAATGGGAGTTAGTCGGCACCGCTCTTTATGCCTTGACCAATGAAGTACAGTTTCTATGCGGCCTTGCTCAAGCTCCGAGCCTTACTCAAAAGCACCGGAAGATTGACATTGATGGGAGGATCTGTCGGCATCGCCGCTCGCAGGCAAATGTCTCCGCATTCCACGATGCCCTCGTCTACACAAACAAGTTCACCGCCGCCTCGCAGTGCGGAATCGTGCTTGAAATAGTCGTCGATGCTGTCTGGCCAGGGTAGTCCGACTGCAAAGAGGTAGTGCCGTCCTCTAGGTGCACGAGGGATTTGGAAAGCCCCCTGCAAGTGCTGGATAGCGCAGGCCAACGGCGCACCTTCCGGAATCGCGGTCGCAAAAAGCCCAACAAAAATCGGGCCTGAAAAAGACAAAGGCGCCTGAATCCGTCCCACGACTAAGGCTTCGCTCTCCGCCGGTGCTTTTTGCGGATTCCCTTCGGTCTGCACCAGCAGATCTTCGGCCGGCGTCTGCCGCATCCCCCGCAGCCTCATGGGCGAGATTCCCAATACGTTGGCAAACCGGCGGTTGAACGCGCCCAAACTGTTGTAACCGACGTCTAGGCAAATGTCAGTAACACTGTCGTCCGTGTCCAACAAGAGGCGAGTGGCGGCCTGTACCCGCAAAGCGCTCAGAAACCTCCGTGGCGGCAAGCCGGTGACTTGGCGAAATATCCGGTTGAAATGGAAACGGCTCATGTACGCGAGCGCGGCCATTTCCTTTAGCGAGATGCTGTCGTCCAAACGCTCGCGGATCACGCCGATTACCCTCCGCACCGCCTGAATATGGAACTGGGCCGTATCGACGCGCTTCGGTTTGTAATGTTCAGTCTCAAGCATGGTGAGTGTCCCGCTTCTGCGATGAAACTAAACCGCCGTCAAAGCTTGCCAGGTTTGGATTGTTCTATATGCTTGTATAATTTTCTGCTAAACGTTGGGTCTGGGAAGATCGCGTCGTTCTGCCTGTCTTGATCAGGCGAGCTAGCGCAAAAACTTAGCGCAGACTATCTCATAACTCAACAGAACAGAGATAACTTCCTGTTTCTGTTCTGGAAACGGAACAGAATGCCACTAACCATCGTGCTAACTTACGA
>JBAPOI010000754.1:0-20580 GCA_049279555.1 Candidatus Sulfotelmatobacter sp.
CGTCATGATCGTCGTCGTTGCCGTCGTCGGGCTGCTTATTCTCATGCCGCTGGCGCGTGTCTTTGGAACTCGAAGCGCGGAAACTCCGGTCTAGAACAACAGAGCTTTGGGGACCGCAGAGTTTCCCCAGATTTGGAACAACCCGTGAACGCTGATGAGAGCACCTTTCGCATGGCACCTCTTCGCTGTTGTCCTCGCTGCGGTCGCTAACTCTGTTGTCTTGACTCCCGTGCAAGCGCAAGTCAGAGGTGTCTATCCCGTAGGCATGACCGCAACGAACTCTGGGGTAACGCCCGAAGCCGGAATCACCTATTCAAACCTTTTTATTTTCTTCTCGCGGGATGAAGAGAAAGGCTCTCATGGAGAAATATTGGCTACCGGGCAAAACTCGGTCATTATGGATTTGAACAGTTTTGTGTGGGTGAGCAAAAAGACAATCGCTCTCCTGGGCGGGGCAGTATTCTCGGCAGCCGCTACGCTTCCGATTGCTAACAACTCGCTCACTTCAGATGTCAATGGTGCTCTCAGCGGTGGTGGCGGGTTTGCGGATTCCTATTATCAACCGTTCATCCTCGGCTGGCGCAAGCAGCGCTTTGCCATTCGTGCGATCTATGGGTTTCTGGCGCCCACTGGGAGATTTAGCGTGGGTGCCAACACCAATGTAGGTTCAGGTTACTGGACCTCCGCTGTTGCCAGTGGACAGACGGTCTATCTGGATCGAAACAAAGCCACCGCCCTTTCCGCCTTTCAGATGTATGAATTTCACGGTACCCAAGAGGGCACGATGATCCACCCCGGCGAGACCTTTAACCTCGATTATTCGCTGACCCATACTTTTCCCCTTCAACGTAGCTTGCGCCTTCAGCTTGGGCTGGTCGGATACGGCGAGTGGCAAACGACTGATAAACACGGCCCGAACATTACGCTGGAGCAGGCGGCAGCGCACTACAAAGTAAACGCTCTGGGGTTCACTGCAAACGCAGTATTACCGGAGAAGAAGGTGAATGTCGGGCTTAAGTATTTTCGTGAATTCGAGTGCAGATCTACCTTCCAGGGATACACACTCCAGATCTCTGCCGCGATTACGTTCTAAACCGGCCAGGAATCGGTTGGGAAACTGCGCGTTCGTTCTTAACGGGTGGTCCGCCAACCGGAAGCTATCCAGAAACGGGTTTATCGGAAGCGTCGAAATCGGCTTCCAAGATGCCGACAATAGTCAACTCGCTATTAATGGCTTCGCAAAACGATCCAACCCTGTTGATTAATCTCGCCGGCCGAAGCTTAGAACGTCCACCCCAGGGTGTTGCTTATGGTGAGTTCGTTTCGTTTCGCGTTGAAGGGCGGGCTGCTATCGAAATTGTCCAGGAACGAAAAATCGATATGAAAATTGTTAGCCAGCTTGAGACTAAAGGTTGTCTTGGTGGTTGCACGGAGACGGGGGGCATCGGTTAACCCTGGGTAAACCAAGACTTGGGAGGCTAGGCTATAGCGGTCAAAATGAAACATCTGATACTGAAGGCCGAGCAGAGCTTCCATGTTTTGGTCGGCAGGTTGGTCAGAGGATTCGAAATTTTCATGAGTGTAGACCACACCCCCCAACCATGCGAGAGTATTGCGATTTGTACGAATCAGATAGCTCCCATATCCTCCTCCGAGCGTTGTGCGGAGAGAAAGATCTTGCTGAGAGCTGTGCAGGAAATCCCCTAACCCCATGAGGAACGAATTCCGATTCAGAAATCGCCCGTCAAGCGTCTGGACTTCAAACAGATTCGACTTGGAGCCGCCGGATTGGCCACTGAACGAAGAATCGATGCTGGCGCCGGCGATCCATTTCGGAGTGAGGTAGTTGGCATTTGCGTCTGCGCTCAATGACGTCTGGCTGTTGCCACTACTGAAGTTGTATCCGAGGTCGATCGCACCAGTCAGCTGACGCCAGAAGTTTCGCTTTTGCGACTCGACGGTGACCACATCTGGAGCCGCGGCGCGCACCTCACCCTGCGGGGCATGAACTGTAAAGTCCTTGCCTGGTGCTTCTGCCGTTGTCTTCTTTTCGATTGTGCCCGCCACCCGCTCACCATTTTTCAGGACGACCTGAAACCCCCCAGTACTCTGGACTCGCTCGACCTGCAACCAATCCAAGCCAACCGAGCCCGATACGTATGCGAGATCGACATACAAAACTCCTTGCTCCAGCTTCTTTACCTCTCCAGTGAGACGATCCCCGTTCTTCATGATCACCAAGTCATTTCGCTTGGCCTGCGCGGGCAAACAGAGAAGAATCATGAAATAAGAAAGCACAATGCAAAATCGCTTCTCAATTCGAACTCTGAAAATATAATTCGTCATTTTATGCTCCACGTTCTTAGTCGATCTAGAAACGGGTACGGGAAGAATCGTTCAGAAGGAGGTCCCCACCGCCATGTGTTAGAGTTCGCGACGCTCGGCAATCGCGAATTTTAGCTGGACAGGCCAGGCATCAACCCAGGCGTTACAAGCAATTAATCCGAAGCTTACAACACTGCCTCAGAGTCGATAGCGGCAGAGGAACTGCTCGCCCTTATCACCTCCGTGTTGCATCGCGCTACGTGCACGCTCGAACGACAGAGTTATTATCCGGCGCAGGAGCCAGGCCACTCCGATGATCAGCAGAACGAACGCAAAGCGACCGAGGATTATGCGAGAGGTGAGCGAGAGTCCCAGCGAATATACGACTAAGACATGAACAAGAAGGGTCAGAATGAAAATAACCGGCCGACGCGCCGCGGTGTACCAGGACTCGATCAATGTACGGCGCGGTTGATTCTTGACCGTCCGTTTTAGAATGCTGACGGTTACTTTGCAAATGAACCAAAACAACGGGAGAGGAACGACAAGCGATGCAAACCACACGATCCATTGCGCCAGCGAAATCGAAAATACTCTTTGTTCAGGAGCGGTTGGGGCATGACCCGATCAATCCAGGTCTCCTTGATCGCGTCGAACAGCTCGGGAACACTGGCGAGAGTATCTGAGGAAATCAGCCAGATTCGACCGGATTGCGGATCAGTGACGCGAACCAGCAGCACGTCGACTTTCTTGTCGTTTATCTTGAGCGATCCCACCCGCTCGCGATCGAGCGGGAGTTCACCGTTCGCCGTACCCTCCGGAGAGTCGCTGATCATCGCGATGGGTTTGCTGAAGTAACGGTTCATCAACTCCTTCAGGTCCCGAGCCAGCGTCTCTGCTTCAGGTTTGTGCCTGCCTGTGACCTGCAGATACTTCGCGGCCGTCACGAAATCATTGCGATCCGCAGCCTTGACGAAGCCGAGAATCGTTCCTCTGGGCGTGGGCGCCCCAGAAGGTCTGAGACCTGTTCCTGGGTTGTTGGGGCCGAGACAGGAGACTTTGGTGTGATGCTGGGCAACTGAGCGGCGGCGGGCAGGGCCACCGCAAACAAGGAAAGAACCACATCAGCCAGCGCTCGGTGCCTAAACCATTCCCAGAGCTTCCTCACGAAAATCAACGGAGCTCTGCCAAAATCGACTAGCATGATGGACTCCCAAGCTCCGCACTCGTAATCGCTAGGCGACTTTCTTCTCCCCGGTCGGCTCTTGTCTGGCAAACACAGCCGCTTTCCCGGCGTTAAGATACTGAGTTGCGTCGAGTCGACCGAAAAGATCGATCAGGCCACCGACGAGACCGGTCCAGCCGGTCTGGTGACTGGCTCCCAATCCGGCGCCGTTATCTCCGTGGAAATACTCGTAGAACAGAATGTAATCTCTCCACTGAGGATCGGTCTGGAACTTCTCCGTTCCTCCATAGACCGGTCGCCGGCCAGATTTGTCCCGCAGGAAGATTCTGGTCAACCGATTGGCAATCTCACGGGCCACCTCAAATAGATTCATCAAGTTGCCCGATCCTGTCGGACACTCAATCTTGAAGGTATCGCCATAATAAAGATAGAAGGACAACAGGGCGCGGATCAGCAGTACGTTCACCGGCATCCATATTGGCCCTCTCCAGTTGGAGTTGCCCCCGAACATACCGGTGTCAGATTCTGCCGGGAGATAGTTCACGCGATATTCCTGGCCATTCACGTTGAAGACGTAAGGATGCTCGGCATGGTAGCGGGAGAGCGCCCGGATTCCATAGAGACTCAGGAATTCGTTCTCGTCGAGCATGCGCGTCAGCATGCGGCGCAACCGCTGAGGATTCACCAGCGCGGCGATGCCACGCTCTGCGTACCCGAGATGCCCCCGGCCGGTGGGATGAATGCTGTCGCGCAGCTCCGGCATAAGTTGTAGGCGCTCCCCCATAATCTTTGCTACACGAGGTACACTTTCGCGCTGAAAGGGTTCGATGACAGTCGTGGCGCACAACGGCAACAATCCAACCATCGAGCGAACCTTGAGCCGGGTTGAAGTGCCATCGGGAAGTCGCAAGACGTCGTAGTAGAACCCATCCTCCTCATCCCACATGCCATCGGGACCCAACTGATTCATCGCGTGGGCGATTAAAAGAAAATGATCAGCGAATTTGATGGCCATATCTTCGAAGAAAGGGTCGTGCGCCGCCAACTCGCAGCTGATTTCGAACATGTTCTGGCAAAACAGAGATACCCACGCAGTGCCATCGGCCTGCTCAAGATGGCCGCCAGTGGGAAGCGGCGCACTGCGGTCGAATACCCCAATGTTGTCGAGTCCGAGAAAGCCGCCTTCGAAAAGATTCTTGCCAAAGCGATCTTTGCGGTTCACCCACCAGGTGAAGTTCACGACCAACTTCGCAAAAGACCGCTTGAGAAATTCCAGATCTCCTTTGCCCCTGAGCCCCTGCTCCCTTCTGTACAAGAAGATCGACGCCCAGGCATGCACGGGTGGGTTTACATCACTGAAGTTCCACTCATAGGCAGGAATCTGGCCGGTCGGGTGCAGGAAAAATTCCTGCAACAGCAAATCGAGCTGTTGTTTCGCAAGATCCACATCGACAACGGAGAGCGCGATGGCCTGGAAGGCCAAATCCCACGCTGCAAACCAGGGATATTCCCATTTGTCCGGCATGGAGATGACGTGATCATTCACCATGTGGAACCACTCGCTGTTCCGCATTTGCCGGGCGTCCCGCCTCAACGGGTCCGCGCCATGTTCCTGAAGCCATTTGCCCACCTCGAAGCCGAAGTACTGCTTGCTCCACAACATTCCGGCCATCGCCTGTCGCATGACGAGTGCCTCGTCTTCACTGGCTCTCTGCGGCGTGATCCCGCGATAGAAATCGTCGGCCTCACTCCGGCGGAGCCGCATGGTTTCATCGAAGCCCTCGAAGGGATCGCTCACGACAGCAGGTGCCAAGTCGCTGAGCCGCAACCTGATGGTGGCGGTTTTGCCTGGGCCTATGTTTAATCGATATTGTGCAGCGGCCTTGGTTCCGCTCCGCCCGGGGTTGACTGCGTCCTTTTTCCCGTGGACCACGTAGTTGTCAAACCCATCCTTAACCCAAGGCGAAGTACTGGACGTGCCAAAAATCCGTTCATTGTTGGTCTCATTCTCGGTGAACAGCAGCGGAACGTCCCCTTCGCAGTACCACCACCGCTCGCCCAGAGTGATGTGCGATGCTGCTACCGCCAGGGATTTCTCGCTGGATACCTGCGTCAGGATCGGCTTCGGTGTACCCTCCCACCAGGTCCATGTGTTGCGAAACCAGAGTGTGGGCAGGACGTGTAGCGAAGCGGCTTCCGGTCCGCGATTGCACAAGCTGATCTGGATCTGAATGTCCTCCGGAGACCGCTTTGCATACTCCACAAATATGTCGAAGTAGCGATCGGCGTTGAAGATGCCTGTGTCCAGGAGCTCGTATTCCATATCGCCGCGGTTGCGCCGCTTGCTGGTCTCGACCAGATCGCCATAAGGAAACGCGGCCTGCGGATACTTGTACAGATACTTCATGTACGAATGGGTCGGAGTGCTATCCAGGTAGAAGTAATACTCTTTGACATCCTCACCGTGGTTGCTCTCGCTGTTCGTTAATCCGAATAGGCGCTCTTTGAGTATCGGATCTTTCCCATTCCACAGAGCGATGCTGAAACATAGCAACTGCTTTTCGTCGCTGATGCCGGCCAGGCCATCCTCACCCCAGTGATACGCGCGGGATCGTGCCTGATCATGACTGAAGTAGTCCCAGGCATTTCCATCCTGGCTGTAGTCCTCGCGAACTGTGCCCCACTGACGCTCGCTAAGATAGGGCCCCCATTTTCTCCATGGGATTTGGGCAGCAGCTTGCTGCAGTCTGACACGCTCTGCATCGTTGCTCATATTCCCTCCTCTGAGGCTGCGTGCATGGGCTAATGAATTGATGTCCACCCAGATTTCTGTTTTTCGGCCAACACTTCTTACCAACGGCTATGGCTGACGCCTCACCAGGGACTTCGCCACCCACACGATGCTGAACACGATCGTATGACTCTGGGTGCGATTGCTGGCTCCAAACTCGGGTTCATATCGCGCTAGCAGACTCAGATTCGGGTCAGGAATGAACACGTTGAATTCGGGACCAAGCGCGAATGTGTGGTCCTTTAGTCCTTGTAACGCAGCCGGAATGTCAGAACCGCTATCGCCTGTAACTTTAAATTGCGCGTATCCCGCAGCGCCCAGGTCATCACCATCGGGATCGGTCCGCTGAGTTTCTTGTAGAAAGTTCGTCCTAGACCTCCTTCAAAGGTTCCCACGTCGCCAACGTGAATATCAGCACCGTTCTTCTTCGTGCTGAATTCCAACGCGAAGTTGGCAGCGGCCAACAGGGCTATTTCATGCTGTGATCGGTGCAGGTTCATCCCATTCAGGTGCTCCAACTAGAACGGCCGACACGTTTACAAAGATGTTCAAACCTACACACATCGTCTGTCCGGTGGAACCTGTCAAAGCTTGCAGTCAACCTGATAATGCTTTTCGTCGATGAGGCAGCTTCGCCCACGCGTGAGCAGCACCGTCGAGACCGCCGCGAGCCACTGCTCAGATTCATGACATTTCTCCTTGATCGTGCAGTGAATTTACAGTTCTAGGTGGATCGAACAAAGCCCCGCCTAAGAAGGTTCTTGGACGAGGCTTCACGCAAGTTAAAGAGAGGCCACCAAATGGTAGAGGATGGTTGGCGTGCTGGGAGCTGTCAACAATTATAGGAGCAACGGGAATCCGAGACGGCGCACTCTCGATAGTTGACGAAATCAAGGCCTTAGCACCAAGCTTGCGCGTTTGTTCTACTAGAACCACAATCACTGGGTGCTATCGCAATTTTGTCCCCAACAGTTCCGGAACTGTACTGACACTCCTACCAGTTCATTCTTTCTTTGCCCGACGGTACTTTGTAGACAGGCGCTTGCAGCGGATAGCCGTTGTGTTGCCGCTACCAGACCGCTCTGTAGAAACAGCCGGGAAGAAGGCCGGCCCTCAGATCGTAGAGTTGGGCGTGATTGGCCATCGATAAACACCCGACTGGAAGAAACTGAAGAAGACAGGAGGTCGTTCCAGTTGAACGAAACCAATGAATCGCTGGCTTGTAATAATGTTTCTGTGCGCGGCCCCAGCCTTTGCTGAAAAGACCAAGACAAGCATTCTGGTCGGCCATTGTGTGACGACTGAAAATGACCGTTTCGTTTACGGCTTAACCACTGGGTACATTCTGGGCGTTTATACAGCGGAAAATTTCACCGCGCCCCCCGGGACAACCGTCGGAGACATTCGTGACGCGGTTTGTGGTTATCTCGCGGAGCACAAGGACCTCTGGGAGCTGCCAGAATCTAAAGACGTCGCATCTGCTCTCAAAGCGCTTTATCCAAACCGCGGCGAAAAAAATCCGTGAAGGTTTAGCAAACTTGCTGGAAACACGAGAGGTAATCCGTCCGGAAACAAAAGCTGTTTACAAACGCTATGGGTGCAGCGAACCAGCTATCGCTATTCCTTCGCAGGCATTTCATGCGGCAACTAGCTAGGCTGCCGGACTCATGTGATCCCTTGCCCGGCGATATATTGGAAGAGACAGTAACTCCATGGCTGTAATTCGATGTACAAACCCGACGCCGCCATTTCATTCCCTTCGCGATCGTACCTCGCATCCGAAAAGGGGTCGACCAAATGCCATGATGCTCCTCGCACGTCTTCCCACGGAACCTGCACGCGGGCTTGCACAGCTCTATCACTAAGATTGACTGCAATAAGACGTCGATCATCGTCCTTAACCCAGCTCCAAGCGACGACGTTTTGACAACTTTGATTGTCGGGCCATCCACTGCGCTCGCAGAGCTTCCATTCGCCATCACGAAATATCGGAGCATTGATGGCTGCCAGGAGTTTGTTGTAGAAAGTCCGCAAGGTATTGTTTACAGGCTCTGCCGGGCGCCTGCCCAGAAAAACTGGCAGTCTTACCCTCCGGCCTTCGAATTGTCCTTCATGGAAGAATCTTGCCCCAGGGAGAGTGGATATTGTGACTGCCGCCGCCTGCTCCTTTGCGGGGGAAAAAGTTGCCGCGGCCCGAGGTTCGTCGTGGTTTTCCAGAAAGCGAAGCAGCTTCCGCTGATAGGCAAGGTCAGCACAAAGATGAAGCCGAACACTCTCCGCATTTTCGTGCTCCAGTCGATCATAGAGCCGCTTGTCGTAGCAGAAATCGAACCCATGCTGTTGTAGTTCCCACTCTAGGTCCCAGTAAGCCTCGGCAATGAAGCAGACGTCCGGATGCGCTCTCTTAACGGCAGGGATCACGTCATCCCAGTATTCGCTCGACGGTCGTTGCCCTGCACGACTGCCCCACGTGCTCTCGAAGATCTGGTTCAGCAGAAGCATGGCCATGTCGCAACGGACGCCATCACACTGGGCCACAATTCTAGAAACGGTTTCAACAACTGCTTGGCGAAGCCCAGGCTGAAACGCATTGAGTTGCAGAACGTCTGGCCAAGCCGGGAAGTAAGGGTCACGTCCGCAGGCGCAGACGTTTCCTTGTGCATCAATGAAGGATGTCGGGTTGTTCTTGGCATCCACGATCGTCCCCCGAATAAAGTATTCGGGGTGCTCCGTGACCCAGGAGTGATCCGGCGCAACATGGTTCGGTACGAAATCCAGTAGGAGCTTCATGCCTCGCTTCGCTAGCTCCTGCCGTGCAATCGCAAGACCTACAGGGCCTCCGAGGTGTGCGTCAACCACATAGCGTCGAACACAGTAGGGCGATCCGACGTTGTCCTCTGGCTTGAAGTCGGGCAGTGTTCTACGGAAATCGTCGAGCAGATTCGTGTTCTGATTGGTGATCGCAATGCCTGCAGGACTTCGTTCCCAAACTCCCATGAACCAGACGGCATCGAAGCCGAACTTGGCGATGGCGTCCCACTCGGCCGAGGGCACGGAACTCAGGTCAATGTGTGTTCCAGTTTTCAGGCTGAGCTCGGAGAGCCAGACCCAGGTATTGATCTCATACAAGGTAGGGTATTTCGGCCAGATGGGAATGATCATCGCCTCTTTTGCTTCGTCCTTCACACGATCAGCGCAGCGTGTCGGGTGCTGGGATCAACACAACGCTGTGGTATGAAACCACCTGCTACCAGGCATCTCGCAGGGTCCACAGAATTTGCCAGACGAGCAAAAGCCGCATTGTCGATCAACCCGAATAGAACGTTATTAAGTCTTTAGCGGTTGTTGAGCTACTGTCAGAACGTACAGGGCGCGCTGTGGCCACACGTTGGACAGGGTTTGGGCAGGGGTAGCACCACAGATGGTGCAATGAAAGAAACAGCTCACTTCTCTGCTACTCACCTAAACTAACCTGACTCAATGGGTTGGTTGGTGCCGGGAGGGGGAATCGAACCCCCACAGAGCTTTCGCCCCTGCGGATTTTAAGTCCGCTGCGTCTGCCAATTTCGCCATCCCGGCCCGCGAATTATTCTAGCTCACACCGGTACAGTTGGTTCTGAAGGTGGCAACGAATCAGATTCTCGCTTGACTCGTTCCCAATGAAATACTTAACTCGTGAGTGCAGAAAAATCCGCTAGTGGGAAGCAAGAAGACTGCTTGAATGAGAAGTTGAGTGCCGAAAGAACACGACCACAAAGCGAGATAAGAATTGAAGATGATAAGAGAAGGACGTCTGCTGCGCTACCCTAGGCGGAAACCGCAGCAGCCGCGCCGCCACGTTGCTTGCGTAACTCTGCGAGAAAAGTATCGGCCGGAAGCGTTCCCTTATTGCGGAACAAAGTAAGCAATGGATCTTCCACTTCGCTCGCATCGGCGGCAACGGCTAGATCCCGCTGTGGTGACTCCGTTTCCAAACCCTCCGGTTCCACCAGCAATTCGGGCAGCACTTCGCGATTCTCTGTGAGCGTTCCGAGGAACTTTTCCAACACCGCTCGATGTTCCGGGGTGCTCTGCGTGAATTGCACGCCCATCCCTTTATCCGGATGCATCACTCGGACCACGCCTTCCGCTCGAAGGTCCACGCCAGCGGCGCGCATCGACAACGTGACTCTGGTCGCTGCTGGAAATGGCGAAGCAATCTCTAGATAACAACCGCCCATACTCAAATCCGTGAGCCTACAGGCTACCGGCGGATCGTCCTTTTCAGCATCGGGAGAATTCCGGCCCAGCCACTCGCGCAGCTGCCGCGCAACTTCCGGCGTCGGATTCTGGAAGCGCAAACCGACCTGCGTTCCCGTACCCTCCCAGGCGAATTCCGCCACAACTTTCAGCGGGGCGGTAGAACCTGGCAGCGTGAACGACAACTCCCAGCGGCCAGCAGGTTTGCTGCGACGTGGCAGGCTCACTGCCAAGCCGCCTTCCCCAACGTCTGTGGTGTTCACCTTAAAGTGAGCACCGGATTCAAGGCTCGACATCTCCACCGGAAACTGCACTGGGATTCGTGCATTGTGACGGCGCTCCTTCTTCATTAGAGCCCGTGCCACGCGAAAACTTGATTTGGCCTTCTCGCTCGATACCGGCTTATAGAGCACGAAGTGCGCCCCAAGATCAAAGGCCGAACGAACCCCCTTCTCAGGGTCCAGAATCGCCACCGCAACCGCTCGCTTATTGCACGGAGCCGAGCGGGCATTGCGCAGCACATCCGCCGCTCCGGGCCCGCCGCAATCTACGATGATGGCCTCAAATCGCTCCCGCGTTAGCTGGCGGACGGCAATTTCCGCCGTGGCGCAATGTTCGATCCCGATGTCCAGATCCCCCAGAGTGCGCCGCAGCACTCGTACGATCTTTTCATCTGAACAGAGCAGCAGTGATTTCAGGTTCATGGCAAGGTTCCCAAATGCATTGGCACAGCCGTGCAAGCAGGTGAGGCCTTCGGAAAGGAAATGACCCCTCTGGGAAAGCACAGGTCCAACCCACACTCTAAGCTGGATAAAGACGTCTTATCAATAAAGCTGCGGAGCCTAGGATTACGCAGGTAACGTGGCCATCCTTGTAATATGATCCGCATTCCAGCCACCATAATGGTGGATCGCCCATCGCGGCCTAAGATTGGGCGAGTAGCATCGACGATAAGTAACTTCTAATCCAGCGACTTAAGGGTTTTTCCTTCAAGTGAATGAGGAATTTTATGATTGACTTTTACGGAACCTTGTCCTAACATATTCAGTCTCCGATTAGCTTTTTTGGTCCTTGAGGATGCCCGTCGATATTCGATGGAGTTATCGTTTCTATGCATCCTTAGAGCACCCGGAGAATCATATACATAGAGTAGCAATAGAGCATTAAGTCCATCCCCCATTTGTAGGAAAGGGCATTTTTCATGGCGAAGCGACGCGGCAATCCGAATTGGGGCAAACCGGAGCCGATCGGTCCGATTGTCCCTACCATCACGGAATTCGAACAGGTCGTGCGTGAGTATAAGCTCTCTCCCGACCAGTATCTTCGTTCAACCCGTCTGCGCGAGTGGGCGCGCCGCAACAAGAACTCCAAATACATCCCGGAGCCTCTCTTAGAGGCATGGGGATTTGAAATCGAGTCCACGCTATAAACGCGGACGCGTTAAGGACTTTCAAGGGTCGCTGAGAAGCGGCCCTTTGTCGTTTTCGGGAGTTGGGGAGTGAAAGTACCCAAAATCGGCCATTTGAGACCTGGCACCAATGTTGAACTGGCTGCAAATCCCTCTTCCTGAGTTGTTTGCGTTATTGGCAGCCATCGCCTTTGCTGCCGGCCTGAATGTCTATGCCACGGTAGCCGCGCTCGGTCTGCTCGCCCGATTCGGACACGTCCCGCTACCGCCAGCCCTGCAAATCCTGGAAAGCTGGCCCATCATCGTCGCCAGCGGAGCTCTATTCGTAGTGGAGTTCTTTGCCGACAAGATTCCCGCATTTGATCTGATCTGGAGCGCCCTGCATACCTTTGTGCGAGTCCCAGCGGCCGCATTGCTAGCCTATGGCGCGACCCGGCAACTGACTCCTGCCCAGCAGCTCCTCGCAGCCCTGTTCGGAGCAGCCATCGCCTTCGCCGCTCATGGGGGCAAAACCGCCGCTAGGGCCGCCGTAACTCCTTCGCC
Source organism: Candidatus Sulfotelmatobacter sp. (assembly GCA_049279555.1). GTDB lineage: Bacteria > Acidobacteriota > Terriglobia > Terriglobales > Acidobacteriaceae > Sulfotelmatobacter. The sequence continues at coordinate 12,493 of JBAPOI010000754.1, forward strand.
GGAACCGTTCTCGAACATCACTCTGAGCTTGATCGAAGACGCTCTTGCCGTCGTCCTCACCTGGCTAGCTACACGTCATCCTTACGTCGCAGCCACAATTGCGCTTTGCCTTGTGGCAGTCATCGTGATGTTGGCCCGCTTCGTAATCCGAGCGCTGAGAGCACTCTTTCGCGGCGCTGAGATAGAACTGTCTGGAAAGACAACTTAGTAGGGTTGATAGACGTGCGCTTCAGGCAAATGGCGGGCCCTCCGGATCAAGGTGATTTGATCCGAAGGGCCCATTGTTAGATTTTCATCGATTCGCCGGCAACGGCCCTTGCGCCGGCACGTTTGGAGATCCCGGTCCCGAAAGATTTCCGATCACATCTCCCGAAACGATCATCTCCACCCGTCGATTCAACTTCCGGCCGGCAGCCGTGGTGTTGTCCGCGATAGGATCCGCTTTCCCCAAGCCTCGGGCTGCCACGTTGTTCATGGAAACTCCCGAGGTTACTAGGTAATCGCGCACTGCCTCGGCCCGCTTATCGGACAGGGTCTGGTTGTATTCATCGCTTCCAATCGCATCGGTATAGCCCTCAACCTGCAGCTTCAAATCGGGATAGGCCAGCACGATGCCAGAAATCCGCGCCAGGCGCTCACGAGCCTCCGGCTTCAACGTGTACTTGTTGAAATCAAACAGCACGTCGGGCATGCTCACGACCAGTCCCCGCGCTGTATCGCGGGTCTGAAGCACCTGATTCAGCTGCGCCAGCAGTCGCGCGCGCATCTCCTCTTTCTGGCGGATCGCTTCTTGCCGCTGCTGGTCCGCCTGAGCCGCAGCCTGCTGCGCTGCTGCCGTCTGAGCCTGCGCCTGTTGCTGTGCAGCGAGAGCTGCCGCCTGCTGTTGTTGAGCCGCAGCCTGCGCCTGTTCCGCTTCCGCGCGCCGGCGAGCATCTTCATCGGATTGAGCCTGCGCTTGCGCGGCTTGTTGTTGTGCCGCTGCCGCATCGGCTTCGGCCTTCGCCTGTGCTTCCTCATGAGCACGCCGGTCGGCATCGATTCGTGCCTGCTCTTTGCGGCGCAACGTCAGCACGCGTGCATCTTCTGCCATCTGCGTCGCACCGCGAGCCGCGGTACCGATCGGAGTGCGTCCTTGTTTTCTCTGGTAATAATCTTCCGCGCGCTGCAACATATCTTCCGCTTTGGTCAAACTGTCAGCAGCGTACTGCTGCGCCCCCGCAGCTTTCGCAATCACCACTGCGTTGCGCGCTTCCAGCAGATCGAGCGGAACGCTCGCTGCAGCCTGGCTCGAAGGCAGCTGATCCGCCGGGACATCGATGACGTACTGCGCACCTTCCAGCGTGTCGAACTTCGTATCGATCGGCTCTTCAAACCCCTTCGTTCCCTCTCTGATGATGTTTTCCGCCACCACTTTATTGCTGGGGTGCGTCACCGAATAATAAGGTTCAACGGTCAGGATCATGCCAAACGCCTGCAGGTCCGTCGTTACGTCAATCTTGTCCTTGCCGTTATCGCCAGGAACAATTTCACCCAGGTTCACCGCGCGGCCTTCCGGAGTAATCGCCCACAACACGTAAGTAAGGAACTGGCCTCCGAAGCTGCTCGCAACTCCGAGATGTGTGAACTCGGCATTAATCGCCAGCCGTCCGCCTTTGCCTTCAACCTTCGCGCGCCCGCCAACCGCAGGCATCAACTCCGTTCCGCGAAAATCGACTTCGGTCGAACCGCCGCGGTGCCGGTAATTCACCGCCTTGGTTGTGCGCGCGTACACGTTCACCCGAAACACCGGAATATCGTTCTGCCCGGTATTCTGATTCACCTGCTGCGGCGCAGCGTCCTGCTCGGGCGCAGGCGCCTGCGCTGGGTGCGCGGTATCCGGATAAAGCGGCGTGCTCGGAGTATCCTGCGCGACCACAATTCCCGCCGATATCAACCCTGCCAACATCAAAATCGCTATCTTTTTCATAAGACCCTCACAGGCCAACCATCCGGCCAAGGATTATCCGCCGCAAAACAGCGAGGTGGACTTTGATTAAACTCCAACGTATCAGCCCGTTGCGCAAGCCATCCATACAGGGCAACACTTAGAGTGGCAAAACAATCAACCCAGTTGTTATCTGGCGGTTAAACCCGGCCTACGGAGTGTGCGCGAGAACCAGGGTCTAGCAATTGCGGTGGTATTGCACCATCTTAGCTGCGGAGCAGCGCAAGAATGCAGCCCACGGCGTAAGCCGTGGGTCCGTAGTCGGAAAGGAATAAGCCCCGAAGGGGCGAAAGAGTCGTTCTTACGCACACTCTACAGGCCTCCCTCCGTCCGCCGATCGCGTTTTAGTAACCCCATACTCCGCCGCGCAGTAACTATTACGTCCGTGCCGGTCGACATGCGCCTTGAGGCCATTCCCACCACCGTGCCGCTTCGCTACGATTGAGTTGCCCGAATGCATGATCGTGCATGTGACGCTTCCAAGCAGATTTTCTAACGGGTTGCCTTCGTAGCGCTGCAAGACGCTTCTACGGACGCGTCAGGGTTTAAAAGGAGCTGTATCTTGGCATTCACCGAACACAACGACGTAATAATCGGACAGCACGGCAAACTTCACATCATTCTCAGACCGCAGCCACACCCGTACCAACCTCCTTCTCAGGTACACGTACCGGAAGGCGGCTCGGGATGGGCATTTGTTTTGGCCGCGTTCGCCGTAATCGGATTGGCAGTAATCAAACGCTACAGCGAAAAGATCTCCTTCCAGCACACCGCCTAAGCTTTCACGGTCTGCCATTTCTCGCCACGTCGCGAGAAGTGGCAGGTCTTCGTCAGTTGTCAGAGAAACTCGCTAGGGCGAAGGCTGCTCCATTTCTCGCAGGCTCTGTCCACTGCCTTTGACCGTTGCTTTTGTCTTTGAATTCAGGGGAGTGTCGCCGTTAGGTGCAACCGTGGAAGAGCGGCGCTTTAGCGCCGCGTAAAGCCTTTGGGTGGCGCAGCGCTTCAGCGCTGCGATAACTAGCCTATTTTCAACTTCGGCTTTAGCCGCTGAGGGACTGTCGCCCCGTACGATCACCACCGTCACTCCTCCGCCAAATCTCGCCCAAAACCCCTGCTCGATTCCCAACCTTCGCTGCTATACTCCCTCTTTCCCCACGGGCCCAATTATTTTCGAAGAGAGGGAGCAGCACCCGCCCATGGACCTTCGAGTATTGCGCGTCGTCGTCGCCTCGCCCGGCGACGTCAACCCTGAACGCGACATCGTTTCCAAAGTCGTCGAAGAAGTAAACCGAACCATCGGACGCGAGCGTCGTCTTACCCTCGAGGTCCATCGCTGGGAGACTGATTCCCATCCCGGCTTCCATCCCCAAGGCCCGCAAGGGCTCATTGACCCCATTCTGAAAATCGAAGACTGCGATCTTCTAATCGGAATTTTCTGGAGACGTTTCGGGACGCCAGTGAGCGACGCTAAGTCGGGCACCGAGCACGAATTCCGTATTGCCTACCAAGCGTGGGAGAGAAACCACAGACCTCAAATCATGGTCTACTTCTCACAGAAGCCATACGCGCCGAAGTCGAAAGAGGAAACCGACCAGTGGGGACTAGTTCTTCAATTCAAGAAAGACTTTCCAAAGGAGGGTCTGTGGTGGGAGTACAAAAATAAATCCGAATTCGAGAGGGTCATCAGAAACCACCTCACTCAATTCCTCCAGGCGCAGTCGCCAATTGAAATCAAGAGCGAAAAGAAGCAACCGGAAACTACCCCACTCACCCCGCTCTTTCAGCTCCCACCCCCGCCCGCCGACTTCACCGGACGCACCGCCGAACTCCGCGAACTCCGCGCCGCCATCGAAAAAGGCGGCGTCCACATCTCTGGCCTCCACGGCCAGGGCGGAGTCGGCAAGACCGCCCTCGCCCTCAAACTGGCCGCCGAACTCGCCCCCAACTACCCAGACGCGCAAATCTACCTCGACCTCAAAGGCGTCAGCGAAAAGCCCATCACCCCCGCCGAGGCCATGTCCCACGTCCTCCGCACACTCCATCCCGAAGCCCGGCTCCCCGAAAAAGAAGAAGACCTCCGCCCGCTCTACAACAGCGTCCTCCACGGCAAACGCGCACTGCTTCTGATGGACAACGCCAAAGACGCGGCCCAGGTGCAACCGCTCACCCCGCCACGCGGATGCACGCTGCTGGTCACATCGCGCAATCACTTTTACCTGCATGGCCTTCACGCAAGAGACCTCGATACTCTTCCGCCTTCGGATGCAAAAGACTTTCTCCTCAGCATTGCTCCTCGAATGAATAACGAAGCGGAAGCCATCGCAAAGCTCTGTGGGTATCTGCCCCAGGCTCTGCTCCTCGCCGCGAAGACAATCGTGGAACGAAGAGATCTGAGTCCTGCAAACTATTGCGAAAAATTAGCCGACGAGAAACACCGACTGGAGCTGCTGGGCGGAGGAAAAGAAGGCGTTGAAGCTTCCATCTCTCTGAGTTACAAGCTGCTCAATCCCAAAACCCAAAAGCGTTGGCGTATATTGGGAGTCTTCCCGGATACTTTCGACATCCGTGCCGCTGCCGCCGTCTGGAAACTAGAAACCGATCCAGCCCAGGATTCCCTCAGCCACCTGCTGAAGTTCTCCATGCTGGAATGGAACCAAACCACCAGCCGCTATCGCCTGCACGATCTCATGCGCGCCTCCGCCCACAACAAGTTGTCGGCAGGCGATTCAGAGATCGTTGCTCTTCGCCATGCCAGCCACTACCAAACCCTGTTGTCACATGCGAACGATTTCTACAAGAAGGGAGGCGACTCCATCATGACCGGCCTGACCTTGTTCGACTTAGAGTGGGGAAACATTCAGGCCGGTCAGGCGTTGGCGGCGGATCATGCAGCGAAAGACGGCAATGCAGCAACACTCTGCAATAAGTATGCCGATGGGGGGACCTACATTCTTTCCTTGCGTCAGCATCCTCGTCAGCAAATCCAATGGCGCGAAGCCGCCCTGGTTGCCGCCCGCCAACTGAAAGACCGTGCCGCGGAGGGCGTCCATCTCGGCAGCCTGGGCCTTGCATACGACTCACTTGGCGAATTCCGTCGCGCCATCGAATACCACGAGCAACACCTAGTTATCGCCCGCCAGATCGACGACCGCAAGGGTGAAGGCCAAGTGCTGGGCAACTTGGGCAGCGCGTACCACGCTCTCGGCGAATATCGCCGCGCCATCGAGTACCACGAGCTAGACCTAGCCATCGCCCGCCAGATCGGCGACCGCAAGGGTGAAAGTGGCGCTCTGGGCAACCTGGGCATTGCATATAGAAATCTTGGCGAATACCGCCGGGCCATCGAATATTACGAGCAAGCACTAGCCATTGCCCGCCAGATCGGCGACCGGCGGGGCGAAGGCCAGGTGCTGGGCAACCTGGGCAACGCGTACCACTCTCTCGGCGAATACAGCCGCGCCATCGGGCACCACGAGCAATGCCTAGCCATCGCCCGCCAGATCGGCGACCGCAAGGGCGAAGGTCAGGCGCTGGGCAACCTGGGCGTTGCGTACTACTCTCTCGGCGAATATCGCCGCGCCATCGAACACTACGAGCAACGCCTAGCCATCGCCCGCGAGATCGGCGACCGTCAGGGCGAAGGCACCGCGCTCTGGAACATGAGTCTAGCACTCGACAAACTTGACAACCGCAGGCAGGCGCTCGAACATGCCGAAGCCGCTCTCAAGATTCACGAACAAATCGAAGATCCGAATACCGAGAAAGTAAGAAAGCGACTCGCCCTCTGGCGAAACAGCTGACCTCAGTCTCCGCCGCCCTTCGCGCCACCGTCATTCCGACACTTAAGCTCTGTCATCCTGAGCGGAATTTATCTCGCGCTTCGCGTGAGATAAATGGAGTCGAAGAGCCTGCCCTGAGCCTGCCGAAGGGATCCCTACCCTATCCACCATCGCGGCGTGCTTGAGAGAATTCCCTGACGCGACATTAGCAGCCGAAGCGCTATAGGGATCCTTCGACTGCGCAAGTGCTTCGCGAAGCGAAGCACTTACTTCGCTCAGGATGACAGTTAGTAAGTAATAATCGCTTTGCTACAATAACCTCATCATGGCCACCCAACCCTTTGCCGACGTTCCCACTGCCATCGAGGATTTCCGTGACGGCCGCATGATTGTCGTCGTCGACGATGAGGATCGCGAGAACGAAGGCGATCTCACGCTCGCCGCGGAAAAGGTCACGCCCGAAGCCATCAACTTTATGGCCAAGTATGGACGCGGCTTGGTTTGCCTCACCATGACCGAGGAGCGCCTCGACCACCTGCGCCTCGGCCCTATGAGCGCCGAGAACACTTCGCAATACGGCACGGCATTTTGTGAGGCGATCGACGCGCGCGTGGGCGTGACCACCGGCATCTCCGCGTATGACCGGGCGCGCACCATCCAGGTGGCCATCGATCCCGCGACCAACGCATCCGACCTGGCGCGGCCCGGCCACGTCTTCCCTCTTCGCGCCCGCAAAGGCGGAGTCCTGGTGCGCGCCGGACAAACCGAAGCTTCGGTCGATCTCGCGCGCCTCGCAGGCATGATTCCTGCCGGCATCATCTGCGAAATCATGAAAGACGACGGGACCATGGCGCGGATTCCGGACCTCGTCGGCTTCTGCCAAGAGCACGGCCTCAAGATGCTCACCGTCGCCGAACTGATCCGCTACCGCATGGCGCATGAACGCTACGTGCATCGCGTGGGCGAAGCCATGATCGATACGCGCTTTGGCGAATTTCGCCTCATCGCTTACGAAAGCGAGGTCGATGGCGGCGAATCGCATGTGGCACTGATTAAAGGAGAGATGCCCAAAGGAGAAACGCCTCGCGGAGATGAGAACAGCGAATCGGCCGTGCTGGTTCGCATGCACGCGCACTGCCTGATGGGCGACGTATTCGGTTCAACCGGATGCGAGTGCCATGCCACTCTCGAAGGCTCGCTTCGCCGCATCGCGCAGGAAGGGCGCGGCGCTCTGATCTACCTGCATCAGACGTCGCAGGGGTTTTCCGTGGAAAAAATCGGCGAGCGCGGCGCCTTAAGTTTCCACCGTGGCAGCAAGGTGTCCTCCCTGCTCGACAACGAGCGGCAGACGCAACGCGAGATCGGCATCGGCGCGCAGATTTTGTCGGATTTGAATTTGCGCCGCATTCGCCTGCTAACGAACCGGCCTAAAAAAGTAGCGGGGCTTGAGGGCTTTGGAATCGAAATTGTCGATCAGGTTCCGGTGGAAATGGGCGGAGTGCGGACGGGCACGAACTAAGAAGCAGGTTGAATTTTCTTCCTGGCAAGAGTTCGCGGGCGGGCGCCCGCGCCACATGTCAGAACGGCTTGCGCACGATGACTTCCGCATCGCGAATGAAGAACTGCGCGGAGCATTGCTCGGAGCCGCAAATAACGGGCACGAGACCGTGGATTTGCCGGCGTGTGATCAGGCCAAGCATGCCGCAGGACGGGCAAGCCAGCACGGCCCAGTAGGGATCTTCCTTTTCGCCGACTTCACCGGCGTTCTCCAGAACAAAAATTGTTCCGGGCTGCATCTGTTCGGGAATCCACTCGCTGAGAAGATCCAATTCACCGACCATGCACTCCTCCTGGGTTAGACCTGAATGCAGAAACCTGAATACAAAACCGCGCCGCACAAACTGACAAAACCTGGGTACAGCTTGCCTACGAAACCTTTCTAGCACGCCGCCCTGTGGACGGAGTTGTTACCGAAGTGTTCAGCTTTCTAGCTACGACCTCCGCGCGCACCTGACGGACGGCATCGCTGAGGCACACTCCCAAAATGGGCTGGCTGGAATTTTTCAAGATGTCCACGATCTGCCGCGCTGAAGTTTCCAAGTAGAGATGTTTGCCGTCGGTGAGCAGATGAACGTCAGACGTGCGGCTGACGATCTCGGCCAGACCCTTGCTAAATTCGCGCTGCAGGAAGCGCATGACTTTGCGCACAGCCTGCAGCGAGAACCCTTTGCGTTTGAGTTCGCAGATCACTGCAATTTCATTGACGTTCTGCATGGAATAGAGACGGCGATGTCCCTGACGCTGCGGCTTGACGACTCCGCGCTC
>JBAPOI010000755.1:0-1999 GCA_049279555.1 Candidatus Sulfotelmatobacter sp.
GCTATCGACACCTCAGCACGTGGTCGTTAGCGCAATTGCAGGCATGTTCGAGCCGGCCATTTGGAAAGCAGACCCGGTGAACGTGCCGGTGCTCGCGGTATCGGCCAAGGTTGCCTGGTGGCCTGCGGACTACGAGACGTATGTGCACAAAGTGGCACCCAAGGTGGAATACCACGTGCTGGATGACGCGGGACACTTCCTGATGCTGGACCTCCCTGGCGAATTCAATACGCTCTTGACGGAATTTCTGCGCAGGCAAGGGTTCCTCAGAGCATAGTTCGTAGTTCAAGAGGCAATCCATCCGGGATTTGGTAGGATTGGGCAGTCCTGCTTCAGGAACCCACGCATGAAAATGACGATCATCCCACGCGCTGACGGTATTACCCACGTGGTTCTGGCCGGTCGTCTCGACTCGAACGCGGCGGAGGAAATCAGCGAGAGTTTTTTTCAGGCGACGGTGGCGCGCGGCCAGTCGGCAATTGTCGATTTGTCGGAAGTCGATTTCATGGTTTCGCGCGGAATTGGCCTGTTCCTCATCAATGGCGGCAAGCTTCGCAAAGCCGGCCACACGCTCGTCGTCCTGAATCCTCAAGCATTGGTAAAAGATGGCCTCAAAACCACGCGCGCCGATCGCGTGACACCGATCGCCTCTGATTGGGATGAGGCAATTCGACTGGTGCACGGCGGGAGCGCGGCAGCGACAACCGCAAATCGGCCGCTAACTGCCACCGCCGACAAATCTGAGTCGGCGCAAGCGGAGTCCGAGCTCGAAGTTCCTTCTGTGCTGGAAGGTGAACTCAAGCTCGAAATCAAGAATGAGGTCGCGGAGCTGAAGACGGTGATGACGACGTTGGCTGAGTTCTTGGAGGTTCACCGCGTGCCCCACCGCGCGGCGTACGCGACGAGTTTGGCAGTCGACGAATTGGTCATGAATGTGATCCGTTATGCCTACGTCGACGACGATGCTCACACGATCGGCCTGGACCTCGCGATTCGAGAAGGCCAGATCATTCTTCGCTTTGTGGACGACGGAAGACCTTTCGATCCGCGCACCGGCCCTGCGCTTGACTTAAACGCCGAGGAGCGGCAAGCGGGCGGAATGGGGCTGCTGTTGGTGTTGGATATGGTGGACGTTTTGACGTACCAGCGTGTGAACGAGAGGAATTGTGTTGAAGTTCGGATCCGCCTCTTCGAAGACAAACCCAGCGATCAATAGCCGCGAGCGTAAATCTCGCGGCCTGATGGTACCCATTGAGTGAGGAAAAGTCCGATGTCGATTCACGAGTTCGAAGACGCTGGCGCCGCAGCGCCCGGCAGCAGCGACGACGATTTGAGCAAATTCTTACTCGGCCGTCTTGCGCTGCAAACACGAGAATTAGAGATCGACAAGCTCTTCCGGGCGCTGGTGAAGTTGGAAGGAAGTGATCTGCATATGCGCGTCGGCAGCCCGCCGATGGTTCGCACGAAGGGGGAACTGAGAGCCCTTAATCGCGGGCCGGTCGACGCGGAAGAAATGGTGCGGCTCTTGGTGCCGATGCTGGACGAGCGCGCCCAGAGAATCTTTCGCAAAGAAGGGGGCGTGGACTTCGCCTATACCTGCGAAGTCGAGGGAACGACGTGGCGTTTTCGCGTGAACGTGCTGACGCAGTTAGGAAACATCGGCATGGTGGCCCGGCGAATCAATAACTGGATTCCCGACTTTGCAGGCCTGTATTTACCGCCGGTCGTGGAACAATTGTGCAACTTCGACCAAGGGTTGGTGCTGCTGGCCGGTGTTACCGGCTCGGGTAAGTCAACCACGATCGCGGCCATGCTGAACTACATTAATCACAAGTACCGCAAACACATTTTGACATTGGAAGATCCGATCGAATTCGTCTACACGCCCGATAAATGCCTGATTAATCAACGGGAGGTCGGGCAGGATGTGGAGGACTTCTCCATCGGCATGAAGCATGCCGTGCGTGAGGACCCCGACGTGATGCTGGTGGGCGAAATG
>JBAPOI010000756.1:0-3358 GCA_049279555.1 Candidatus Sulfotelmatobacter sp.
ACCAAGAGAATGTGGATTAGACTCCCCCCCACGCCGAATCCGAGTCCCAAAGCCCACATCAGTAGCAAAACAACTAGTAGCGTCCACAACATAGGTCACCTCAAAAAATGTGAAAGAAACCAATAAAAAAACCGATATGGCCAACCACCTAAAGGTGATCAACCACATCGGTTTACTTTTTAATGAGCCTCCCAGCTTCGCAGGGCTGCTCTTCAGCTAGTCTTCCGACAACTTCATATCTAATTGTAGGCCCTGATATGCGAAATAGCTAGCTGCTAGGCGACTTCACGGACTCATTTGCATCATTAAATCTTGATCTCCAGGAGTTTGATCAGGCGATTATCCGCTGCAAGTTCTTCATGCTGAGGGGAGAAACCGCTGCGGAGGAACTCTAGTGTCCAGTGCTGCGAAAAAGAGGCGCATTCGCCAGCGTGAAGACAACCAATTCTTCACCGCTCACTGTGCTAATATCGTGATGCAGACTCAGCACTTTGACACCGGTCACCTCTTGGACCATTGCTTCCATAACCGGTCGAGCGGTTTCAACCAGGTGAGTGCGTACTTGCTTAAGCAAATCTCTCCCTTTCTCCTCTGATTGCGATTTAACAAGTTGCTCTTCCGCAGCGGTCAAAACGCCCTGTAGGCGAACGATTAGCAGATCACCGATTAGGTGCGCATGAATCGCCTTCGGCCCGCGTCCCATATACTCTCGTTCGAAGTCGCTGATCCCTCGGGAAATCGCGGCTTCAATTTCTCCTTGGGTCTTCATAGCTGCCTCCAACCAGTCCGGCTCGCAAAACTAAATCCAGTATAATAAATTATTGCTCATCGAACGACCGGTCGGCGATGTCATGTTATTGGTCGCCCGCCAGTACTTCCATCGCGGGCCGCCTCTGGAAACGATCACCCGATAAGATGGGCGCGCCAACCATCTTCCTTGCGTTTTGGTAGTGTCTTAATGGCGGGGTGCTAGGAGCAGCACAGAAGTTGAGAGGATCGGTCGTTATCGAGCTATATCGTACCCTTTCCACGATTACAGTCAAAGCACAATGTTCTGAATGGCACGAAGTTAAGCCGCTAGTCGTTTGGTTGCGAGGGCTTGCTGCAAGGCAGCGCGTGGGCGTTTCATCAGGGCGTATTGTTTGGGTCGTCGTTTGACGACACGAGGTTCGGCGCGTCCGGGCCGGTTGGGCAAAACGATCAGTTGATCCAACGTCCGACCGACTCCGGCTTGCGCCAGCCAACGTAAGGCGTCGATGAAGCTGATTCGCTCCACCGGCACTTCTTGCTGGTGGGCCGATTGAAGCATGACCAGCCGCACCAGATTGTACACCAAGGCGATCATCCGTAGTTCCTTATGAACGCCAGCGACCGACTTGCACCGCAGCACATCCAGGCCCAAGGTTTGTTTCAGGTGTCGCAGATTGGTTTCGATTTTCCAGCGATCCGCGTATAGCTGCGCCAGTTCTCCGGCGGGATAACTCTCGGCATCTAAAAGGGTCGTAACCAACGTCACCGCGCGCGTGCGATAGCCGGGCCGCGTGATCCGATAACGCAGCTCGCGCACCAGGATCGAGTTGGGCAGGTCTGCAAAATCCTGGATGCTGATCCACTTGGGTCGCAGCGGAGGCTTGAAATACTCCACGATCTGATCGCGCGTGCCTAGCCACTTGATCCATTGTGAGCGCGGCAAGCCTTTCAAGTTCTTGTAGGGGCCGCGTGGAGGGCTGTGCATGCGGCCGATACGAAAGTCGACCAGCATCTTCTGATGAAGGCGAAACACGCCGTGTAATCCGGCCTGCAGCAAGAGCGCCAAATGACAAATCGAGCAGAACCCGCGATCGCCTAGCACCACATCGCCTGCTTCCAGTTCGGCGTGCATCGGTTGAATGCCCGCCATGTCGTGCGTGCGCAAGGGGGCTACCAGAACCTTCTGTAATAAGCCGGTGCCGAAATGAAACAAGGTCAAGAGATGAGCCACGGGGAAGCCGCAACCGGCCGCCTGTTGGCCGGGTTGGCCGAAAGCGGCCTGCAGCGACGGAGTATCGGGCATCGAGCATCCCGAGCCATCGAGAATCCAGACACGATGGCCACACCACCGTGCCGACTGGTCACGACACGCTTTCAACGTGTCGCATACGGCCGTTAACAGCCGTTCGAAAAGCGCCAGGGGCAAACGAGCTCGCGCTTGGGCGTAGGCTTCGCCTGTGAACTGCTTGCCCAGCAGGTGCGGCACATGATCGCAGGCCGTGTTTCCGTGCAGCACTTGCAGCAAGAATGCATGCACCGTGGCGACCGGCCCCAGCAAGCGCTCACGCCAGGTGTAATCCAACTCGCGGCACAACCGCTCAATCGTCGCTGCTTGCAGATACGCCGCCACATCGGACTTGATCTGTCCCACCACGCGCAAGATACTGTTGACCATCCTTGGTCTCCTGAGAGAGTTGGTTATCGTGAAAATACCATTCTCTCCGGAGACTTTTTTGCGCCCTAGATCGCTTTGCGCTATCACGCCAGCATCCACCTAACCCAAGATGCCCTCAACTCTTTCGCTTAACTTCGTGCCATTCGGTAATTACCGTTTTATTCGCCTTTCAAGGGAGGCCGCACAATGCCACGCATTGCTGGAGTTTCTACGCCGAAGTACCGCAAACACCGGCCCACCGGCCAAGCGGTTGTGTCAATCGCCAGGAAGGACTACTACTTGGGCCCTCATGGTACCAAGGCCAGCCGTATCGAATACGATCGGCTAATCGGCGAATGGCTAGCCATCGGCCGCCAAATGGCCGCCGTTGATGCTACTTCCGATCTAACCATCACCGAGGTGTTAGCCCACTACTGGCGATTTGCCGAACAACACTACCGCAAAGACGGTCAGCCAACACAAGAGGTTGTCAACATCCGCTACGCCTTGCGGCCGGTCAAGGAATTGTACGGCCACGCATTGGCCGGCGACTTCGGTCCGCTGGCGCTAAAAGCGATTCAGCAGCGGTTTATCCGCGATCGAATCTGCCGCGATCAAATCAACCAGCGGATCGGTAAAATCAAGCGGGTATTCAAGTGGGCTGTGTCGGAACAACTGACCCCGCCATCGGTGTTTCAGGCCCTGAATACCGTCGTTGGATTGCGGGCTGGTCGCACGGAGGCCAAAGAAATGCCGCCGGTACTGCCGGTGGAGGATTCCGTGGTGGAAGCCACGCTGCCCAACCTGCCCCCCGTGGTTGCCGATATGGTCCGCTTCCAACGGCTGACAGGCTGCCGGCCTGGAGAAGTCTGCTCGATCCGCCCTTGCGACGTGGATACCAGCGCGGAGGTTTGGGTCTACCGACCGCATTCGCATAAAACGCAACACCACGGC
>JBAPOI010000757.1:0-9358 GCA_049279555.1 Candidatus Sulfotelmatobacter sp.
CTGCTAGCCTCAGTTCGCTGATCACCTCCGGCCGCAGCATACTGGCGATATAAGAAGTTGTGGACGCCCAGCAACCGGGGGCGATCTCCTCCGTAACGCAGCATCCGCCAACAATTTCGCGACGCTCCAGCACAAGCGTGGAAAGACCGGCACGCGCCAGATAGGCTGCCGCGGTCAGTCCGTTGTGACCGCCGCCTACGACAATCGCGTCATAAATAGGATCGAAAACGATAGGATCAAAACCTTGCTTCAAAGAATTGACTTAAAGTCACAAGATGCATGTTTGGACGTTTCACCTTACTGCAATGAGCCGTAAAAATGAAGTTGATTATTAGAATCGCCTTCGATATGCTTTCGTGACTTGGAGTCATTCATGACCGGCATTGCCAGCAATCCCGTTACTCCGCCTCTCTACATCCGTCAACGCGTCGCCCGGCCCAGATCCGAGGCCAAGCGATCGCACATAATCGAAACCGCCATGCACCATTTTGCGGAGAGCGGTTACCACGCCGCTCGTGTCGGCGACATAGCCGCCGCGCTGGGTATTGCCAAGGGTTCGATCTTCCAGCACTTCGGAAGTAAGGATGGGCTTTTTTTCGAAGTCTATAAACGCGCCGTGCGATCTTTTTCCAAATATCTGGATGCGCCGGCAGACGTGCGCGCCGAGGGCTTCTTCAGTATTCTGCATTATTGGCTGATTCACACCGAGCACATGCTGCATGAAGATTGGATTCCATATCGCATCGCGTTGCTCGGCAATTACGGCACCGATCTGACTTTGAAGCGCGAAATCAATCGCTTCCTCATGGCGGAGGATCCGTACGGAACTGTAATGTTCGTGCGCTTTGGTCTTGAGCGCGGTGAGTTGCGTCAGGATATGGACGTGGAAATGATTGTTTCGATCCTCGACTGGACGATCGAACGATTCCAGGATGCTTTGCTCACGGCGGAACTCGATCCCGGCCTCTTCCGCAAACAGGGTGAGATGCCGGAGAAGAAAGAGGCTCGCATTCAGCAGTTTCTCGCAGTTCTGCAGCGAGCGGTCGGCGCTGAGTCCGCACCTGTACCTCGCAGTCGCCATGAACTGCGGAAGCTTGCCGCTTCCAGTTCCGGTGCGAAACTGAAAGCGTTGTAGCACACCAAAGCGTAGCGGCTAGAATTCGAAACATACGTTGAACTCTTAATCGGAGACTCCACAGATAATGCAATCCTCGATCGATCAAATTCTATCCAGTTACGATGATCGCGCGCCCCTTGCCCTGGCATCCACGATTCCGGGATCCTGGTATACCGATTTCCGCATCGCAGAGCTTGAACGGCTCAACGTGTTTAGCAAAACCTGGCAGCTCGTCGCTCGAACGGATCAGGTAGAAACGCCAGGCCAGTTCATCAGCACGACTGTCGCCGCAGAACCCGTAGTCGTCGTTCGCGGCAACGACAACGTGTTACGGGCTTTCTACAACGTTTGTAGCCATCATGCGGCTGCCGTCGTGACTCAGCCCTGCGGTCACGCTTCTCTTTTGCATTGCCCTTATCACGGATGGAACTATGGCCTCGACGGCTGCTTAAAGGGAATGCCCGAGTTTGAAGGGGTTGAGAATTTCGATCGCGCGCAGAAGGGCCTCGTTCCTATCCGTGTGGAAACCTGGGAATGCTTCGTTTTCGTGAACCTGGACGACCACGCCTCGCCTCTCGCCGACTTTCTCGGCGGCCTAATCAAGCGCGTCGCTCCTCTTCGCATCGGCAAACTCCACTACTTTGACCGGCGGACTTACAACATTCACTGCAACTGGAAAGTGTTTGTCGACAATTTTCTCGACGGCGGTTACCACGTCCCTCACCTGCACAAAGGTCTGAACTCCGTTCTCGATTACAAGCAGTACACCATCGAGAACGAAGACCGTTACTGTCTGCAGTCCAGCCCGATGGTCACCTCGACCGACGATGCCGCTACCGGAGCTACGCGCAAGGGTGACCGTGCGTGGTATTTCTGGCAGCATCCTAACCTGATGATCAATTGTTACGAGGGATACATGGACACAAATCTGGTGATCCCCGTCGATGTTGATCACTGCACGGTGATCTTCGACTTTTACTTTGGCGATATCAGCGACGCCCATCGCGAATATAACGAACAGTCCATGAACGTCGGCAATCGTGTGCAGGAGGAAGATCTCGGCATTTGCGAAGACGTGCAGCGAGGCCTGAAATCCCGTGCTTATCGTGCCGGGCGCCTCTCGGTACGGCGCGAAGCTGGGGAACAATTGTTTCACCAGTTGCTGGCTGCGGATCTCAAGGGTGGATCAGCGCCAACGACCCGCGCTGCAGATTAGCGCAGCTGTTCGGCGACGGAACAAATAATGATCAAGAGAAATACGGCAGTCACGCTTGTTGTCCTTGGTAGACTTCTCATCTTCAGCCTATTTTGTGGTCTGATTTCTACGGTCGATGCGCAGGTTACTGCCATCCGTGCTGGCAAGTTGATCGACCCAGACTCAGCCGCGGTTCTCACCAATCAGACGATTCTTATCCGCGATGGCAAAATCGAATCCGTCGGCAACAACGTGACAATTCCGTCGAATGCCAAAACTATCGACCTCAGCAAGATGACCGTGCTTCCCGGCCTCATCGACTGCCACACTCATCTCGCCGATGGCGCGCATGACTCGGAACCGATGGATCAGTTCAAGAAGACGGCGGCGCGGATTGCGCTGGAGTCAGTGCCCAATGCTCGCGCCATGCTTGAATCCGGATTCACTTCCGTGCGTGACGTAGGCGCCTATCGCGCCCTCGGCGACATTGCCCTGCGCGATGCCATCCAGCGCGGCGATATCATCGGTCCGCACATGTTTGTGGCCGGCGCGTACGTCACCATCTCCGGCGGAGCCGGCGCGGCCACTGGGCTTGCTCCCGACATTGCGCTGCCTTGGGATTTGCATTACGGCGAGGCGAACGGACCGTGGGAAGTGCGGAAGGTCATTCGTCACCTGGTCAACGATGGCGCCGATCACATCAAGATTCTTTCCAGCGGTGCAGTTCTCACGCATGGCAGCAATCCAAACTCACAGGAATTTACTCCGGAAGAATTGCACGCCGCAGTCGATGAAGCCAGTCAGTTCGGCCTGCGCGTGGAGGCGCACGCGCACTCGCCGGAAGGCATCAAGAACGCAATCCGCGCCGGCGTCGCCTCGATCGAACACGCAACGATGATTGACGATGAAGGCATCGCTCTCGCCAAACAGCACGGGACGTATCTTGATATGGATATCTACGACGAAGAATGCATTCAGGAAGCCGGGAAAAACGGAAGCATGCCCAAGGACTTCCTGGAGCACGATGCAGAGCTTGGCCGTGTCCAGCGCGACAATTTTCGCAAGGCGGTTGCCGCTGGAGTGAAGATGTCATTCGGCACTGACGCAGGAGTTTGCGCTTATGGCACCAGCGGCAAGCAGTTCGCTTTTATGGTGAAATACGGAATGACTCCCATGCAGGCGATTCAGGCTGCAACCAGCAACGCCGCTGATCTGCTCCGCCATTCTGAGATCGGATCGATCAAGCCGGGAAAGTTTGCCGACATCATTGCCGTAACCGGCGATCCGCTCACCGACATTCGCGTGTTGGAAAATGTTCAGTTCGTCATGAAAGACGGCATGATTTATAAACAATAGCGATTTCGCCTGGAGGAAAAGCCCTTCCACCCACGGACGGGAAGGGCACGACGTTCAGCCGTGCCGCTCGGCGCCGCAAAAAGAGAGGCGGCTTTAGCCGCTGGGTGAGCCTTTACACGCTTTCACTGATGATCTCTCGCAATCGTCTCCTGCCACGTCTTTGACTTGATCAGCGCCCCGTCCTTCCGCAACTCGCGCGTGTACTTATAATAAAAACTCTTCTGATCCGTGGTCACCAGCAAATGCCCGCGCCAAGTCAACGTGCGGCTCTTCAGTGCAAACACGGTCTCGGCCTCGCCCTGTACGGAACTGGTCTCGGGGTGTGCGTCATCCGCATGATAGGTCAGGTTCTCGTAGTCACTTTCCGTTCCCCATGGATATGTGGCTCTCTCTTTTCCCTTCCAGTGCACGGTAGTTTTATGTCGAGCTTCATCGCGCTCAACCGTCCACTCGCCTGGCCATGGGAAACCTTCCGCCTTGACGTCGGTTCGTTCTTCAGAGGGCTCAGGCGGTGAAAACTCAGGCGCCGTAGCGCCGTGCTCGGGTACAATCGGCAATACAATCCGCGAACCGCCGGTTCCACCAAGTTTCAATGATGTCGTCATGGAGTAAGGCGTGGGCAACATCATCGGCCACAATGCATTCGAGATTGCCACGCGAATGCGATGACCTTTTGGAAAAATCCACGAAGTCAAATGCATTTCGAGGTCAAATGCGTAGACTTTGCCTGGTTCCAGATCGCGTGGCTCGGTCATCGAATCGTGCTGCGCACCGTTAATCCCCGCCCCCGTAATCTGTGTGACCGTTCCGTCCGGCGCCACGTCGGAGAGCCTCGCAAACCAATCGGCCAGCGGCGCAGATGCGGAGGCTCGCAGCAATGCATGCGGGCGGCCCAGCATCGCTACATCCTCCGGCAATGGTGCGGAATCGTAAACCAGACTGAAAGCGTCCACCGGCCGGACATCACTTAACAACTCGCCCCACCAGAATCCCGCCTCCACACCAATCGACGGCACATACTTCAGCTGATGCTTGTCAGGCTGCGCCGCAGTTTGCGCTAATGTGTGATTCGGCTGCAGAAACAATGTTGAAGGTTGCGCATCTTTCGGCGGCCACACATTCTCTAGTCTCCATTCTCCCGGAACAGTTTTGAGACTCGGATCCGGCGGATGCCAATGCTGCATATAAATGACCAGCCGCGGATCGCGCTCCACGCCTGTGTCGCGCCCTTTCAGCCAGTGATCGAACCAGCGCACTGCTTCGTTGCGCCACTCGATTTGCGGCCCCGGCACGGCCTCGTTCGGAAATGTGTGGTTCCACGGTCCGACGATTGCCTTCACCGGCCCGCTTGACTGCATCAGCATGTCGGTCACATTGTCGCGGTATCCATCGAGCAGGCCGCCAATCAGAAAACTTGGAATCGTGATTTCTGTCAGCGGACGCACCCGGTCGCGCCAGAACGGCCCGTCACGCTGATGCCTCAAATAAAGCAGAGACCATGGCGGCGTCTCGAAGCGTGGTCCTAAGATTTTTTCATCCAGGGTATAGCCCGGAGCTCCCGTCCATCCTTCCGCCATATCCATGTTGAGTTCGAATTCGTCGACGTGCGCGATGCCATCGATATAGTGCACGTCATCGTGGAACAACTCCGCCGTCGCGCATGTCGCCAGAATCGCTTTCAAACCCGGCGCATGCCGCATGGCCATCTGAAGAGCAGTGAAGCCTCCCCAGGAAATGCCGAACATTCCTACGTTTCCATTCGACCAAGGCTGATGCGCCAGCCACGCGATCACCTGCTCTCCATCGAGTTGTTCCTGCTCGGAATATTCCCGCTCCGGCGGCGCGCCTTCACTCGCGCCAAATCCGCGGATATCGACGCGCACACTCACGTACCCGCGCCGCGCAAAATACGCATGTTTTGGATAATCGCCGGCCGCTGTGCCATCGTCTTTGCGATAAGGTAAGTACTCCAGCAGGGCAGGGAATTTCTCACCCGGCTTCGCCCCGTCCAGCATGTAGAGTGTTGCGGCCAGTCGAACGCCATCTTTCATCGGAATCCAAGCCTGCTCCATGCGCACGCCATATACAGGCGGTGACGGGGGTTCGCTCGCGGAAGCAGTTGTACAAATAAAGGAGAAGAGAGGAGCAAACAAACCGAGGACAAAAAAGTGAAGTCCCCGACGACGCGCGGTTCTGGTCAACGCACTCTCCTGATCTAAATTGTGAAAAGATGACAATGCCAGAAGCTAGCAGCCAGTAGCCAGAAGCTGACCGAAATTATTCCTGCGGCGTACCTTGTTCCCGCCGCATGGCGCGCAGGTCGATCCCTAGCTGTTCTGCCTTCTTGTAAAGATGACTCCGCTCGAGCCCCAGCGATTTGGCCGCCATGCTCACGTTAGAGTGGTTGCGCTTTAACTCCGCCAGGATTTCCTCACGCTCAAAACCATCCACGCGATCGGCCAGCGTTCCTGAAGAAAGGCCAGGAGAATTTGTAACTCGATCTCCACCAATTCGCGGCATGGCACTTTCTACAGTCGCAAGATCCACCTGACCTTCGATTGCGAGCAGCATCAAGCGTTCGACGATGTTTCGTAATTCCCGCACGTTGCCCGGCCAGCGATGCGACTGCAATACGGCGATCGCTTCGGAAGTGAACGGAATCGGCTTCCATCCATTCTGCGCGCTCACCTGCGCCGCGAAGTGCGAGACCAGCGCCGGAATATCCTCTCGCCGCTCCCGCAAGGGTGGAAGGAACAATGGATAGACATAAATACGGTGAAACAAATCCTGACGGAATTTCTCTTCGCGCACCCGCGTTTCCAGATCGCGATGCGTGGCGACTACCACTCGCGCATCCACGCTCACGGGCTTATCGCCGCCGAGGCGCTCCACTTCTCCTTCTTCCAGCACTCGCAGCAATTTTGCCTGCATAGCCAGCGGCATATCGCCAATCTCATCGAGAAATATTGTGCCATGATTGGCTTGCTCGAATTTTCCGATATGCCTTCCTGCAGCACCGGTGAACGAGCCTTTTTCGTGACCGAAAAGTTCCGACTCAATCAGCTCCGCCGGGACAGCTGCACAATTCAACGTTACGAACGCGCCCGCTGCGCGCGCGCTGCGCTCATGAATCGTCCGCGCCACCAATTCCTTTCCTGTGCCCGTTTCTCCTAGGATGCAAATTCGCGTTTCACTCGCCGCTACCCGCTCCACTTGTGCCATCGCGCGCTGCATCGCAGCGCCTTGCCATATGATCTCGTGCTTGCCCAGCCTCTGCTTGAGTTGCCGATTTTCGCTTTCCAGCCGCTGCAGCTTCAGCGCGTTTTCAACCGTTAGCAAAAGTTTTTCCGTGGAGATCGGCTTCTCCAGAAAATCCAGTGCCCCTAGCCTCGTGGCCCGCACCGCCATCTCGATATCCGCCTGGCCTGACATCATGACAACTGGCGCCGTCACTCCGTGCGATTTCAACTCTTCGAGCAGGGCCATGCCATCTTTGCCGGGCATCACCATGTCGGATAAGATCAGGTCAAAGTTCTGAGATTTGGCGAGTTCCACCGCTTTCGTTGCGTTGTCGCACACGGTCGCGTCGTGCCCGGCGAGACGGAACGCCCGCGATAACGATGCGAGCGTGTTCGCTTCATCGTCCACAATCAACAGATTCGCTTTCGTCGGCAACCATCCTCCCGATCTTTGATCTTTACAATTTAGCTGACGTTTTCCGCCGCATCTCTGTTTCGCGGCAACTCGATCACAAACGTCGTCCCCTGCCTCAGCTGGCTGTGCACCCAAATTCTTCCGCCGTGATCGCTCACCACCGACTGCGCTATGGCCAAGCCCAGGCCGGTGCCGTTCTTCTTCTTCGTATAGTAAGGAGTAAAGATTCGCTCGCATTCCTCGGTTGTCATCCCCGATCCGGTATCTGTGACTTCGATCAACGCGTTATTCTCTTGGTGCGTGCGCAACGTCAGCTCCCCGCCATGTGGCATCGCGTCGATGGAATTTAGCACAAGGTTTGATATGGCACGATGCAGCAAGTCTGCATCTGCGCGGACTGGCTCAAGGTGCAGATCGAGCTGCAATTCGCAATTGATCTTCACACGATCCGGCGCTTGCAGTTGCGCCTGAACCAATTGAGCCACGCCACGAACCACGTCATTTACCTGCACTAGCGCGAATTGCGGCTGCGGCATCCTGGAGAATTCGCTGAATCGTTCAATGATTCCTCTGAGATTTGAAATTTCGGCCAACAGGGTTTGCGAACTTTCCTGGAACACTTCCTCGAACTGCTCCGGGCTCAGATGACACGATCGCACCAAATTCTCCACGGTCAGTTGCAAGGGAAACAGAGGATTCTTGAGCTCATGCGCCAGTCGCCGCGCCAACTCGCGCCATGCCGCAACGCGCTCCGTCTGGACCAAGCGTTCTCTTTGCCCCAGCAATTCAGTGGTCATTAGATTGAATGAATCCGCCAGTTGCGACAATTCATCCGTGCCCATCACATCTACCCGCACGTTCCAATTGCCCGCAGCAACTTCCTGCGCCGCATTCGCCAATTGCTCCACTGGGCGCGTCACTCGCGCTGCCGCCCAGCTGCTGAGAAGAATCGCGATTGCAATGCCTCCGCCTCCCACCAGCAAGGCCGCCGACTGAATACGCCGCTTCAGTTCGACATAATTTCGCCGCGAACTGCCGATCAGCAAAATCGCTAATAGTGGCGGATGTTTGACATTTGCTGCGCTCGCTCCGAGCAGCGGAATCGCGTGGAAGACTTCATCATCAATCTGATTCCCTGACCACGACACCACCGCCGTCATTTCCTGATCATATTGCCGCACGGCATCGACCAGCGGTTCTAGCTTTTCTGGTGGATGTATTGTTTCTGCGCGAGATGCGGAAGGATCAATCAGCATTTCTGCCGAAAACCGGTCCCCGGGATTCTGGTACAGCAAGGCCCGCATCCCCGGTGGCAAATCCAGTCCGAAAAGAAAATTCTTGTCCAGCCGCCGCCCGCCCGCAACGTAAATCGGACGCTCTCCCACGCGGGTCGCGCGTACCGCGAATAAACCTAGCGAGCTTCCATCTTGCAATGGCTCCTGTTTTAGAAACGCTCCTTCGTTGCATGCGGCTGCGAAACCACCGAACGCTTCCTCGGCGTATCCAAACTTCGCCAGCCACTGCGCCGATGAAACGATCGTTCCATCGCTTTCTACGAACTCCAAAAAGTCGAGTCGATTATTCTCCGCCGTTAGTTTTGCCAGCTCAAAATACGGACCGGAGTCCGTCGGCGTACGATTCAACGCCAATGCCATTCGGCTAATCGCGTCCGACCCGGAAATAGAATCGACCCGCCGGACCACCTCTTCGCCCTGCTGATTGAACTCGCGCTTGAACTGCGCAACCAGCGCCGCCGTTCTTTCGTCGTCGGTGCGTGCGAACGCTCGCCGTGTCACTTCCGACACGATCAACGCCACCGTCGCTACTGACAAGAATACGGTGAGCGCGAACACGGCCAGCAGTTTTCGGCGAAACATCATGGCTGTTCTTTTTTCATCCAGGAGTCGTCCAGGCGCCAACTGCCGTCCGCACCGGGCCTCCAATCTCGCAGCGTTGGCGAAGATGCCCATTCTGCCGGCAGATGAAACAGCGGAATGACGCGCTGACCTGCTAGCAGATCCCGTTCTGCGCTGTAC
>JBAPOI010000758.1:0-4158 GCA_049279555.1 Candidatus Sulfotelmatobacter sp.
CACCGATCTCTCTTTATGCTCGATTTCCAAGCATGTGGAGTCTGCTCGCACCAACGGGAGTGGCGGAGTTTTCTGGCCGCTTCTTCAAGGGTGGATCTCGAATCTGTCGGCCGCAACAATTCGCGACGCCATCCCGACGAAATATATGACCCTGGACTCCGGAGACAGAGTTGAAACCGGAGACGAAAAATCAGCGGTTCTGCCCGCGGGGCAGGTGTCGTGGATCGAACAAGTCGGTGGTAGTTCCTTATTTCTCGGTCGCGAAGGCTCCGTCATCTCCAAGACCTGCGTTTTTCCAGTGACGCGGTCCGGCTGGGTCGAAATTCAGACGAATGCGCAGGTGCTGGGTGTTGACCCTAAGACGTTAATCGATAACGGTCAGCTGTTACGGGGACTCACTGAGTTTCATTCTCTGGTTCTCGCCTACCTTGAGGACAGTCTCGCCGCCGATGAAATAAAGGAGCGGGAGCGGTTAAGCCGCAAGGCGCAGAATGACGCGGGTTCACTGCGCTGGGCTTTAACCGAGCTTGCATCGCCGTTGCAAGACGAACGCGAGACTCTCGCGTCGAGCGGCGTACTCGATACCCCGCTCTTCAAAGCCTTTCAAGCCATCGGCAAGCATCTGGATATCGAATTTAAGCCCCACCCCGATCTGGTCCGGGACAAGCCCGTCGCGGATCCAGTCGCCGCCATCGCCAGCGCATCCGGTGTGCGAATACGGCGGGTAGCGTTGAAAGGTCAATGGTGGCGAGAGGCTGACTATCCCTTGCTGGCATGGAGCGAGGCCGACGAGCATCCGCTGGCCTTGCTTCCCAACGGCCGCGGCTTGCGTGTGTACGATCCTCAAGAACCGGGCAAATCGACGCTGGATGCTGCCACCGCCGCCGCACTGCATCCCTTTGCGTATACGTTTTACAGGCCTTTTCCAGATACATCCATCGGCGTACTCGATCTGATCAGGTTTGGGTTGAAAGGGTGCCGTTCCGAACTGGCTTGGGTCTTACTGATGGGAATTGCCACGGGATTGTTCGCCACTGCCGTCCCATTCGCCACCGGCATCATTTTCGATTCCTTAATTCCAGGTGCGCAACGCTCCGAACTGCTATTGGTTTGCAGCGTGTTGCTGGTAGTAGCCATTACGTCGAACCTGTGCACACTGGTCCGGGAAACCGCTGTCCTCCGGTTGGAGGGCAAAATGGATGTGTCCATCCAGGCCGCCGTATGGGATAGGTTGTTGAGTTTGCCAGTCAGCTTCTTCCGCGATTATGCCTCCGGCGATCTGGCCGACCGCAGCCTGGGCATTGCGCAGATCCGACACATTTTGACCTCGACCACGCTGGCTTCCATCTTGTCGGGACTATTCTCGGTTTTCAGTGCAACCCTTCTTTTCTATTACAGCCCAAAGCTTGCAGTGATCGCGGTTGCCCTGACGGCGTTAGCATTTCTGTTCACGATTGGCGACGCCTATATCGAATTGGAGTTCCAGCGGCGCTCCTGGGCGCTGTCTGGATTGATCTCCGGTATCGTTCTAGAGTTCATCACCGGCGTCTCCAAACTGCGCGTAGCGGGAGCGGAGAAACGAGCTTTTGTCGTCTGGGTGAAGCACTTTTCGGCCCAGAAGAGATCGGACCGCTCCGCTCGGCGCGTATCGAGCGCCGTGATGGTGTTCAATGCCGTTTATCCAGTATTCTGCGTGGCGGCAATCTTCATTTATTACGGAGAATCACAGTCTCAGCTCGACGCTCTTTCGACGGGCCAGTTCCTTGCCTTCGTCGCCGCATTCACGCAATTTCTCAATGCAGTTCTGAGTCTTGGCAGCTCACTCGTGTCGGCGCTGGCTGTCATCCCGCTCTATGAGCGCGCCGCTCCGATTGTTAAGACCCGCCCTGAAGTCCGGGATGTGCGCAGCGATCCGGGCGAATTGCAAGGGGCCATCGAGGCGACCCACTTAACGTTTCGATATCGACCCGATGCGCCCCTGGTCATCCGCGAGGTTTCTTTCCGCATCGATCCCGGCCAATTCATCGCCTTCGTCGGGCCATCGGGCTGCGGTAAGTCGACTCTGTTTCGGTTGCTCCTCGGTTTCGACGTGCCCGAATCCGGCGCAATATTTTATGACGGACAGGAACTCAGCGGTCTTGATCTGCAGGCGTTACGACGAAGGTTCGGCGTGGTGCTTCAATCGAGTACTCTGACCACGGGCACGATTCTTGACAACATCATTGGCGTCTCCTCGAATCTCGGTGCCGACGCGGCCTTGGAAGCCTCGCGCATGGCAGGCCTGGATCAGGATCTGCGCCGCTTGCCTATGGGCTTGTACACGCATATTCGTGAAGGCGGTACGGGACTCTCGGGAGGCCAGCGCCAACGCATTCTCATCGCCCGTGCAATCGTGGGACGCCCCCGCGTCATGTTATTCGACGAAGCCAGCAGCGCCCTCGATAACAAGACTCAAGCCATCGTCAGCGAAAGCTTGAACTCGCTGAAGTCGACGCGCATCGTAATTGCGCACCGCCTCAGTACCATCGTCAATGCCGACCGAATCTTGGTCATGGAACGGGGCAAAATCGTTCAGCAGGGCACCTATGAGCAACTGATGATCGAGGGAGGAGTGTTTGGAGAACTGGCGAAGCGCCAGATTGCCTGAACTCTAGACGATGGATCCAAGGCTGCAAGCGCGCATGGCCATCCTTAAAAACTTCGGGGCGTCCGCGTCTGTAACCGAGGAAATCCTAGTTTACAACTCTGATGTATTTAATCACCAAGCCCTGGGAAGCGTGCCGCATTTTCCGCTTGCTGACGAAAAATTTGTGACCGAGTGGGAAGGGTACGTTTGCGAGTTGAATTCTGGAGCATACTTCGAATCCCTCGCCGACCGGCTGGTGCAGCTTAGTTTTCCGATTCAATCACAAATCAGCGGGACAGCCGAGTACATAGCGGCGACGCGCAGAGGAGCCGATACCAGAGGCATGTTGTCTGCTACCGGCATCCGGCTCAAACGGCCACACGATATTCGGGTTCTTATCCATTCGACCTGGGCGGGACGCATACCGGTGATGATTGTGCCCTGCCGGGAGGATTTCGTCTCGCTGGTGCGTGCGTTCAGCGCACGCAATGAGCCGGCGCCGATTCCCGAATCCATGGGAGCGTGCATGATCTCGGGTTACAACAACTGGATGCGCCTTCGCCGGTTCCGGGAAGAATGGCAGCGAACGCATGACCAATCGATCCCCCTCAGAGAGATAGATCATCACAAGGAGTCTTATCAGGATCGGTTTCTGATTCTCAGTGATGGTCGTTACAGCGGAGTGCCCGCAGAGCGCATGGGGATACCGGAAAACGACTGGTTGAACTTGTCGTTGATCATCCGGCGCGAGCATGAATGCACCCACTATTGGACGAGACGGGTCTTAGGCTCGATGCGCAATTACCTCATTGACGAGATCATCGCGGATTACTGCGGCATGCTCGCCGCGATGGGGCGGTTCCAGGCAGACTGGATGCTGGCTTTCCTGGGCCTTGATCTGTATCCTCAGGTCCGCGAACAAGGCCGCGTGCACAATTACCGGGGTTCACCAGTGTTAGGGGAGGATGCGTTTGCGATCGTGCAAAAACTGGTGGTGGCGGCGGCCATGAACCTTGAGAGGTTTCATGAAATGAACAAGCATGTTATCGAGGCCGCCCAAGGGTCTTTGCTGGTTCTGCTGACCCTCACCAGCTTTACCCTGGAGGAACTTGCCTCGGAGCAAGGCAAGCAGTTGTTTTCGACGGAGTTGCAACGTAAGTCTCGCAACCTTCCGCAGTTTCGGCTGCGGGAGCCGGGACCGTATCGGGAGGACGGGTATGCGAAAAGCGCTTCAGATGCTGGGCGTTCTGGACGATCATGATGTCGAATGGCTGCTATCGCACGGCCATACGCACACTGTCTCGAGTGATTCGACCTTGATCAGGGAAGGCGAGCCGATCGACGCCCTCTACATCATCCTTGAAGGCAAGATGTCGGTCCGCAGAGTTTCCGTCAGCGATCGGGAAATCGCATCCCTTTTTCCCGGAGAGATCGTGGGTGAGATTTCTTTCGTCGATTCTCGTCCGCCCGTCGCGTCAGTGGTCGCATCTCAAAATACTCGCGTCCTTGCCATTCCCGCGCTGCTGATTCAC
>JBAPOI010000759.1:0-10052 GCA_049279555.1 Candidatus Sulfotelmatobacter sp.
CCTTTATCTTCCGCAGATTTAGAAAATGCTGATCGAGACCGCCGTCCCAAGCGGCCTCCGCCTCCTTTGTGAGGTCCTGCTTCGGAAGACCAGCCCGTTCCAGGACGCGATCTACCCGTTGCGAGAAGAAACTGCGCAGCTGAGCCGAATCGATTTCCGGCAGTCGAAACTCTACAGGGAAGAATTTTTCGATGAAGACGACGGTGTCTTGGTTTGGGCGTGTTCCTTTAAGTATTTGCGACACCTCGTCCCTGTCGAACGCGCATAAAAAGGTGATATTCGACAGCTTGTCCGAGCCCCTAAGGAGCTTAAGTACCGTCTCCAGTTCCTTAGCTTCCATCCTGTCGAGGTCGTCGAGGACGACCAGCACTCTGCGGCGGACCCTTCCGATACGATCCACCAGCGCATCGATTCGTCCCTCCTGGGATGGCTCGCCAATGAAGTCCTTGAGCCTCTCGGTCCAAGGAACCGCGCTTAGTAGCGTGCGCGCATAGCGTACTGCGTCCCCACTTAATCCCGGCACGAA
Source organism: Candidatus Sulfotelmatobacter sp. (assembly GCA_049279555.1). Lineage (GTDB taxonomy): Bacteria > Acidobacteriota > Terriglobia > Terriglobales > Acidobacteriaceae > Sulfotelmatobacter. The sequence goes on from JBAPOI010000759.1 coordinate 527, forward strand.
GAGCTTCTCCCTGATCGCCGCAACGATGCTGGTCAGCAAGGAAAGAACCAGGGCATTCGAATCGCCCGCCAGCCATGGGCTAAACCTCACGATGATAGGCACCTCTATTTCCTGCGACCTACCTAGCTCCGCGATAGCAAGATTCAGGAAACTTGTTTTGCCATCCCCATACCTGCCAGTTAGCGCGACTATCGGCGGAGGCTCCAGTAGGATCGTCGACACGACGCTCTCAATGAGCTCCCTGCGGCCTAGTAGATCCTCGCCTCCCTCCGGCACCGGAAGATCAGGCTCGAGTAGCGGAGTATCTGCTTCCTCGGGCGGCCTCGGACGTCCCTTGATCAAATGGACTGCTATGATCAGCAGGATCCCGAAGGTTACGGCCGCAAAGGCCAGCGCGGGCCGTCGAGTGTCATACGCGAGCCAAGAACATGCTACGCAGGGCGCCCAGATCCAATCTAGCCACGTTATTAGACCGAGCCTCAGTGAATTGCCGAGTTTCCGTGGAAGGTTTGTGAGAAGAGCTATCGCCAGTAAACACAGAAGTGCGACTACGAGTTGGAGTGACGAATGATACGGGAGTCGCAACCTCGGAAGGGGTTCGAGGACATGCTCGACCTTTTTGCTGAATGGAAGGAACAACAGGAACAAATAGGCAAGAATTGTGCCCGCGGCAGTAGCGGCAAGAAGACGAAGCGCCTGAGGCATAAAGCGTGACGCACCTAGCGACATTCGAGTAGGCCGTTTTTGGATTTTCATTGCGGCGGCTCAGGCCCTTGCGCTCAGCCAGCTTAACGGAAAAGATCCCCCCTCGGTAATGGACAACGAACAGCATACTCCCACTGCGCCGTCGCTAGCGCTCCGGCTCCGGTCGGGAGAGCAGGGGTGGAGAGTGCCGATGAGCGGGCAGGGATCCTTCGACTGCGCATGCGGATTCGTAAGGCGAATCCGCATGCTTCGCTCAGGATGACAGCGCTGTTGGGCGGGCCACGGCGGCTGAAGCCGGGTTCCTTAATTTATGCGCTTTACGCGGCACTGAAGCGCCGCTCTTCCACAGGATTGCACGGGTCCGTGCACGATGCTAGAAGATCAAAATCAAGACCAAGAATCAAAATCAAAATCAAGATCAAGATCAAAGGCAGCGGACAAGAGTGTCCGCTCCACACATGCGGGCGGTTGCTGCAGGACTCGTGCCCCTCCCGGTCCTATTTCCCTAGCGAGACTGGCGATGAGGCAAGAAATCCCCAGAGATGGCTGAGGAACTGTAGAAGGTAGGGATCCCCTTCGACTACGCTCAGGGCAGGCTGTGGGGCACCCGGCAATCTGTTCATTTCTTCGGGAAGTTCGGAGCGTTCTTGATCTCACGTATCTGGTTGATGTGCCGTTCGGAGTGGGTGGAGATTTCCAGCATCCATTGCCAGCAATCGATCCCTTCTCCGTAGTCTCCAAAGCTGTGGGCACGCAGGTCGTCATCGGTCGTCTTAACGTATTCGATCATAGAGGCACGCAGCGTCTGAAACTTGCCCAGAGCCTCACCCAGGTCCTTGTAGGTCTCGACTTTTTCGTGTCCACCGCCGGTCTTGGTATGCACAACGCGATCGATTCCGTACCACATGACATCGGCGTCGGTAACCTGGGATTTCTTGTCCTTCATATCCGGGGCAGCCTTGACGTCTTTCTGTAGCATGCGCCAATAGTCCGGTTCGGCCACCGCGAGATGGGAGACGACTTCCCGGATGCTCCAGCGGTCCGGCGAAGCCCTGTACTCAAGTTGCGCGGGGGACAACCCACTTACCTCTTCGGCAACCATTTGCGTAGTCATCTCAAAATGCACCAGCAGGTGTTCGCGGTCCATCTCGGACATGGGAGCGGCGAATAGCGACGTGGTGAATAAAAATACGATCGCTGCGGGACTCAGCAGCGGCAAACCTCGGAGCCGATTCCTTCGGAGTGTATTCATAGTGGAGGACCTATTTGAAACACCGTTTAGACTGGTCCGCGCATGGAAGGTGAGCAGTGTACGCTCTTAACCCTTGCCGCAGAGAACGCGGCAAGGATGGGGCACGCGGCGAAATTGCATATGGAAAGCGGTCCGGAGGTGTCGGCCCGCTTTTTGATTGCGGGTAGGCTGAAGCCGGGTTCCTTATTTACGCGCTTTACGCGGCGCTGAAGCGCCGCTCTTCCACGGGGCTGCACGGGTATGTGCACGATCCTAAAGGATCGAGGTCTAAATCAAGATCAACGTCAAAGGCAGCGGACAAGAGTGTCCGCTCCACACGAGCAACTTGATCGGCCGAGTGGGACTCGTGGCCTTCTCAGTTCCTGAATTGGGATTTATGTACTTTTGGGACTGACGTTGTCTGGTTTGGTGTGTCATGGTGGAGTACGTTCCAAGAAAAGTACGCGGCCACGGTGGCCGCGTTTTTATTGGTGCGCAAGGAAACAGCAGGTTCCCTTCGGCAGGCTCAGGGCAGGCCCTCGACGGCACCGTCGCTGTCGCTCCGGCTTGCTCGGAATGACAAAGATTATTTTGGGGCGAGGTTTTGGGTCCTTCTCGCAGAGTGAGAGATGAGCCCAGGACCTAAGACCTGCTCTTGCAGACGCGGGACGGCTTGCGCCGTCCTTTTGGTGCGTGGGGGTAAATCTGATGCGCGGCCCGCTTGCGACCGGGCGGCACGGATGGCCTGTAACGAAAGTTACGTGAGGAGGGCCACTGCCCATACCTTCTACAGCGTTAACTATACGATGTCAACAGAATATATTGGAGACGAACCTCTGTGTGATCGAGTGACCTGCATACATACAACTTAGGAATGGGAAGCGGGTTGTAGGTACTATATAAGGCAGTAGACATCGCGGAGAGAGGCTCACTCTCCTGAAGGACGAACGAAGATGCCACGGCGACCCGATCCGGATCTGGAAGCCCTGATTCTGAAAGCAGCGCAAAAGCTGTGGAGGCAGGGTGGGGAGAAAGCGCTGACGATGCGGGCCGTGGCCAAAGCGGCGCGGACGAATACGCCATCGGTCTACCGGCGCTTCCGGACGAGGGAGGATATTCTTCGCGCACTGCTGCTGCGCATCCGGCTGGAGCTGGCGGCGCGGCTCGAAAGCGCGGCTACTCCGGAAGAGGGTTGTGAACGCTTTCTGGAGTTTGCAGTAACCCATTCCCACGAGTACTTGTTGCTTCATCAACGAGACTATGAACTGTTTCATTCGCCGCGAGCGATTCGAGCCGGAGCCAAACCTGGGGGCTGGCCGTCGCGGGAGGCGATGAGGCGAAAGCTGCTGGCAAGGCTGGGGCCGGTTCCGGACAATCACGAAGATTTGCTGATGGCCTTGTGGATGGTGCTTCATGGAACTGCGATGCTGCTGATCGAAAAGAAGATCGGGCCGAAGGAAGCGGCAGAAGCGCGACGCGTGTGTACGGCGCTGGTGGCAAGGCTGTTGCAGCCGCAGCCGCCGACATCGTGAATGCGCAGTTAGGTTAAAAAGTACTTATCGACACCGGGCTGGGCTTCCTGCGAAATCTGCCGATGGTTATTTGGGATGGCGAATTCCGTGTCGCGTCGGTTCTTTCATGCTGCTGACCGACATGCGGAATGGCGGAGGTGCAGGCGGGCATGACCAAGTTATTGCTGGTGGAAGACAGCAAGTTTCTGCGACTGGCGACGGAGCGGGCGCTGGCGCGGGCAGGCTATGACGTCACTAGCGCGGTCGACGGGGATGAAGCGTTGCGCCTGGCGCGGGAGAAATTGCCGGATTTGATCCTGCTGGATATGCTGTTGCCGAAGATGAGCGGCCCTGAGGTGCTGGGCGCACTGAAGAAGGATGCGACGACGAAGGGGATTCCAGTGGTGGTGTTGACCGGAATGTCGCAAAAGAACGCCACGAAGCTGCAGGCGGATGGGGCGTTTGCGTTTCTCGAAAAGTCTGGACTCGAGATGGACAAGGGGCCGGGAAAGTTGCTGAGCGCTTTGGAGGAAATCCTTAAAAGGCTTCCAGCAGGGGCCAAGGCAGCGACAACGGCGTAACGGTTAAGGATCTTAAGTTTGTAGTCTTTCTGTGTCTGTTTCTCCCTGTCTTCTCCTTATTTTATCCCCCGATTCGCCAGACCTATCGGTCGACCTTTCTGGCTGTTGCAAATAAATCACTTAGCGGCGGGAACTCGCGAGACGCGAGCGGAGTCTATGATAACAGGCTGATAGCTCGGGTCGCGGAGGCGAGAAGTGCTTTTTCGGTGCGGGATGCGGTGGAAAATCCTATAATCGAGGGACGCCGATAGTGGCGGGAGCGACCACCTTGGGAGATCTGGCAAGCGCGATTGGAGCACGGGCCGAAGAGGCGACGATTGTCGCGGAACTGAAGGCCGGCTCGGAAGCGGCTTACGCCTGGTTAATTGGCGAATTTCAGCGGCCGGTTTACGGTTTGGTCTACCGCATGGTGAGCGATCCGGCGGACGCGGCGGATACGACGCAGGATGTATTCCTGAAAGTCTTCCGCGGGATGAAGCACTTTCATGGGGAGTCAAGTTTAAAGACTTGGATTTACCGGATTGCGCTGCACGAAGCGGCGAACCGGAAGCGGTGGTGGTTCCGGCATAAGGCGCATGAGACGTCGATTGAGCCGGCGGAATCGGAAGGTTTGGCGAACGGGGATGGTGCGATGCAGAGCGCATTGACCGATCAGCACGATTCTCCGTTCGACACGATGGCGCATCAGGAAGTGCAGCGGAGAGTGGACGAGGAGCTGCGGCAGATTCCGGAACCCTACCGGACGACTTTGATTCTGCGCGATCTGGAAGAGATGTCGTATGAAGAGATCGCAGAACTGCTGCAGATTTCACTGGGCACAGTGAAGTCGCGATTGACTCGCGGGAGGCAGGCGCTGAAAGAGCGGCTGGCGCCGTACGTCCGTGAGGTGGGCGGGGAGTGGGGGCTCACAGCCCCGGAGGAAGACGCGGCGAACTTGCCGCGACAGGTTGCTGGAGGGGGAGAAATTGAGGTGACGCCATGAAATACATGGCCACGAAGTTTCTTTCGGCGAAGGGCATGACGCTCAAGTGTTCGGGCGCGAAGGAGTTGTTGTCTCCGTATTTGGATGGAGCGGTTACGGGGAACCAGATGCGTGCGTTGCAGGAGCATTTGGATGGGTGCACGGCTTGTAATCGCGAATATTCGTCGCTGCGAAGAACGCAGCAGATGCTGGTGAGCGTGGGTCGTCCGAAGGAGCCGGCGGATCTTGGATTGAAGTTGCGGCTGGCGATTTCGCGGGAAGCGGCGGAGACGCGGCGTGGGCGATTCGAAGGCTTGCGGGTACGACTGGAAAACGCTCTGGAAGCGTTTATGGTGCCGGCAACGGCGGGCCTGGTTTGCGCGCTGTTGATTTTTGGTTTGGTGACGGCGATCCTGGCGATGCCGGGACAATTGCAGGCGAATAATCAAGATGTGCCGCTGGTGCTGAATACCGGGCCGGAGCTGCAGCAGAGCGTTTTCGGCACGACGCTGAGTTCCATGAACACGGATTCGCTGGTGATTGAAGCGTACGTCGACAAGAACGGGCGCGTGCAGGACTACAGGATCCTTTCCGATCCCGGCGAGTCGCAGCAGCTTCTGCCGCAAGTAAAGAGGATGCTGATTTTTACGACCTTCCGTCCGGCAATGAGCATGGGGCGGCCGATCTCGTCGCGAGCGGTATTGTCGTTCTCGAGGATCAGCGTGCGCGGGTAGAAGTTCCCAAAATTTCCGGCTGCAGACCAGAAGGTATAAGGTCCCTCAGCGGCTAAGGCCGAAATCAAGAGCCGATCATTTATCGCAGCGGTGAACCGCTGCTCCACCCAAGGCTAGGCGCAAAGCCAGGTCCCACTCAAAGCCCCACCCAAGCCAGGATGCCACCCAAAGCGCGCCAACCAAGAAGCAACAGCAAAGCCATCAACCGAAGGCATGAGCAGAAGCCGATAAACAGAGGCAAGAACACCGGCCAGCCGGTTCACATCCACAATCTTCTCAATTCACATCCACAATCTTCAAAGTTGTGACTTGGCGGACCCAGCGGGCCATTCTTTTTTCGTCGGGAATGACGATGCGGTAGGGGCCTTCTTTTTCGTCGAGCGGCTTCCCGTTTTTCGAGAAAGCCAGGAAGACTTGTTTGTCGGTGAAGGCGGGGTCGAGCTCCGGGAGAGCAATCACGACGCGATAGCCGTCGGCGGCTTCGACTAAAAGACAAGAGGCGAGGCGCTTTCCGCTCAGTTTGTCGAAAGTAATTCCCGCTCGCTCCAACACAGATTTGAGCGTCACCACGTCGAACGTGACCGGAGAATCGGCAGCGGCGGTTGTGACCTTACTGTGGGGCAAAGCTTCGATGTCAGCCCTGGACAGCACTGTGGGTTTGCCGGTTTCGGGTTGAATGGTGAGCTGCTGGCATTGAAGAAACGCGGCTTGCAGCGCGATGGAGAAAAGCAGCAGGATGAAAAATCTGAAGAATCGTTTTTTCATGTCAGATACTTTTCATGTCAGATACGCAGGATCATCACTTCTGTGGCTTTGATGAGGGCGGCGGCGGTTTGGCCGGGCTTGAGCTGCATTTCGCGAGCGGAGCGAGCGGTGATAATCGAGGTGATTTGCTGGCCGCCGATCGAAATCATAATTTCCGCCATCAGGCCGCTGATGCGGACGGCGTCGATGCGTCCGACTAATTGATTGCGGCCGCTGACCCGGCGCAGAACGTCGTGACGTTCTTTTTCGGTTTTTCCGCGGGTTCGGAAAAGTAATCGATCGAGTTCGGCCTGCGGGATGCGGTGATGTCCCCCTGCGGTTTTGACGCTGCGAATCTTCTTTTTGTAAATCCACTGCTTAATCGTTGGAAAGCTGATCCCCAGTTGCAAAGCTGCATCGCGAAGCTTCAGCAGTCCCTCAATGTTCTCTCCGGATTTGCCGTTCTTTTTTTTCTGCATCGGGAAGCAATCGTAACGATAACGAAATTCCCGGTCAACTCAGTCGCATCCGCATAAGTTTGTCCTTGCGGACTTAGCGCAAAAGACACCATACCGTACACTTCTAGACACCATAATCGTATCTCATGTACACTTGCGCGTTCCATTTTAAATCAGTGATTTTTCGAGGTCGAAATGCGCAAGGCTTATCTATTTATCGCAGCGGTTGGTTTTTTTCTTTCCTCATCCTTAACCTTTGCTCAAAAGACACCCGACCCCTGCACGAGCGGCCACGAGTTCGCCACCACCGATTGCGCTCTGACCTGGCATGGCATCACGGTCTATGGTGCGTATGACGTGGGCGCCGGCTGGGTGAGCCACGGCTTGCCGGAAAACGGCTCTAACTATGAGGGCGAAGCGCTGGTGAACCGCAACGGCTATCAACATCGATTCCTCGTGGCACCGAACAATCTGTCGCAGACGGGCTTCGGCATTAGAGGCAAGGAAGAGTTTCTGCCGGGCTGGTCGGTTGTGTTCAACGCTTCCACTGGCACCAATCCGCAGTCCGGCCTGCTGGCCAATGCGTCCGCTACCGACACCATGAACAACGGCCTTCCCAGGGCCAGCTATTCGATCGCTATCGATGGCGCGCGCGCGGGCCAACCGTTCAATGATCAATACTATGGAGGCATATCGTCCACGCACTACGGCGAGCTAACCTTTGGGCGCCAACGCTCTCTCGGTACCGATGCGATGCTGCTTTACGATCCGGCCAGCGGCGCTTATGCCTTTTCCTACATCGGGTATAACGGCACGATGGCCGGCGGCGGCGATACCGAGAACAGCCGCTGGGACAACGCCGTGAAGTATCGCATCGCCTATGGCCCGGTGCATTTCGGCGCGATGTATAAATTCGCCGACGGTTCTGCCGGCTGCTATTCGGCATCCGCAACTTGGACTGCCACCACTTGTACGCCGGAGCAGGCGAAGAACAACGCCTATGGATTCAACCTCGGCGGAAACTACGGCAAGTTTTCCGCCGACTTTGTCTTCCAGCAGTATAACCAGGCGATCAGCGTATTGAACCCGTTGCTTGGGCCTCAGAGTCCAACGGCGTCCTATCAGTCGACCACCGACAGCATCAATACCAACCCTATCAACGGAACCAACTTGATCGACACGCATAATACGGTATATGGAATCGTGACCGACAACCGCGCCATTATGGTTGCGGCTAAATATACGTGGGAGCCGGTCAAGTTTTTTGCCGGCTACGAATATATCTGGCAGAACAATCCGACGAACCCGTTGGGGGTTGGCGCTTCGGACCAGGGCGGTTATTTCATGAGTGGGGTCGAGGACAACAATCTTGATTCTGAAAAGTTGGTGAATATCTGGTGGATGGGCGCGAAGTACGCCGTCGACGACAAAACCGACGTCACTTTCTCCTGGTATCAGCAGCGTCAGAATGACTTCCGTCTTCCGCCGACCTGCTCGACTACAGCCGGTTTCCGCAGTTCCTGCGCGGGCACGCTCAACGAGGGATCGCTCTATCTTGACCATCACATCACCAAGCGTTTCGACGCTTTTGCCGGAATTGCGTATTCCTGGGTGAGCGGCGGTCTGGCCATCGCAATCCCTCACAAACCCGGCGTACCTTATAACTACAACAACAACTGTGCTCCGACAGTGGGTGGGCGGTTTACCTTCTGACCCGAAATGTCGCCGCGGCGGGTTTGACCCTCTGCGTGGAAGTCCTTACACTTGAGGGTATTGAGTGCCTGGAACGGCAATAATCCGGTGGAGGGTTTCCTGAGTTTGCGACTGCGAAGTGCGTTGTTTGCGGCCGTGCTGGGGCTGCTGGCTGCGGTGTGCGTGGGGCAGGACCAGTCGTCGCAGGATAAATCCACGCAGGACCAACCTAGTCAGAATCAGGCTTCGCAGGATCAACCATCACCGGGTCAGACCTCGCAGGATCAGACTCCGCCGGGGCAATCTTCGTCGAAGGATACAGCGACGGAGGATCAGCCGGGAAAGAAGGAGGGTCAATCTACTTCGAAACCGGAGCAGCCGAAAGCTCCGCCCAACATAGTTCCGTCGAACCGGACGCCGATATCGCTCGATACTAGCGAGACGGTTTTTTCGGTGCTGACGGCGTTGAACGCGTGCGGCTACGACCAGGACTTGAATATCTCGGATGCGACGCGGCTGAATGTGCGGGCGGAGGTAGCGAAGAATCTGCGTAGCTCGGAAGAAGGGCAACAGGCGCTGACGAATCTGTGCGACTTCTACCAGGGACGGACGGTGGAGAGGAACACGACGCGCAGCTTGTCGCCTTATATTTCGCTGGCGCTGTACATGGATGGGCCTCCGCATTTTGTGCCGCGAGTGAAAGAGGAGGAATTACCGCCGGATGCGTCGATGATTGCGGGGTTTGGAACGCTGCTGGAAAAATTTTATGACAAGGCCGGGATACACGGAATCTGGGAACGGCATCGCAACGATTATGCGGCGTTGATGCAGCGCTATCACGAAGCGCTGGCCAAGATGGTGTTCGATACGGAAATTTATTTGAAGCAGCCTTCGGCGCAGTATTTGGGG
>JBAPOI010000760.1:0-4892 GCA_049279555.1 Candidatus Sulfotelmatobacter sp.
GAACTGGCTCTCTACCATGTCTTCATAGGAGAAGTCTGTTCCCACGAGTGGGTCGTTCCAATGTTCGAATGGCAACACGCTCGCGGTCTTCTCGCCCGGAAGCTCGGCCTCGATAGTCACATGCCCGCTCACGGTCATATGCAGAAGAACGCTCGTCTTCTCTGAGCCGGGTCCCGAGATCTCGCATAGCACGCGCAGACCATCGGGAAACCAGTGAGCTTTGCCGACAAACTTGTAGCTCGTGCGTTTGCCATCGCCTTCCACCCTGGTGAGGCGCCCGGTCACGCGGTAGTCCAATTTCTCAATACGCTGGCGCGAGCCAGTTAGCACCGTCTCCAGATCAGGATTCGCCGCAAACGCTCGCGATGGTTGCGTCATCGACAACAGCACTAGCAAAACTATGGACACTTGAATCGCTCTGAATGCGCAAACCGCCGATCTGGTTTTCGGATATCGGCAAAACTTTTGGCTACGAGCGAGCATTGCGACACGGCGAAGGGAGGTCATAGCTATATTTATATAGCCAAAGTCGGTATTGCACTGAACTGCTTTTCAGACCCCTTGCCTCTGCCATGAGTCGACGCGCCACTCAGCCTTCCGCAAGCCCCAAGCGGAAATTCCAGCTCAGATAAATCCTTGGGGTGGTTAACGTCGACGGACCAAGTAGTCTTCAAGACTCTAAAGCTCTGAGGAGATGTTCCCGTTAGGTAATAGTCAAGACAAGCGCGCTGCTGGTTCCACCGCTGGTACAGCCCACATCTCCTGAGTTCCCGCTGGGAGTGTTGACCGTCACATTGGCGGTTCCAGGCGCGGAGATCACGGCGGTAGTAATCGTGAACTGCAACTGCGTACTGCTTGTGACCAGGGTGTCCAGATTGATTCCGTTGATGACCACAACGGAGGACGAAACAAACTTCGCGCCATACACATCGAGAACAAAGCCCTGCTGCACTTCAGCCAGAGTAATCGTGCTGGCGGAAAGGGATCCGATGATCGGCGCCGGCCGAGCGCTTCCGCACAACGGATTGAGGGAGTTGCAGGCCTGGAAGACCAGCGAGGCGAGCAGAAGCAAACTCAGCAACGGCAAGAAGGCGCTGATTCTTTTCATAGGGGATCGTACCACCGGCCGGAGTAAATAAAGAGGCCATTCAATCCACTGTCAGCTAGCCTTGAACTTCGCAACGATCGCTGTGATGTCGTCGTGTTGTTCCTGAAAACTGAATCGCTGAACACCTTCAACGATTGCGGTCAGCAAAGCCTGGCACGGCAGGTTCCGATGTTGCTGAAGTGATTCAATCAGGCACTGCTCGCCAAATTCGTCTCCTCGCTCGTTGCTGGCTTCGGTGATGCCATCCGTGTAAAGCGCAAGCACATCCCCCGGAGAAAGGCGCTGCTCCCGCATCGAACAATTCCAATCCCTGAACAGCCCGAGCAGCGGGCTGGTGGACTCGAGCCGATCCACTTTGCCATCGCATCTTACCAACAGACCCGACAAGTGGCCGCAATTCACGTAGCGCAGTCGCCCCGCCGCCTCGTCGTAATCGGCAAAGAAAAGCGAGGCATAGGCACTGTCGCCGGTATTGTCGTAGAACAGGCGGTTCACAGATCGGAGCAACGTCTCGGGCTCATCGAAAGCCAGCGCCGACTGGCTCCGCAGGCTGGCCTGCAGATTTGCCATCAGCAGAGCTGCGGCAATCCCCTTGCCGGAAACGTCGCCGATGATCCACCCCAGCCGCTGCGGCCCGAGATTCAGGAAGTCGAAATAATCCCCTCCTACCTGTCGCGCCTGTACGCAGATACCCGCGTATTCGACCGTTTTCAACTCCGGCTGAATCTGCGGAAACAAGCGCGCCTGCACCTGTCGCGCGATTTCCAGTTCCTGGGCCGTGCGGCGTTCGGATTCTAGTTTCTGGGCGTGCGCCTGCCGGCGCAACTCCAGGCTTTGCCTCACCTCATCGAACCCTTCCAGGCCAAACGCATTCCCGTCCGGATCTTCGAAACGCGCATAGGTGCCGCCCCACCCCGGCGTCTCCGGAGCAGTTGTGAAACGGACACCGCGTTCGCTCCATTCTTTGTACTTGGCGTCGACATCTTCGGTCATGAATAGGACCCAGCGGTAGCCGCCAATCAGTTTGTATTCCGGCGAGTCGGGCTTTGGTTCAACCAGCGCGAGATTCGCGCTACCGTCGGGAGGCGCCACTTCGATCCAGCATTCGCCAGTGGGAAGGCGTTGTTCTGTGATAAGTTCGAAGCCCAATTGTTGCAAGTAGAATCGCTTACTCACTTCCAGATCGCGGACGAAAACGACGATGTCCTGGATCGACAGGTAGGGCTCTTCGCGGCCCGGGCGAAGCACGGTCCGATTCGCCCACGAGAGAAAGGCGTCGCTGGCCATCGGCGTGATTATAACGGGCTCGACAAGTGTTGAAATCGGCGCTCACCCTCACAACCTGGGACTGGCTACCTTTACAGCTAGAAGTCCTCTTCCAGGAGATTGCCGTTGATCTCCTCCAGCCCCGTTTCCGGACCGTTGGAAGAAGCCCTGTAAGGTGCCGGATTACTTACGTATTTCCAACCTCGTCCAAGTCACAGTTGGTGGTAATCGCTCGATTAACTTTTCTCTGGCTGACCAGAAATTCCTAGTCTCTGCATCAAGGACTGCAGAGTTGTCCTTTTCATCCCTAAATGCGCCGCGGCTCCGCGGGGTCCGTCGATCACTCCGCCCGTTTCGCGTAGCGCGCGAATAATATGTTTGCGTTGCACGCTTTCTATCGTGTCCGGGTACGGCTCCTCGGTGCCCAGTGCCAGTTCCTCTAGGGGAGCATTGAGCGTCGAACCATTGGAAAGTATGATGGACCGTTCGATGAGGTTTTCCAGCTCTCTCACGTTTCCCGGCCATCCCCAGCCCACCAGCGCATTCATGGTTTCGCTGGGGATGGTTTCGATTTGCTTATTCATGCGCCGGGCATACTTCTCGACGAAGTGGCGCACCAACAGGGGAATATCGCTCGGCCGTTCCCGCAGCGCCGGTAGGCGGATAGGAAAAACGCTGAGGCGGTAATAGAGGTCACTGCGGAACTGACCTTCGGCCATGCGAGCCGCCAGATCATGGTTCGTAGCTGCGATCAGGCGTATGTTAACCCGGATGGTCTTGGTGCTGCCCAGCCTCTCGAATTCGCCGTCCTGCAACACGCGCAGAAGCTTCGGCTGCAGTTCCAAAGGGAGGTCTCCCACTTCGTCCAGCAATAACGTTCCCTTGTTGGCCAACTCCAGCCGCCCGATTTTCTGGTTTAACGCTCCCGTGAATGCGCCGGTTTCGTGGCCGAACAGCTCGCTTTCGAGCAACCCAGTGGGGATAGCGGCGCAATTCGTTTTGATGAAGCTCAAATCTTTGCGGGCACTCATGCGATGGACGGCGCGGGCGATCACTTCCTTGCCCGTGCCGGTCTCCCCCAGAATGAGCACTGCGGTATCGTGGGGGGCCACAGTCCTGGCGTCCTCCAGCACGCGTTTCAGCGCGGGGCTCTCTCCTACTATTTCTTCGAGGTGGAAGCCGGAAGTCATCGCGGTAGTTTCTCCACGGTGCCAATTCTCAAGGCCCGGCGAATTCTGTCGAGCAACGCAGCGTCTCTGAACGGCTTCTCCAGGAAGTCCACAGCCCCAGCCCGGAGCGCCCGGGTGCGCTGCCTCTCGTCTGGGTAAGCGGTGATGAAGATAATCGGTATCCGGCTACCTGTCCGTGCCAAATGACTCTGAAGCTGCAGCCCATTCATGCGCGGCATTTGCACATCGAGAATTAGACACGCCGTATCGCGCACATGAGTGGAGAGCAGGAATTCGTGCGCCGACGAGAAGCCCACGACCGGAAAGCCAAATGAACGGATCAGCCTTTCCAGGGCCCGGCGGATCGACCCGTCATCGTCAATGACCGAGATGACGAGGGCTTCCGAAGTTCCGCTTGCCGGACTAGCCGTGGGAGTGACCATCTTCGTCTCTTACTCCGTCCCCGAACCAAACGCCAACAAACCAGCCTTTCAATCCAGAAAGTACACGGGGAGCGGGGACGAAGCTATTGAGCGTTCGGGCGGATTTACTAGACGTTGGGAAGGATGAGCTTTACCAAGGTTTAGGACTTTCTGACAGGAATGCCGATTTTTTCAGACATCCTCACCAAGTCGGCCAAGGACTCGGCACCCATTTTATGCATGAGTTGGCTGCGGTGAACTTTGACTGTGGCTTCCGTAGTTCCAATCTCGGCGGCGATCTGCTTGTTGAGCAGGCCAGAGACCACCCACGGCAGCACTTCCTGCTCCCGCGGGGTCAGCGATTCGAAACGCTCGCGCAAGGCGGCAATTCCCGCCTCTTGCTGGCGCCTTACGCGGTCCCGCTCCAACGCCTGGTGGATCGCGTCGAGCAGATCTTGATCGCGGAAAGGCTTGGTCAGGAATTCGACTGCGCCCGCCTTCATAGCTCGCACCGTCATTGGGATATCGCCGTGGCCAGTGATGAATATTATGGGAATGTGGATCTTGGCCTCGGTCAACCGACGCTGGAAATCAAGCCCACTTATTCCTGGCAATCGGATGTCGAGGATCATGCAGCTAGGCACGTCCGGCCACTGCCTCTCCAGAAATTCCCTCGCTGAGCCGAAAAGCTCGGCCTGCAAACCCACGGAGTGGATCAGCCGCCGCAGGGCTCTGCGGACTGAATCATCGTCATCGATGACGAACACGATACTAGGAGGCTGGCTCATCTGAGGTGTCTGCCATTGGCACAGTGAATTGGAAAATGGCCCCATACTCAGACCCCGGCGTAACCCACAAACGGCCGGCGTGAGCATCAATAATGGAGCGGCTGATCGACAGTCCCATTCCGACCCCCTCAGTCTTGGT
>JBAPOI010000761.1:0-1754 GCA_049279555.1 Candidatus Sulfotelmatobacter sp.
CGCACACGCTGCTCGCCCGCGCCCGATCGGCCTTCCTTTGTGGTGATCGGCGAAATGGCTTGCTGCTTTTGCTGCGGGTGCGTGCGGCAGAAAATGGCCGATGGTGTTGAAAAAGGCTTGGCCCTAATCGGCGAACAGTGATTCCGTCGTCTGGAGAGATTCGGCGGTGGAGGTTTGCCATGATGGGTCGACAGACCGGCGACCAGAGCCAGTTGTTTTACCTATTTAACCTCGAACGACGTATCCCGGTGGGCCATCTGTTACGCCGGATCAATCCGGTTGTGACCCGCATACTGGGGGAGCTTCGCGAGAAGTTGGCGCCCTTTTACAGCGAGATTGGCCGGCCCTCGATCGATCCCGAGCTGATGATCCGGATGCTGATCGTGGGCTACTGCTACGGTATCCGTTTTGAGCGAAAGCTGTGTGAGGAAGTCGAGTTGCATCTGGCCTACAGGTGGTTCTGCCGGCTCGATCTCGACGCCAAGGTGCCCGATCACTCGACGTTCTCGGTCAATCGTCACGGCCGGTTCCGCGATAGCGACTTGTTCCGCCAGATATTCGAGGCGGTGGTGCGGGCGTGCATGGATGCCGGCCTGGTCAAGGGTGAAGCCTTCGCGGTCGATGCCAGCGTCATGGAAGCGGACGCCAGCCGATACCATGCCAAGGCCCCCGACGAGATCGACTGGTCGTTGCCGGAACGTCAGACGCGGGCGGTTGCCGAGTTTCTCGGCGCTCTCGATGACGAAGATCTCGATGCGGATCGCAAGGTGCCGAAGGCGATCTCGCCGGTGGACCCGTGTTCGGCCTGGACCGCCAAAGCCAACAAGCGCGTTCAATTCGGTTACGGGCTCAACTATCTGATCGACCTCGCTAATGCGGTCATCGTCGACGTGGAGGCCACGCCGGCCCGTACCTACGACGAAGTGGCCGTGACCAAAACCATGATCAAGCGAACGCAGCATCGGTTAGGGCTCAAGGCCAAGCGCCTCGTCGCCGACACGGCATATGGAACCGGCAAATTCCTCGACTGGCTCGCCGGCACCGGCATCACGCCGCACATTCCTGCTAAGGACAAGAGCCAACGCGATGATGGAACATTCTCAAGCAGCGACTTCACGTTTGATCGCGAACGTAACGTCTACGTCTGCCCCACCAACAAGCTGCTCAAGACCACTGGCAACGTCAGCGTCGACCACAAGATTCGCTATCGGGCATCGAGACGCGACTGCCGCGCATGTCCACTCAAGCCGCAATGCAGTCCGAACACGCCCTCGCGCAAGATCGAACGCGACGTCCATGAGGATGCCCGGGATTATGCCCGCAGCTTCGTGGGTACGCCGGAGTTCGACCGATCACGCAATGAGCGCAAGAAGGTAGAGATGCGATTTGCGCACCTCAAGACCCATCATCGCTTCGAGCGCATGCGCTGCGCGGTCTTTCCGGCGCGCGCGACGAGTTCGTCCTCGCCGCCATCGTGCAAAACCTCAAGACGCTCGCCAGCCAACTCTGGCAGCCGCCTCCCGACGCGCTGGCAGCAAGCGCCATGTGAGCGGCAGTCCCATCAAGCGTCGCACGGAGGTCAAAAACACCGTCCCAATCCGGAGGATCGAAGGATAAAAGGCGCAATGGAGACCCGCACGACCCTCATCCGCTACTTTATCAACGACATCGACCCAACTCGGACATTCGCCGCAGCTAAATACTGCATTGCAAACAGTTCATTCGATCACTTCGTCTGCGCGACCGAGCAATGT
>JBAPOI010000762.1:0-3189 GCA_049279555.1 Candidatus Sulfotelmatobacter sp.
ATCGCCTTTCTCGGGAAAGCCCACGATGGACAACGACGAAATCGGCCGGCCGCCCATGGCGTAAACATCGCTCAACGAGTTGGCCGCGGCGATCTGTCCGAAGAGAAACGGGTCATCGACAATAGGTGTGAAAAAATCGACGGTCTGGACCAGCGCCATCCCCTCTCCAATAAGATAAATTCCCGCGTCGTCGTTGGTGTCGAATCCTACAAGTACATTCGGATCCGTCTGCTTTGGAAGGTTGCGCAAGACAGCGTCCAGCGTCGCGGGATTCAGTTTCGCCGCGCAGCCTGCCGCTTTTGCCATCGATGTCAGCTTTACTGGTGTCGCCAAGAATTCACCTCGCTGCTTCGTACCATTATAACGATGCCGCGCGCGTTGCGAACGGTAACATGCTCCGCGCGCAGAACAGAGCTCTGCGCCCGACACGCCGCAGCAAGTTGCGCCGCGCCGCGGAACGTGGTTTCATCCCCGGATGCCTTGGGACTTCTGGCTCATCTTTATCGTATTGGGCGTGCTTCTGCCCTTGCGCGGAAAGATGCGGCTGCAAAAGCTATTAGCCCTTCCCCAAATCGGCCGTCGTGAGCGCCTTTCGCTTTACGCCTCGACGATCGCTTTTCAGTGGACCGCCGTCGGCATCGTCGCTTGGCGCTCGTGGGCGCGCGGTCTGACCCTCGACCAGATGGGCTTGGTCGTTCACGGATATTTGCGAATTTTCCTCGCGGCAATTGTCGGCGCCGCGACTTTTGGCGGCTTCCAATGGCTCAATTTGCGGCGCATGGGTAGGTCGCCGGGAAAATCCAACGAGTTCATGCGGACGCTCGCCGAGCGAATTCTGCCTCAGTCACCTTCGGAGATGCTCCCTTACTTGGCACTGGCAGTCACCGCGGGTGTGTGCGAGGAGTTTCTATACCGGGGCTTCGCAATGGCGGCTTTGGCTCGGGCTGGGCTGGCCCCCTGGGGCGTCGTGCTGGTTTCCTCAGCCTTTTTCGGTCTGGCGCATCTATATCAAGGACGCGGTGGGTTGTTGAGCACACTGGTCGTCGGAGCAGTTTTCGGAACGGCGCGAATCGCGTACGATGGAGTGATTCCGGTGATGATTTGGCACTTCGTGGTGGACGCTGTCGCGGGATTTTTCGGCCCGAAGTACCTACTAAAACCGGTACTTTCAACAGTCTCAGAGATTTCCACAGATCAGTAATTGAATAGTAACATATATGACAACGTCCAGCCCAGCCATCCTCTCAGTGGAAACGATTCGGCGTGCACTTGGCGAATTTCAATTGTCCGCAGATGATAAACAAGTCGAGCAGATTCAACAATATATGAGACTTTTGCTGACTCGGAATGAGAAGATAAATTTGACCGCGATCCGCGACCCTTTGGAGATACTATATCGTCATTTCTGCGAAAGCATGTTTGCGGCAGTCGCCGTGCCTGTGGAAAACGGTCGGCTCGCCGACGTCGGCTCCGGCGCTGGATTCCCCGGAATTCCGCTGAAAATCATCCGCCCAGAGCTTCTTACTCTCTTGGTGGAATCCAATATGAAGAAGGCCACGTTTCTCGCGGAAGTGCTAAGAAACATTGAACTTCCAGACACGAGAGTGCTCGTCAGCCGGTATGAAGAGCTAGGCGAGGAGATCACCCCCGTCGATTTCGTCTGCTCGCGCGCTGTTGGCGAGTTCGAACCGTTCTTGGCCTGGGCCGCCTCGGAACGTGTTGCAGCCAAACAGGTTATTCTCTGGATCGGCGGCCGGGATCTCGACCAGGCCAGGCGGGGGATTCACTGGGAATGGCGCGAGCCGATCTCCGTTCCAAATTCCCTGCGCCGCTACCTGCTCGTCGGCTCTCGAAAAGCCTGACCTGTCGGCGTAACGACCTGAAACATAAGCACTTCTCTGATTTTCGACGATCAGTTTCTTCGCGATCGACTTTCAGACCTCACTCCCAAGGTATCTAATTGCAAGAATCGAAGCGGCCCATGCGGCTCTTCCAAACTTCGAGTTCAAGAACGCATCCACTACTCAGCGCCTCCGCATTGAAATTCACTCAGAGCGTTCCACGTGGAACACGTATTGCCTCTAATTTTCGACACAACGCGTGCGATAGCAACGCCTGAATCGATGGGGCTGCGTTCCACGTGGAACATCACAAAACACCGTCAAGAGCATGACAGGCGCTGAATTGCAAGTTGGTGGTGCTCTTGGTCAGGCGAAGGCTAGTTGTCACGGCAATGTTTCACGTGGAACATTCAGACGCCGCCACCCGAGACTTTGTTCCACGTGGAACAACCGTATCGAATTCGGGCATTCCGACGTTCCACGTGAAACAAGTTGCATCTCCAGCGCGCTTCTGCTAAGTTCTCGCGGTTCGGGGGATTCGTTGGCACGAATTATTGCCGTCGCAAATCAAAAAGGTGGCGTGGGCAAGACCACCACGGCCGTAAATCTCGCGGCTTGCCTCGCTGCTTCGGAACAACCGACACTTCTCGTCGATTGCGACTCCCAGGCCAACGCCACTGCGGCGATCGGCTTTGCCAAAGATCCCGCCCGCAGAACTCTCTATCACTGCCTCATTCTTAACGAATCCTTCGACAAAATTGTCCAGAAGTCGCAGGTCGACGGTCTAGATGTCGTCCCCGCCGACAAAAACCTCGCTGGCGCCGCCGTCGAGCTTGTTTTAGCCGAAAATCGCGAATATAAGCTCCAAGCCGTCCTCAACGAAATTAGAGATCGCTATAAATTCATCGTCCTGGACTGCCCTCCAGCCCTCGATCTCCTAACGCTAAATGCCCTCGTTTCCGCCAGCGCTGTCTTGGTACCAATCCAATGTGAGTACTTAGCCCTGGAGGGTGTCTCCGAGCTTCTTGATACCCTTATGCGCATCCGGCGCACGCTCAATCCTAGCCTCGAAATAGAAGGCATCCTGCTCACAATGTACGACGAGCGAACCACCTTGTCGCGTCAAGTTGCCACCGATCTACGCAGTTTTTTCGGAGCCCAAGTCTTCCAAAGCGTGATTCCACGCAACGTAAGGCTTGCGGAAGCTCCTAGCTTCGGAAAACCAATCATTTTTTACGATATTCACAGCAAAGGGGCGGAGGGTTACACCCAGCTCGCCCAGGAGGTTATTGCCAATGACGCGAAACGCTCTGGGCCGAGGGCTAGGAGCGCTGATTCGGGAGCCTGA
>JBAPOI010000763.1:0-4625 GCA_049279555.1 Candidatus Sulfotelmatobacter sp.
AGGCGGCCCACTCGGCGCAAACCGTGCTATCGATCGAAACTTTGCTTGCGGTCTACTCGATGGACCGCACCAAGCGCCGCGATCCGAAAAATCGCGACCACAAGATGAGCCGTGAGGATGCAGTTGCTCTGGCGCCGAATTTCTATTTGAGCCGCTACTTCACAGCGGCGGGCGCGCCAAATTTCCCACAACTCAATGTCACCAATCCTGATTACTTTAAGCAGGTGAATGGCGTTCTGGAATCTGAGCCGCTCGAATCGCTAAAGACATACGTGAGCTGGCACGTGCTGAACGCCGCGGCTCCCTGGCTTTCGCAGCCCTTCGTCGATGCTCACTTCAAGCTTCAGCAGAAGCTCACCGGGCAAAAGGAGATTCAGGCGCGCTGGAAGCGTTGCGTCAACCTCACGGACCGCGAACTGGGCGAGGCGCTGGGACAAAGATACGTTGACATCACCTTCGGCGCAGACGGCAAGCAGCGCATGCTCAAGATGGTTAATGCGCTTGAAACGTCGCTCGCCGAGGACATCCACCAACTCTCCTGGATGAGCGATGAGACCAAGAAGCAGGCCAAGGTGAAGCTCGACGCAATTCGAAACAAGATCGGTTATCCCGATGTGTATCGCGACTACAGTTCCGTGCAGATCAAATCCAACGACCTGCTCGGCAACGTAGCGCGGGCTAACGAATTCGAGTCGAAACGCCTCATTGCCAAGATCGACAAGCCGATCGACCGCAAGGAGTGGAGGATGTCTCCGCCGACGGTGAATGCGTATTACAGCGGGTCTTTCAACGAAATAGTCTTTCCCGCAGGCATTCTACAGCCACCGTTTTTCGACAAGTCGATGGACGACGCCGTCAATTTCGGCGGCATTGGCTTGGTCATTGGCCACGAACTGACGCACGGTTTCGATGACCAGGGGCGCAAATTTGATCCGCAAGGCAACCTGCACGATTGGTGGACCGAGCAGGATGGAAAAGAATTTGAGCAGCGCGTAAGTTGCGTGGCCAACGAGTACTCAAATTTTGTGGCGGTTGACGATCAGAAACTAAATGGGCGCTTAACTCTGGGGGAGAACACTGCCGACAACGGCGGCGCGCGCATCGCGCTGGCGGCGCTTGAGCACATGATTGCGGACGATAAGACCGGTGAGGAAGGCCAGAAGATCGATGGCTACACGCCGGAGCAGCGCTTCTTTCTGGGATTCGGGCGGGTGTGGTGCGAGAAAAGTCGTCCTGAGGTAAGCCGCGTTAGAGTGCTGACCGATCCCCACTCGCCGGGCAAATATCGCGTCGACGGCGTCGTCCAGAACATGCCGGAGTTTCAGAAGGCCTGGGGATGCAAGGCCGGTCAGCCCATGGTTGCGGAGAATGCCTGCCACGTCTGGTGAGGCCGCGCGAGATTACGCCAGCAGGTCGATTACATTTTTCTGTAGCTGGTCTGAGGTTTTGAGAGTGCTGAGACTGAGTTGAAGAAGTATCTCCGCCGAGTTCATCGCCACCATTTGCAAGGCGACATCGACAACGTCGACGCCTCCGCCGTTCGCAGACGCCCCGACGCTGGCTAGGCTGGTTGTCGTCGCGTCCAGTTGCATTTCGGCTTGATTGATCCCCTGAAGAGCGATTGCGGAGAGGTCCATCTTGCCTGTATCGGCAAGAACGGCATCGACTTTGGGTCTTCCTTGGCTTGTTTATCCGGGCTGGTTCCAGCCCTGCAGACGCGGCCACCAGCGACGTACGTTCCGGCGATATTCTTCGTACTGCTCGCCGAACTTTCCACGCAACGTTGGCTCCTCGTAGAAGATGACGAACAGATCTACGCCGAGGGCAGCGGCAGCGACCGCAGCAACCACGGTCATGTTTGCGTGTCCGAAGATCACCCACAATCCAATCCAGCCTGCCGCGAAGCCCACATACATTGGGTTTCGCACGTAGCTGTAGAAGCCAACCACAACCAGCCGTTGCGGCGGGGCGATGGGAGCGGGAGTACCGCGTCCCGTCCATCCAAAATCCCAGACGCAGCGCAGGGCAACGGCGAATCCAAGCACGGAAGGAACCGCGGCCAGCCATCGCCAACGTGCAGGCGTCTCCACGGTGAAGCCGAGCCACTGCGGCAACAGCCAGAACCACAATGAGAAGAACGCTGTGCCAATGGCCAGTGAGAGGAGCGCCGTTGGCCAGCGATGGTCGTGTTCAGCCGCCGAAGCCCGCAAATGTCGATCCGCCATAAACAACTCACTTGAAGTTCGTTCGAGCAAGAAAAAGAGGACCGTCGGATCGCCGTTGAGACGTTTCCTCGACGGTTTCACACACATTCATACCATAAGGAAAAAGGCCCGGCTTACCGCCCGGGCCTTATCTTTCGATGTGGGTTAGACCAGAAGATACACAGCTGGCATCGCTAGTACCTGGCCGCCTGCACAACAAGGTGATCAACGATGTGGTGCGCTTCGTCGATGTGCAGGATGGCACGATTTCGCAGGCCACGCACGGAGGGATTGTCTTCTTCGTGGGCGATGTCGTTGTGCGCCTTATCCAGCAATTCGAGGGCGCGATGGAATCGACCGGCGCGATCCATTCCGGCATCAACCGGCGGATGATCGTTCAGGTTCTTGCCATCCCAAATCGCAGCTCGCTTGATTTCATCGATAGCCCGGTCGATTTCCTCAATGGCGTGGCGCTCTTCTTTATCCATGTGATAACTCGCAGCCGGGCTTTCGAGGTGCGCGCGGGCGTGCCGCAGGTCGGTGAGCGCGTGCAGATAAGCCGGATGCCTTCCTGGTTCGTCGGCAAAGGTCAGAGCGGTGCAGGCGGCGACAAATAACAGGATTACGGCGCAATGTCGTAGAACTTTCATAGTCTCCTCGTTTAAGTTTCCTTGAGGCCTTTCGGCAGAATGAACTCCGTCAATTCAAGTTCGTTGTAGCAAACCCGGAATCGCGGATTTTGACTCGTGGAATTCTATCCCGCGATAGCGACACACGCGAAGTTACGGTGGTACAAGGGTGTTACGGCGCGGTTACTGCTGCCCGCGCAAGCTCTCATTGTGTCTATTTCAGGTGTTGTGACAAAACGTTGACAAGAAGATGACGACGAAATGACCGGCTTCTGACGAGACCGTGACAACCACTATCTATGCAACTCGTAAGCTCGACTCATCTCGAGCGACCCCCCCTGCGAACTGAATAAGTAAATCGACCCTCGGTTCTTACATCGTCCGGGCCAAGGGAGAGTTCCGACCGGACGTTAGCTGGTTACTCGATGCAGCTACTTGAATCGAAAAGGAGAAAAACATGTACAGGCTCTCTACCTTCGCCACGGCAATCGCCATCTGCCTGGGAACGACAGCGGTGCTGAACGGCAGCAAGTCCGTCGCGCAACCAACCCGAGATGTGGAGGCGAGCTTTGCCGCCGATGGTGCGTTTCGCGATGGATTGTATCTGGGCAAGCTCACAGCCGATCGCGGGCAGCCGTTTCGTCCGGGGATTGGCCGCTGGTCCTCGAAGCAAGACCGCGCCATGTTCACCGCAGGGTATCGCTGTGGATATCGCGAAGTAGTGGCGAATTCGCAAGCTCGCGCAGAGCGCAGGTCGGCCGATTAAGGCTCGGTGAGACATGAAACAAGGTTTGCATCACAGAATTTTGAATGGAGGTAAATATTTTATGAAAGGCAAGGACATATTTTTGGTATCCGCTCTCAGTTTGACAATCTGGCTCTGTCTGCTTCTTGGCATCTCCAGTGCCGGTGCAGCAAGGGCTGCCAGTCCGGCTTCGAGTCCAAGCATCTCCAACGCCGCCAATCTCAAGGGCACGCTGAGATTCGAAGGAACGGTTCCGAAGCCGAAGTTGATCAGCATGTCGGCCGACCCGAACTGCGTCAAACAGCATTCGTCGCCCGTATTTGCGCAGGAAGTTTTGACGGATTCAAAGGGCGACTTGCAGGACGTGATCGTTTTCGTAGCCGAAGGCCTGGGAGATCGCACCTTTGATGTTCCGACGCAGCCGGTTGTCGTCGAACAAAAGGGCTGCCTATATTCGCCCCATGTGCTGGCGATGAGAGCGAATCAGCCGCTGCATGTGGTGAACGACGACCCTACATCGCACAACATCCATCCCACGCCAGCGAATAATCGCGAGTGGAACAAGGCTGAGCCGCCGGGCTCCAGCCTTGATGAATCCTTTGCGCGGGAAGAGATTGCGATTCCAGTGAAGTGCAACGTGCACCCGTGGATGCACGGCTACGTGGCTGTGTTTAAACATCCGTATTTTGCGGTTACCGGCAAGGACGGCAGTTTTGATCTGAGCAGTCTTCCTCCGGGAACCTACACCATCAAGGCGTGGCACGAGAAGCTGGGCACGTCCACACAAACCATTACCATTGGCCCGAACGAAGCCAAGGAGATTAGTTTCGTTTTCAAAGGAATGTAATTCGCCTCAGTGCTTCGCCGGAGTCTTGAAGCCTTTGCGGCGTTGTTCGCTGTAGCGGTGCAGCGCGTCGAGGATGATGGGATAGGCTTCGCCGGCGGGGCGTATCTCGTCGACCTCGACGGCCTTGCCCTCGAGTTGTTTGTAATCCTGAAAGAAGCGCCGCAGCATCAGCATGCGATGCGGCGGCATCTCGGCGGCCT
>JBAPOI010000764.1:0-16642 GCA_049279555.1 Candidatus Sulfotelmatobacter sp.
CCTCACCGCCGATCAGGATGTCGTGCTCCATCATTACGTCCGCGATGTACTTAAATCCAATTGGTGTCTCGTAAAGTTTGCGACCATATTTCGCGGCAATGCGGTCCAGCATACGCGTCGTGTTGAAGGCGCGGACCACGTCTCCGGTCCACTTCTTGCGCTCGAGCAACCAGTGCAACAGCACGCAGTAGATCTTGTGCGAATCCACAAAACTGCCGTCTTCCGCGACCGCGCCGATGCGGTCGGCATCGCCGTCGGTGGCCAGTCCGGCGTCGCATTTCTCCTGCACCACAGTTTGTTGCAAAAGAGAAATGTGCGGCTCAATGGGCTCGGGATTGATGCCTGGGAACAGCGGGTTCAGCTCCTGTCGGATTGCGATGAATTGGACACCGCGTTCGTGAAATATTCCTTGTAGAACTCCGCGGCCTGAACCGTACATCGAGTCGATGGCAAATTTGGCCCTAGTCGTGCCGATAAGGTCCAGGTCGGCGAAGCGGCAAATCGCTGCGATGTACGGCGTCTTGAGATCGACTTCTTCGATCGCTGCTTTCAAACCTTGGGGCATCGCGCCGGCGCGCAGCTCCTCTTCCACCTTCTTCATGATCGCGGGAGTGGCGGACCCACCGAAATTTCCCTTGAACTTCATTCCATTCCAATTAAATGGATTGTGGCTGGAGGTAACCATCACGCCGCCAGCGGCGCCGTTATTCTTCACCGCGTAGGAGACCGCTGGAGTGGGAGTGTAATCGTTGGCCAGCTTCACCGGGATGCCGGCTGTGGCAATCACTTCTGCCGCGGCTTGGGCCGCGCTCTGCGAGGCGAAACGCGTATCGTATCCCACGATGACGCCCCGCTGCGAATCCTCGTACTTCAGCACGTAGGATGCGATTGCGCCGGCGACGCGGCGCACGTTGTCAAAGGTAAAATCGTCGGCGATGATCGCTCGCCAACCGTCAGTTCCGAATTTGATTTCTCGAGACATGTGAAAAAGCGATTAACGGCCAACGACTCAAGTCAGTTTGTTCAGCTTCTTCTCGTCCAGATATTTCACTACTTTGCCGACGTCCTGCGCCTGTTGCCGGGTCGTGATCAGTAAAGCGTCATCGGTTTCGACTACTACCAAATCACTTACCCCCACAATCGCGACAAATTTTCCGAGGGCGTGGACGTAATTTCCGCTGGCGTTCAGGATAAATGCGCCGGCACCATTGATAAGGTTACCCTCACGCGGCCTGCTCTTCGCGGTGTGGTGTTCGTGCAGCGCGGTCCATGAGCCCAGGTCGTTCCAACCGAAATCGGCGGGCAGGCAAATGATGTTCGAAGCTTGCTCGCCTTTCGCCGAACGCGGCTCGAGCAGTGCATAATCGATGCTGATGCTTTCGCATTTCGGATAAAGCTTACGGAAGGTCGCGACAAATTTGCGCGTGCCGAAGGCTGCGGCGATCTCTTCCAGCAGGGGAGCGGTTTTTGGAAGATGCTCGCGCAGGGCGTTCACCAGGGTACGAGCGCTCCACAAAAACATTCCGCTGTTCCAGAAATAATTCCCTGCGGCGAGAAAAGATGCGGCCTTCTCGACGTCGGGCTTTTCCGTGAAGCGGCGTACCCGCAGCGCATCGCCAGCAAACACGCTACCCGCCTCGATGTAGCCGTATCCAGTTTCCGGTCGAGTGGGTCGAACGCCGAGCACCACAATATTTTCGCCGCTGGCTGCGATCTCGATGCCGCGTTCAATGGTCGCGCGATAGTTTTTTTCATCAGCAATCACATGATCAGAAGGAAATAGTCCAAGGACCGCATCGGGATGTTCGCGCAACAAGAGAAATGCGGCAAGGCCGATCGCGGGTGCAGTGTTACGCCCCGCCGGCTCGGCCAACACTTGCGCCTTCGGCAACTTTGGCAACTGCTTTAGAATCGCGGGGCGAAGATCGTCGTTCGTGATGATCCAAAATTGGCGCGCGGGTGCGAGCGGCAGAAGCCGCGCCACGGTCTGCTGGATCATGCTCTGCTTGCCGTCGAGTGCCAGTAACTGCTTAGCACGCCGCTTCCGGCTCAATGGCCAAAAACGCGTGCCGCGGCCTCCGGCGAGTATCACGGGATAAAAGTATGGGTTCTTGGCCAAAGTGTTTGTGATGCCGCGCTACATCCGCGTTTCCGGTTCGGGCAACGCCGCCCCCGGAACACGCGCTCTTAAAAGCTCCAACGTCCACTGCGGGCGCACAGTAAACTTTCCCACCGACGCCGGAATTACAACCCCATCGCCCTTCGCCATGGTCACGGGCTCGGCGTTCGCGGTTTCCATCACGCCACAGCCTTCCACGGCCACCAATATCTGTGCGGAACTCTTGCCGAAGTCGTCGTGTGTACTCAATTCCTGCACGTCCTTGATCTCAAACATATCCACAACAAAGTAAGGAGCGGCAACCAGCAAGCCCTGGCGATTGTTGCGGCCGGGAATTTGCGCCGGAGCCGGCCGCACAACTTTTCCGGACGAAACGCCCAGCTTCACCGCCTCTAATCCTTCTTTCAGATGCAGTTCGCGCGGGCGACCGTAATCATACAAGCGATACGTCGTATCCGACTGTTGTTGCGTCTCGATAATCACGGACCCCGGCCCCAGCGTGTGCACGGTTCCACCGGAAACGTAAATCATGTCGCCGGTGTAAACGTTGAGCCAGTTCAGCAACTCTTCGGCGCGCTTCTCGTGGATCGCTTGCTCCAAATGGGAGACCGTCACGCCCGGTTTCAATCCAAGACCGATTTGCGCTCCCGGCTTGGCATGCGCTACGTACCAGCACTCGGTTTTGCCCCAAGGTTGGGAAACGCGGCGCGCTTGCGCATCATCGGGATGAACCTGCACGGAAAGCTTCTCATGGGGAAACAGAAACTTCAGCAACAGAGGAAAGCGCGCGGCATCGCGCGCAGCGTCGCCAACCAGCTCCCGTTGGTACTTCTCGCTGACTTGCGCCAGAGTCTGACCGGTCAGCGGGCCGTTGGCCACTTTGCAATCGTCGCCAGTGAGCCAGGCTTCGCCCATTTTTTCCTCGAAGTGGCGGTTGGGATAAATCGGTGACAAATCGTGCGTGCCCCACGGACGCGGGCTGAATTCCGGAAGCATCAAGAGTGGATAGAGATTGTCCATAACGACGATCTGCCGGAACATCGATCTGAAGAAATAACGATCTGCAGAACAATGATCGAAACAATGATCGAATAGAAAGGCCGTTCGCGAACGGACGGCCCTGGCCGAAACTCGACCCGCAATGTTGACTCAGTACAGCTGAAGCCCGCGACTACAGCGCCGCAAAAAATTTGTGCATGCGTTCCAAGCCGCGATCCAGTTCGGCTTTTGCGGTCGCATAGGAAACGCGGATGTGATCGCCGGTGCCGAAGCCTTCGCCCGGAACCGTAGCCACATGCGCTTCTCTGAGCAGCCTTCCTGCGACGTCTGATGCCGACCTCACATTGCTGCGTCCCAGAAACGCAGAGATGTTGGGATAGGCATAGAACGCGCCTTCGGGCAAGGTGCAGGTCACGCCGGGAATCGAACGCAAGCCTTCGACTACGTGATCGCGAAGCGTGATATATTCGCGCCGCATTTGTTCCACGCACTCCTGTGGTCCACGCAGCGCCGCGACGGCGGCCTTCTGCACAATCGACGTCGGATTCGACGTAGATTGGCTTTGCAATTTTGACATCGCACTAATGATCGCAGTGGGCCCGAGCGCGTATCCCAGTCGCCAGCCCGTCATAGCGTAGGTTTTCGAGAGCGAGCCCAACACGACGATGCGATCTTTGTATTCGCGTAGGGCTCCCACAGAAAAATTTCGTCCGGTGTAATTCAGATAGACGTAACACTCGTCGGAGAGCACCCAGATTCCGCGCTGCTGCGCCAGTCGGACAACTTCCGTCAGATCCTCCGCGCTCATGACGGCGCCGGAGGGATTCGACGGCGAATTCAAAATGATGACCTTGGTTCGCGGCGTGATCAGCCGCGCAACCATCTCGGCCGTAACCCGGAAGCCTTGCGACTCGTCGGATTCAAGGAGCACGCACTCGCCGCCGGCGTAGCGCACGATGTCATTGAACGAAACCCAATAGGGAACGGGCAGAATGACTTCGTCGCCGTGATCGACGAGCACCTGAACGGCGTTGAATAGCGCGTTTTTTCCGCCGGTCGAGGCGATAACTTCTTCGCGGCGGTAATCGGAATCGAAATCGACTGCGTGCCGGTGCACAATCGCATCGCGCAACTCGGGCGTGCCCGGGACCGCGGTGTACTTCGTGAAGTTACCCTGTATCGCGGCAATGGCGGCGTCCTTGATGTGCTGCGGCGTGGAAAAATGTGGCTCGCCCGCGCCGAAGTCGACCACGTCGATGCCCTGCGCGCGCAGCTTGTCAGCCTCGGCCACAACCGCCATGGTGGCTGAAGGCTGAATACGGTTGATGCGGTCGGTGAGGCGCAGCGCTTCCGTGGTTGCCGTGGTCATGACTTCTTTTTCCTTTTCTTCGTTGGTATTTCTTTTCCGCCTGAATTTCCTGGGGAGACTTGCTGCATCTCGTCATGAAATTTGTAGGCGGGTTCGAGTTTTTCGCGCAGCTTCTGCTCAACAACTTCGGGCACCAGTCCCTTTACCGGCCCGCCTGCCTGCGCAACTTCGCGTACCAGACGCGAGCTGACATAAGAATACTTGTCGGCGGGCATCATGAAAACCGTTTCCAGCGTAGGCTCGAGCTTGCGGTTCATGAGTGCCATCTGCAACTCGTATTCATAGTCGCTTACCGCCCGGATGCCTCGCAGAACACAGGTCGCTTCAATCGACTTAGCGTATTCGACCATCAGTCCGTGAAAGGTTTCGATGCGGACATTCTTCAGGTGCGCAGTAAGCGTCTTCAGCATCTCCAGGCGTTCCGCGAGGCTGAACATCGGGATCTTTTCCGAGTTCCTGAGAATCCCCACCACCAGTTCTTCAAAAATCTTAGCGCCCCGCTCAATCAGATCGAGGTGCCCATTCGTGGGCGGATCGAACGAACCGGGATAAAGGGCGCTTACTCTGTTCAATGGTCCTCGCGGAAACGGCGGGGGCTGAATAGAAGATTCTATGCGGTAGGGAGTGGGGATGGCAATTGCGGTGGGTTTGTCACGAGATGACAAACCCTTCTAGACAAACCCGCGATAGAGTTGTGCTAGCGCCTTGCTGCCACGATCGGCGCCTTCACGGATTCCGCTGCAGTTGGCATGGTCGTGACTCGGGCCCCTTGCGACGGCGGTTGCGCCGTGGTGGCTGCGGGTTGGGGCGTGGCTGGAGTTGCAATCAGGCCGAGGGATTTGCGGACCTCGGTGTCGAGTTTCGCCATGGTGTCTTTGTTGTCTTTGAGGAACTGGCGGGCGTTTTCGCGGCCCTGGCCGATGCGTTCGCCTTTGTAGCTGAACCACGAGCCGGATTTTTCCAGGATGTTGCCGTTCACCGCGATATCGAGGAGGTCGCCTTCGCGCGAGATGCCCTCGCCGTAGAGAATGTCGAACTCGGCCTCGCGGAAGGGTGCGGCCACCTTGTTCTTGACGACTTTCACGCGGGTTCGGGAGCCGGTGACTACGTCGCCATCTTTTATGGCTGCGATGCGGCGAATGTCGACACGGACCGAGGAATAGAACTTCAGCGCGCGGCCGCCGGTGGTGGTTTCGGGGTTGCCGAACATGACGCCGATTTTTTCGCGGATTTGATTAATAAAGATCAGGCAGGTGCGGGATTTCGAAACCGTTCCCGTCAGCTTGCGCAACGCCTGCGACATGAGGCGCGCCTGCAGGCCCATGTGGCTATCGCCCATTTCGCCGTCGAGTTCTGCCTTGGGCACCAGCGCCGCCACTGAGTCGACGACCAGTACGTCGATGGCGTTTGAGCGCACAAGGGCTTCGGTAATCTCGAGAGCTTGCTCTCCGTAGTCCGGCTGGGAAACGAGAAGGTTGTCGACATCGACGCCCAATTTCTTGGCGTAGGCGGGATCGAGCGCGTGCTCGGCATCAACGAAAGCAGCCATGCCGCCGGTTTTCTGAGCCTCGGCGATTACTTGCAGGGTGATGGTGGTCTTGCCGGATGATTCGGGGCCGAAGACCTCGACGACGCGCCCACGGGGGAAGCCGCCGACGCCGAGAGCGGCGTCGAATGAGATGGCGCCGGTCGAGATCACAGAGATGGGAACGATCGCTTCCTTCGACCCCAGGCGCATGATCGACCCTTTGCCGAACTGCTTTTCAATCTGCGAAACCGCCATCTCGATCGCCTTGCCGCGTTCATCCGCCATGGGAGTGTGGCTCCTTAAAGTAATTGTTAGTGGGTCTGGGCGGATTATACATACATAACGAAGCGAATAAAAAGCGAATTTCAAAAATATAGGTGGAAAAGTTGCCGAAATGGGAGATAAGTCTGGAAAGTAGGTATCAATCGTTGTGTTAAATATGCGATGCATCGCATATTTAGCATCGGCCGAGTACAGATTGGGGAAGGGCACGACGTTCAGTCGTGCCATAACACAGCGAAAAAACGAGCCCGGCTTCAGCCGCTGAGGCCCGCGGCTAGCCCGTGCTCCTGGGGCGAGAGCGTACTCCCAGCGGCTAAAGCCGGCGATAAGCTCGGAAGATTTACGGCACGAGTGAAACTCGTGCCCTTCCCGATCACGCTTGCGCTAGCCGCGTGTAAGCTCGCGGTACTTCTCGTTGGAGCGATAGGCGGCCATCACTCAGGCCTTGCTAGTCTACTTCTGCGTTGCAAGCGCATTTTCCAGCGCTAGGCGGATGAAGCGCTGATACGGCAATCCAGCGTGGGTGGCACGCCAGCGTACCGCATCATAAAGTTCTTCCGGCAGGCGCAAATTAATGGATTTGTCCTTGCGCTTCATCTCGAAGTGTACTGTTTGTGCGCCCGAGAGGTCATATCGCGACAAGTCAGCCTTGTCGACAAAGGCCGCCGCGGCGCGGGCGCTCTTAAACGCTGGGATCTTCTTCTTCATATCAAAGCTGTGGAACTGCAAGACCATGATAATGGACTGGATACTCAAATGTAGGCAAATGTAACTGCTTCACCTAGGGTAAGCGCACTCGCGTTGTCGCGTCGTGCACGCGAAAATACTTCGCCAGTGCCGGATACTTCCGCGCTACAGCCCGTTACAAGTCTTCCGGCTTCAGCCCGATGTACTTAGCAATCTTTTTCAACGCAACGGGGCCAAGCTCCTCGCCATCATGCCACGCCCATGTGTAGCTGGGAAATCCGTCTCTTTGAAGCTGCACGTGGGATCCCTTCTTCTCCGTTCTCGGTTTCCAGCCGATGCGGAGCAAGGCCCGATATACGCGGATTGCTTTACTGCTCGGCCACGTACTCACAAAAACCGGATGGATTTCGGGGACTTTCTGATTTGCTCAGTTCGGTCGGCGATGACCCGAAGAGCAAGAGCGGTCACATTCACTTCAGCATCCTGTTTGGTGGTTCCATAGGCCATGACGCCTGGAAGCTCAGGCACCTCGGCCAGCCATCGACCATCGGTTTCTCGTTCAAACACTATGCTGAAGGATTCGCCATCTGGAGGGTGGGGAACGGTTGCCATGAGACCTCCGCTGCATTACAGCGACATTAGATCGCCGCAGCGATTATTTGTCGCATAGGGCTTCAAGTCAAGCTTATTGCGACAAGGAATTTAAGAGCAAGTATTGCGGGGATTACCTCTGCAGCAAGTCCACTGGCGCCGTCACATCGTGCACGCGGAAATACTTGGCCAGCGCCGGATACTTTCGCGCCACGGCCTCATACATCGCGTAGGCGACGTTGCGATAGGAGACATGGCCGGCCGGGGTGGTGCGGAGTTCGGAGATGTAGACGGCCTCGGCGAAGTCCATTTTGAACAGGGCGCGCTTGCGATAGGCTAGCGGGATCGCGTACTGCGAATTCTCTTCCGCTTCGGGCGTTTTGCGCGCGACAAGGTTCTCCACAGCAGCTTGGGTGCGGCGCATGGCGGAATCGAAACGGGCGCTTACTCCGGCGTCGTCGAGATCGAGCAGCATTTCGTAGCCGTGTTGCGTGGTGAATCCCTGCATCACCTGGATGCAGCGGCGGTGACGGTGCATGTCCCGGAAGCCGCCGGTATCCATGAGAATGTCGAAGCGGAATTGCTGCCCGGCTCGGAAAGCGCGCGACATTTCGTCGTACTTGCCGCGATGGCGCAGGCCGAGGTCGATGATCTCGCGGCGCCGGCGCTCCCCGGCGACTTGCACCGCTTGGCGAATTTGACGGTAGGAGAAATGACAATGCTCGTAGAGCAGGGTCGTCGCAATTTCTACTTCCAGCGGCTCTTCATCCAAAAGATCGACGATCGCCTTCGACGGGGCAAGTTGTTCGTGCGCCATCAACTCGCGCGCCGCTTGGCGCAATTCGCGGCGCGTTTCCATTTCGTAGGGATTCGGATCTGCATACTTCACTAAAGTCGGCGCGACTCGAACTTCGTGAAGCAGTTCCTGCTCCGCCCGCGCGCCCAACTCCGGGTTCATCTTGCGGATCTCGTCCACCAAATTCCGCAACGACTCGGCATTCACGTTGTAGGCCGCCGAAGTTGCCGCCTTTTTCAGCGAGCCGCCGAGCACGCGTAACTCTTTATGCGTGTGTGAGAGCAGATGTGCCACCTGAGTCTCGAGCGTGCGCGCGTTCACGATTTCACCAAGCGATGTGTTCGTGGCCAGCGGCAGCAGGTAGCGCGTGATGTCGAATGCCCGCGCCTTCAGAGTCCGTTCGTAGGCATCCTGCTTCATGTCGGCAGGCTTGGGAGTGATGTTGATCAGATGCTCGGTCATGTGCGCCGAGAGCGCGTTGTATTCGCCGAAGAGGCTGTCCAATGTCTCGCCGTAGAGTTTGCGGGCCTCATCGTCGGCGCCGAAGTCGGGGATGTAGTAGCCGCTCTTCTTGAAATCCTGGTAGCGCGTCGAGCGCTCCTGGCCGTCCCAGCGCTGCTCGTCGGCGAGTTCGATCGCAGCCAAGATCGATAGCCGTTCGATGGCGAGAGCGATGTGCGCCAGGTCGGCGATCGAACGGTGACCGTACTGAAAATAAAAAGTATTGAGAAATTTCTCCGCTTTTTGCGTACTGATCTCGCGCAACGATTCCTTCATCGACAACGCCGAACGCGAGTACTTCGCCATGGCGTAGGCCTGAATCTCAGGTTCAACGCCGTACACTGCGAAGACCTCGGTGGAGGGCGCGTCAGGCTGCGACTCCTGAACAACGGCGGGATGCTCTACAGCCGAAGCCCGCTGCGGCGAACGGTGTCCCGAACCGGCCGACGCCGAGTCTGACTGGGATGATTTCTGATTGGAAGGCTCAGGCATGGCGATTACATCATTCGTTACAGTTTGAGGCATGGGAGTGTATCGAATGTTAATTGGCAACGCCGCAACGCGCAATCGTTAGAGAAATGACAACTCCACTCTGCTGTTGTTTCCGCTCGGCGTCGTCTAACGAGTCCTTGCCCGCTAGACCCGTTGTCTGCACACTACTGCAGGCTCGGCGGCAGGTATAATCTCACGTTCCAGCGTAAAGCCTTCCAACGAGACATAAGCGAAGCAGGGAGAGTCTAAATGTCCCTTTCAGGACGAGTGGCGTTCGTCACCGGCGCGTCGCAAGGTATTGGACGCGCCTGCGCGATGAAGCTCGCCACCCAGGGCGCGGCGGTTGCCGTAGCCGCGCGTAATCAAGAGAAGCTGAACGAGTTAGTGAACGAGATCACTGGCACCGGCGGCAAGGCGGCCGCGTTCACGCTCGACGTTAGCGATGAAGAGCAGGTCAAGTCGGCGATTAAGGCGGCCGTCGCGCAATTTGGCAAGGTCGATATCTTGGTGAACAATGCGGGCATCACGCGTGACCAGCTCGTGATGCGCATGAAGCGCGCCGACTGGGATGCCGTGCTGCAAACCAATCTCACCTCGGCGTATCTGTGCATTCAGCAGGTTTCTTCTTCCATGCTCAAGCAGCGATGGGGGCGCATCATCAACATCGCCAGCGTTTTCGGCCAGATGGGGCAGGCAGGTCAGGCGAATTACTCGGCGTCGAAAGCTGGCCTGATCGGCCTGACCATGGCCATTGCCCGCGAGCTGGGATCGCGCAACATAACTTGCAACGCCGTGGCACCGGGGTTCATCGAAACCGCAATGACCGAGGTGCTGGGCGATGAGTTCAAGAAGAATGCCGCCAAGCAGATTCCGTTGGGCCGCGTAGGATCGGTCGACGACGTGGCCAATGCCGTGGCGTTTCTTGCGTCGGACGCTGCTTCTTATATTACCGGGCATGTGCTCAACGTGAATGGGGGGATGTTGATGGGGTAGTCAAGAACTTCACCATCCTTCGGCTTCGCTCAGGACAGGCAAGGGGCATAGAGGTGCACATAGGAAATGGAAGCTGAGAGCAAGAGTTTTGAGAATTACCCTGTGTCCTCGGTGTCCTCTGTGGTAAAAGGTTTGACTTTCGCCCAAGCGGAATCGCCCGAGCAGATAGCGCAAGCGCGCGAATTATTTCTGGAGTACGCGCAATCTCGTGGCTTCAGCCTGTGCTTTCAGAACTTCGATAAAGAACTCGCGGAGCTTCCGGGTGACTATATTCCACCGGCGGGGCGGCTGTTGCTTGCAGAATTCGAGGGCCAGCTTGCCGCCTGCGTTGCGCTCCACAAATTAGATTCGGGCATCTGCGAGATGAAACGGTTGTACCTGCGGCCGCAGTTTCGTGGCAAGGGAGTGGGGCGCACTCTGGCCGAGCGAATTATCGCCGAGGCCCGCCATATCGGTTACCAGCGCATGCGCCTTGACACCGTGGAGCCGGTGATGAAAGATGCGGTTGCCATGTATCGCAAGCTTGGATTTAGGGAAATCGCTCCATACTGTTCGAACCCGATGGCGGGGGCGATCTATATGGAGTTGGAATTGTGACAGTTCAATCGCGGGCCGCAATCTGGACTCGAGGAGGACTGTTCGATCAAGAAGTCCGATGAGGAAGAAGCCATGAAAAGAATTGTCGTCCTTCTACTGGCCGCGTTGTTTGTTTCAGCGATGGCATCGATTTGCTTTGCTGCCGACGGCAAGTCCGTCTCCTACAAAAGCGGCGACGAAACCGTCCAGGGCGTACTCTACACGCCTTCCGGCAAGGGACCGTTTCCCGCGATCATCGTCATCCACGAGTGGTGGGGACTGAATGACTGGGTCAAGGACCAGGCCTCGAAGCTCGCGGATCAGGGCTATGAGGCTCTTGCCATCGATTTATATCGCGGCAAAGTGGCGACTACTCCGGACATGGCTCATGAAATCATGCGTGGCGTCCCAGAAGATCGCGCTAAGCGCGACCTGCATGCTGCGTTCGAATTTCTGCAATCGCAGCCGAATGTGAAGAAGGACCGCATCGGCGCCATCGGATGGTGCATGGGCGGCGGCTACTCGCTCGATGTCGCGCTACAAGAGCCCACTCTCGCGGCAGATGTGATCAATTACGGCCATCTCGCCACCGACGCCGAGGCGCTCAAGAAAATTAACGCTCCGATCCTCGGTTTGTTCGGCGGCCAGGATCAAGGCATTCCGCCCGCTGACGTAAAAAAATTCGGCGAAACTTTAGACAAGATGGGCAAGAAAGTCGAGGTCAAAATTTACGACGATGCCGGCCACGCCTTTGAAAACTCGAACAATAAAACCGGCTATCGTCCCGACGATGCCGCCGATGCGTGGAAGCGCACTGTGGATTTCCTCGCGGCGAATTTGAAAAAATAATCCGGAATTGCCTTGCGAACGAACGCGCCAAAGCGCGGCTGCACCGATGTGGCGGCGAGAATTAATTTTGTCTCATCGTGCAGTTATAACTTTGCCCTAGCCTTGTGAAATTTCGACAAAAGCTCCTAGGAAGAAAGTGCCTGGACATAGCACGAATTTCCACTTGCCAGAAAATCCCGATCTGGTTACTATGGCGCATCCTGAAATGCTCCCCCAGATCAATATCGGCGAAACCATCAGAAACTACCGGCTGCAAAAAGGCATGTCTCAAGGAGACATCGAGAAACGCACCGGTTTGCTGCGCTGCTACCTTTCGCGAGTGGAGAACGGCCACACCATCCCCTCGCTCGACACGCTCTCAAAAATTGCCGGGGCGATGGAGATCGCGCTCTCGCAGTTTTTCTCCGAGTCCGGCCACACCAACGGTTCGAAGGGACTGCCGCAACTTTCCGACGATGAAGTACGCTTCCTCAGCCAGGTCCGCCGCTATGCCAGCAACCTCAATGACAGCGACCGCAAGCTGGTGCTAGCCATGGTGAAGAAGATGGCGGCAAATTCGAAGTGAGCTTCTAGCTTTTAGCCAACCCGATGCAAATCTTCGACCTGCGTATGATCTCGTCCTCGACGAATACGCTTCCGCACATAAGCCTTTAAGAGCTAGAGGCTGCCTTCCTTACTTTCGTACCATGACTTCGGTGACCACTGGGTACCTCGCCGCCGCGTTCACTTCTCACTAAACTGTTCACTTGGAGACCCCCAAGTGACCACCGACGAAGAACTGAACGTGCTCGAGACCCAGCTGCGGCGGCTGAAGATCGAGTACGAATGTTTTTTCAGCAACCCGACCAAACGTCCTCCTACCGACATCGAGTGGAAGGTGCTCTCGCTGCTGCGCAAGTTTTCCGACGGCGGGCGCATGAGCTTCTCGCAGCGCTTCCGCTACAACGAAATGGCGCAGCGCTATGCCATCTACAGCGATTTGTGGCGCAAGAAATCGCGTGTCCGGGAGGAAGGCTACCGCCGCCCACAGGACGCGCTGCTCGCCGTGGCGGGAGTCCGCCCCGAAGACAAACACAAGCCCCAGCACAATCCGGTGTACGGTTTGAGCCAGGCCGCCACGGCCGCGGCTCCCGCGCAGGCCACCTCGCAGCCGTTCACCATGCACGAAAACGAGGCGGGACGCGAACAGCTCGAACGTCTCTACAACACACTGGTCGCAGCCAAAAAGAAAGCGGGAGAAAATGTTTCCGGCAGTCTCGATTCTTTTTCCAGCTTCGTGCAGAAGAAGACCGCCGAGATTCGCAAGCAGTATGGCTGCCAGGACGTGGAATTCTCCGTGGAACTTGCCGGCGGGCAGGTCAAGCTGAAGGCCAAGGCAAAAGCGTGATTGCGCCTGCAATCCGGCTGTCGGCGACAATGCGTTTTCTAAGCGTCAACCTCATTATCGGGATCTCGCGATTCGAAGGTTTTCTAGAGCGGTACTTGGCCGCGGCTCCGCGCACGTCAAGGCATTCTGATCAGGGAATCGAATTCCGGATTACTCCTTGAGCCATAATTGCTAGTAGAATCGTCGGTCACCATGCACTCATCCTGCATATCCGAGGCCGATCATGTCTTAAAATCCCGCGCGCATCCTCAGCTTTAGCGTTGTTTTCCGAGTAGGCTATCATCCACGGTGGGTTGACCTCGGAATTAAGAGGAAAGGCGAAAAATGGCGGACAACAAAACCAAACCCACCAAACTAAGCGTGGCGGCATTTATCGATGCCCTGACGGACCCGGCCAGGCGCTCAGACGCGAAGGCTCTCCTCAAGCTCATGCAGAGTGCGGCCGGGGAAAAGCCGAAGATGTGGGGGCCATCGATTATTGGCTTCGGCAGCTACCATTACAAATACGAGAGCGGGCGTGAGGGCGATATGCCGCTAATCGGTTTTTCGCCGCGGAAGGCCGCAAATGTTTTGTATGGCATGATTGGAGCGAGTGACTCCAGGGCGCTGCTCGCAAAGCTCGGCAAGCACACGACCGGCAAGGGCTGCCTCTACATCAAGAAGCTCGCTGACGTGGACCAGAAAATTTTGGAGGCCATGGCCATAGAAGCCGTCGCTGCCATGCGGGCGCGGAGCCCGAATTAAGCAAGATTGCTGATAGAATCTTCGGTCGCTCCGCTCCCATCTTCCGTATCCGAGGCCGATCATGTCCGCCAGCACTTCCCGCATCCAGCGCGCCATCCTCAGCGTCACCGACAAGACTGGCCTCGTTGATTTCGCACGCCAGCTTACCAGCCTCGGTGTCGAACTCATTTCCACCGGCGGCACGGCCAAGCTTCTGCGCGAAACGGGCATTCAAGTCAAAGACATTTCTGAACTCACTGGCTTTCCTGAAATGCTCGATGGACGCGTCAAGACTCTGCATCCCAAGGTGCACGGAGGCATTCTGCATCGCCGTGAGAACCCGGCGCACACAGCCGCCGTTGCCGAACACGGCATCCAGCCGATCGACATGGTTGTGGTGAATCTCTACGCTTTCGAGAAAACTGCTGCCAAGCTCGGCGTGGCGTTTGAAGAATTGATCGAGAACATCGATATCGGCGGACCGTCCATGATTCGCTCCGCGGCCAAGAATTTTCACGATGTCGCGGTCGTCACTTCTCCGGCTGACTATCCGGCCATTGCCGAAGAACTCGCCAGCTCCCGAGGCACGCTTTCCCTCGAAACAAAATGGAAGCTCGCGCAGAAAGCCTTCGCCACAACCGCGGCCTATGACTCCGCCATCGCTTCTACGCTGGAACGCATTCCATCCGTCCAGGCATTCCAGGGATTCGCTGGCCAAGCCTTCCCGCAAACCCTGCGCTTGTCGTTTCAGAAAACACTCGACTTGCGTTACGGCGAAAATCCTCATCAGAAGGCGGCTATGTATTCCGACGGGTCTGGCGTGGGGGTCGCGAACGCGTGTCAGATTCAGGGCAAGGAGCTTTCCTACAACAACATCGTCGACCTGCAAGCTGCCTGGGATCTTGCGCAAGAATTCGACGAACCGGTCTGCGCGATTATCAAGCACACCAATCCTGCTGGAACAGCCACTGGCAAAACTCTTGCCGAGGCCTATCAGCGCGCTTTGGAATGCGATCCCGTTTCAGCCTTCGGCGGTGTGATTGGCGTGAACCGTCCGATCGACGGCGAGGCCGCCGAAGAAATGCATAAACTCTTCCTCGAAGTGATTGCTGCCCCCGCCTTCGACGAAGCCGCGAAAGCCAAATTCGCCACTAAGAAAAATCTTCGCCTTGTCGAAGTAAAGGCCGCGCCGCAGAAGTGGGTTCTGAAAAACGTTTCCGGCGGAATCCTCCTGCAAGACAACGACCTGCGCTCGTTGCAGGATATCGACCTAAAAGTCGTCACCCAGCGCGCTCCAACGCCCGCAGAAATCCGCGCGATGTTATTCGCCTGGAAGGTTTGCAAGCATGTCAAGTCGAACGCCATCGTGTATGCCCGGGATGGACAAACCGTGGGTGTCGGCGCAGGACAGATGAGCCGCGTTGACTCAGCGAAAATCGGAGCCATGAAAGCGCAACTGCCGCTCAAAGGAACGGTCGCCGCCTCGGATGCCTTTTTTCCATTTCCCGACGGCGTGGAAGAAATCGCCAAAGCAGGAGCGACCGCGATCATTCAGCCCGGCGGTTCGCAGCGCGACCCGGAAGTGATTGCAGCCGCCGACCACCTGAGTCTGGCGATGTTGTTTACGGGCGTGCGGCACTTCCGGCATTAGACGTTTCGCTTGTCGGAATCAGTCCCCCAGCTTTTCGGGTAAGCTTCTTAAGAACGTCATTGAACATCAACGACCTTTACTAAACTTGACAATCTGTACGTTCCTCATCCCCTTGGTCGCTGACCTTTCGGGCTTCATTACGGCTCCCGGAACTCACAGGGTTTTTCTGTAATTCAGCCCCACCTCGGGGTAGAATTGAAGCACCCCACCCCCGGCGGTTTTGCATCCAATCGCTATGGTTTAGGGAGCGCACCCAGTTCGATAGGATCAGATCAGGCAAAAAATCGAGTCCAATCGAATCGTCAAGTTCATCACTATCAGGTTGAGTATGAAAAGAATTTCTTCTGCACTTATAACGTTCTCATTTTTCGCGGCTGCTGCGGTTGCGCAGACCAGCCCGTCTTCTCCAGCGGACTCTAAGCCGGCGGATTCAGCTCAAACCAAGGCTGAGGCTTCGGCGCACAAAGCCGATCGTGGAGCCGCCTATTACCACTACATGCTCGCCCATATGTATGAAGAGCAAGTCACGGTTTATGGCCGGAGCGAGCTGGCGAATAAGGCGCTGGAAGAATACCGGCTGGCGATTGAAGCCGATCCTTCTTCTGAATTTCTGACTTCCGGCCTCGCCGAACTCTACGTGAAAACCGGTCGCATTCGCGACGCCGTGCTGCAGGCTCAGGACATACTGAAGCGCGATCCCAATAACATCGAAGCTCACAAACTTCTGGGCCGCATCTATCTGCGCTCGCTCGGCGACATGCCCGGTGGCGGCAACGGCTCCGAGAACGTGTTGAAGCTGGCCATCGAGCAGTATGAGCAGATCGTAAAGATCGAGCCGAACAATGTCGACGACCATCTTCTTCTGGGCCGCCTTTACCGCTTGAACAACGATTTGCAGAAGGCGGAAAACGAACTCAAGATCGCGATCAAGCTCGATCCTGATTCCGAAGAAGGAGTTACCACTCTCGCCCTGCTTTACAGTGATGAAGGTGACACTGCTCACGCGTTACAAGTGTTGAGTTCCGTTCCCGATACCGCCCGCTCCGCGAAATTGTATGCCGCGCTGGGCGCCACCTATGAGCAGCGCAAGGATTACAAG
>JBAPOI010000765.1:0-2133 GCA_049279555.1 Candidatus Sulfotelmatobacter sp.
GGAAATCACATCCTATAATCATCATCGAAGGCTCCTTTCTTCCCAGCGTCTTCGTCCTCAAACAAAGACTACATGGGTTCGAATCGAGCCTTCACTCTTATCCAATCAATCCTTGCCGCATCTCCGAAGCAGCGATCTAAGCTGCCCTAGAGCGGCGGGGTGGGATTTTGACTTTTCCCCACCACCGAGGCAATCGAAAATCTCTGATCGTCACACGCCACGGTACGCACCTAACCCGATTGACCTGCCACCGACCCACCTCAGGTCAGAGCGACCTACTGCTGACTTCTTGGCCTGCAGGCGCAGCCGTAGTACATATAACGGGCAGGATGGCGGTCACCCGAGTTCCGTGGCCATTTGACTGGATTTGCAGAGTGCCACCTAGCTGCCGCAAGCGCTCTCGCATTCCACGAAGCCCGACGCCCATGCGATCCGAGGCCCCGAACGTGGACTGCTTTTCAGGCGGAATCCCTTTGCCCGCATCTTCGATCTCAACTCTTAAACAGGCGGCGTCTTGAATAATGCGAATTTCCGCGGTGGGACTCCCAGCATGACGATGAATATTGGTGAGGCACTCCTGAACGATCCGGAAGATGGAGAGTTCCATTTCTTTGGACAAACTCGCAAAGGTCTGCGGGATGTCGAGCTTTGCGTCGATTTTGCTGCGTTCGGAGAACCCCTCAACATACCAACGAAGCGCGGAGGCCAGACCTACTTCATCCAGCAAAGGAGGATGCAGCAGGTGCGAAATGGTACGAATCTGTCTACTAGCATCGTCGACCATCGCTGCGTTTTCATAAACGCGGCGCGCCGCCTCAGGGCTTAGCTTATGAGACTCAGCCTCCACCAAAACACTGTTCATACTGATGGCGGCAAGTAGTTGCCCGACGCTGTCGTGCAACTCTCGCGCAATGCGTCTGCGCTCTTCGTCCTGTAATACCGTCATCTGGGCAGTAAGCGCTTCCAGTTGGTGCGTTTTACGATGCAACTCCGCAAACACTTTTACTTTTGCCCGCAGCAACTCTGGAACAACAGGAACGGAAACGTAGTCCACAGCTCCGTGTTGATATCCCCTCAGCCGGTCCATGTCTGTCACATGAATCCCGGAGACGAAAACGATCGGTGTGTTTTGAAAGCGCGGGTGATCGTGGATCATCTGCGCCGTTTCGAAACCATCCATTCCAGGCATGCTCACGTCCATGAGCACAAGGGCAATGTCGGTTTTAAGCAGGTGTTCCAGGGCTTCCATCCCCGAATGAGCCTTGATCAGGTTCTCGCCTAGTTCACCGAGCATGGCTTCATAGGTAAGCAGTTTGCCCGGCTGGTCGTCAACCATCAGGATGTTTATCCTGTCATCCATGGCGCGCTTGAATTCTAGAAATCCGCTGGGAAGCCACTGCAACTGCAGCGAACGGAAGTACTCTACATTACTCCCGGGTCCTCGCTATATGGAATACAGGGATTCCCGTATTTGCCGTCGAAACTGGGGTTGCGCACGCCAGGAGAGAGCCTTCAGCGCCGCCGAGTGACTTGTGAGGCTGGGCAGCAAACTTTACCCTGCGCCCTCTCACCCAGGAAATCGAACAGGTATAGCCAAGTTCCTGCTGCGGAATGACTTTGGGACACCAAGTCATTTGGCGGCACAATTGCTTCCTTATCTGCGTCGGTTCTTTTTTCCGAATTTCCACGAAGCGGCCTGGAGGTGACGACACGTCGTAGGGATTGCGAACCGAAGTCAACTGCCAAGTTTTGGAGGTGACCCTTGCGAGACAAAACCAAAGAACGTTGGAGAGAACTTTGCGAGCGGGCCGTCGTTGAGCAAGACCCGGACAGATTTCTAACCACAATCGAAGAGCTGCTTCAGGTGTTAGAGGAGCGCGAAGAAACGACAGCGCCACGCACCAGGGTACGCGTGCCACCCAGCGAAAAACCTTACATAACTTGTCCGGTCCCTTAAATACCCGTATCTCTTGGGTTGGTTTCGTTCGGTCCGTCTTCTTGGTCTTGTTTATTCACCGGCGGACTGTCGTTTCGGGTGCGCCGTTCCACCAGGAATGGATAAGCGCCAAAACGCTCCCGCATGCGTTCGATGTGTAGGTGCAATGCTTCCCGGAGTTCGGCGAGTATCGGCGT
>JBAPOI010000766.1:0-11941 GCA_049279555.1 Candidatus Sulfotelmatobacter sp.
GGCAAGACCGGTTCTTCGATTCTTGCAATTGAATTTGGCTCGGGAAAGGCAAACCTTGAACGCAAGGACTTTGATGTCGGCCAGGCAGGTGTGCAAGGAGAGAAGATGAAATAAATCGAATCCCTTAATCAGGCTGTTGCAAGGACCTGTGGTGTTACCGGAGCATCCACGGTGCTTGCCGTCATGAGACGAGCCCCTTTTCAGGTGCCGCAGTAGCCCCATGTAAGCCGAAGGGCCACCAATTCCAGTCGCCGGCAAGTCGCAAGAGCGCCGGCCCGACAATCATCCGCACTACGGTAGCGTCAATGAACACGGCCACGGCGAGCGTAAATCCAAGCATCTGGACCACCAGAAAGCTTCCCACGGTGAAGGCGACGAAGACGGCAATCATGATTGCCGCGGCGCTGGTGATGAGCCCGGCCGTCCGCGCCAGACCTTCGATCACCGCTGCTCCCTCGGA
Organism: Candidatus Sulfotelmatobacter sp.; assembly: GCA_049279555.1. Taxonomy (GTDB): domain Bacteria; phylum Acidobacteriota; class Terriglobia; order Terriglobales; family Acidobacteriaceae; genus Sulfotelmatobacter. Next base: position 461 of record JBAPOI010000766.1, read on the forward strand.
TAAACCGCGCCTCCGTTCTTCGAGGACTCGGGTGACCAGGAAGACCTCATAGTCCATGCTCAATCCGAAGACGATGGCAAACGCGAGAATCGGCACGATCGGATATACGCTGCCGGTCGGTCCGTCGAGACCAAAGAGTTTTCCACCGTAGCCTTCCTGAAAAACCAGAACTAATGCACCGAACGAAGCGCCAACGGAGAGCAGATTGAGCAGAATTGCTTTGACCGCCGCAAATAGACAACGTAATCCGATCAGGAGCGCCAGCAAGCTACCCAAGATGACGCCAAGAACCACTCTCGGCATCCGCTCTTTTACTACCGAATCATAATCTGCTTCCATCGCGGGAACGCCGCCGACGAGCAGCACAGCGCCGGGCACGCCGGTTATCGCCGCAACATCGGAGGAGCGCACGTCGCGTACCCACCGAATCTGCTGGTTAGGCGAAAGAGTGGTGGTCGGCAGCAATTCAATCAGAGTAGCTTGGCTATCGTTGCGAAGAAAACTCTTTCGCATCGGCTCGGGCAAATCGTTTACGGCATCTGCAGTATCAGACATCCCCGTGAGGGTCGGAAGAGATAAGACCTCTTCCGCTCTAGCGTCGCTCTGGAAGCGCTGCGTCAAACGACTGACAGCCAGCCAGCCCGACTGCGACAGCGGCGGAGACTGCGGCGGCAACTCCAGGATCACCCGGAGCGACTGCACAATACCAGACCGCCCCATGACTTGAAGGGTGTGCAGCGCTTTCACCGACTCAGCTGCGGCCGGGAGCGAGTTATGGTCAGGAACCCCGGGAGAGATTTTCCGTGCCTGGAAAGCAAGTGCCAGTAGCGGAATCCCGGCGACTAGCAGAGCTGTCCACGGCCGGCGGGTTACGATGCATCCCCATTGCACCCACCGCTCACTCGCTGCGCATGGGTTGTCCGGCGTTTCTCCGACGGGGAGGCGCACTTTGGCGGCATTGATGCGATGCCCTACCAGACCAAGCACCCAAGGCACAATGCACGTGCACAGCATGACACTCAAAACGGTTACCAGCAGGCCAGCTACGCCGATGGAGCGCAGTTCGCTGATGGGCACAGTGAGCAGCGCTGAAAATCCGATTGCAACTGTCGTGGCCGAGATGATCAGTGTCCGCCCCGCTTGCCTGGCAGCAATATCGGCAGCGGAACCGGGATCATATCCCTCGGCTAATGCTTCGCGAAACCGGCTTACCATCAGCAATCCATAGTCGATGCCCAAGCCGAGGCCGAGCATCGTCGCCAGATTCTGCACCAGAATCGAAAGCTGCAGATAATGCGCGAGCAGCGCGGCCGCACCCAGCGCCATTGAGATGGAGAGTAGTCCAACTCCCAGTGGCAACAGCGCGGCCACGAGACTGCCGAAAGCCAGCAACAGCAGGACGAGAGTTACCGGCATCGCCCGTTCCTCAGCATGGGTGACGTCATCTGCGCTGACTTTGCGAAGATCGAAGTTCAGTGGCGTTTCCCCCGTAATCTCCAGTTTGATATCGGGGTACTGCGCCCTGAGCTGGCCTTCCATCCATTCTGCTTTTGCCCTCAGCCTGGGAATTAACGCCTCGACACTTTCATCGTGCGGGTCCAGCCCGATGATGATCAAGGCCCCGCCATTGTTCCCAGTGAACAGAGGATCTGGCCAATCCAGACTCGAGATGGCACCCGATACTCCAGGCATACTGCGCAATGAACTGGTTAAAAAGCTCAGCGCGTCTGCGCCTTTGGCTGAATCCGGATCGGGGATGCCGGTGATCACCAGAACCAGGCGGTGGGCATAAGGAGACTGGAAACGCTGCGCCAGTTCGCGATCAACTTTTTCCGATTCTCCACCCTTGATGTGAACAACAGTTTCTAGGCGGCGTTCGACTCTGTAGGAAAAGGGCAGCAGCGCGAGTGCCATGGCGAATCCCAACATCGCCAGCCAGAATCGGCGACGAGCCGCGTCACGGCCACCGTTCAAGCTTGGGTTGAGCTGAGCTGGGATCTGGGTCATGGTATTCGCCAAGCTATGAGACCTCACTCCAGTTGAAGATTTCTGGTGAGGGACTTGCGCCGAGCGGTTAGCTAAAAGGGAGCATGCGGCAGTCCGGCACCTGTTAGTTGTGCGAGTCGCCGATTCAGTTGTGCCAGTTCACCGGTCTTGCTCCTTATATCTTGCGTGACCAGCCTCTGGTAGTCCCAATGGTGTCTCCGAGGTTCGCGCCTAGCAGTTATTTTCGCTAATCCTCGGCGCCAATTCCTAGATAGTCTTGACCGCGCTGTCGGTGCAATGCGGGTACAGCCAAAACCGCGCACTGGGACTAGAGTGAGTCCAAGAATGACCGCCGCGAATTGTCGGCGCATTCTAATCCCCATAGATTGACGAGTATACTCGCTTCGAAACGGCTTCAAAATTACTGAAGGTGAAGGCCTCTTGACCGGAGGTTGAGAAGCTGAGCCGTGAAACCCAATGTTGTAGTTGCGACTTTGCAACAGGAACAGGTCGGAAGAACTTTTCTGCGCGGAAGGCCGAGTTGTCCTCGCGCCCACGGTGTCGTCAGAGACATGCTCGCGTCCACTCGGTCCGGGCAGTCCGGCTGAAACGGCCGCCGAAGGAGATTGACGAACAGCCGGTTTTTGAAGGGTCGAAATTTTGACCGTCCTGAATCCGGACGCCGAATCAAGCTGGGCAATATCAAGAAAGTTCCGACCGTTACCGGCAGATTCGCGATCTGGTAGACATGAGTACGCCCGCGAAGCACACAGCGGAGGCGGCGGTGATATCGCTGGTCTTTTCGTCCGAGGATGGAACGGCACTCGTTCCTGGATAAGAGACTGTGGATCACCGCGATGGCCGCAAAAAGGGCGCGAACGTACCCTTTTTGCGCCCTCGATGGTTCCAATAAAATTCGCCTAAGTGCTTTAGAAAGATGGCGGGGACGACGAGACTCGAACTCGCGACCTCTGCCGTGACAGGGCAGCGTTCTAACCAACTGAACTACGTCCCCCGCTAGAGGAATAACGACTTACGCGAAATGCATGAAAACATGGCTGTTGCAGGTTTCGCGTACTGAGCAGTATTCGCACGGCGTGCGGGTCTTTGCGGCTGTTACGGGCTTAACCGCCACCAAACCGCTACCAAAAACTCGCCTTGGATCGCTGCGCAGGTCACGGAAAGAAGTTTATCAGAAAAATGCCCGCGCGTGACAATCGCTTTTGCTTCGACCGCTTTGTTACCATTCGATTGATCATGTCGCTCGAAGAATTGGTGCTGAGCCGGAAGTCCGCGATGACGGTCGAAGAAGTCGCGCTGCTCCTCAACGTCTCGGAGCGCCTTGTCTATCAGCTCGTCAGTGCCGGCGAGATCCCGCATTTCAGGGTCGGTTCGGCAGTGCGCTTCGAGCCAAAATCCCTTTCAACCTGGCTGCACGAGAAGCTGACGCAGAGCCGCAACAAACGTGCGGTCAAGGCGATCGAGCGAATTCCGCGAGTCAGGGCGCGTGCTAGGCTCGCAGAAGGCAGAGCGAAGGAGCAGAGTCCGCAAACCGGGGCACCAGGAAAGGTGGCGAGTGATGCGGCTTGGAGCGCGGTGCTGCTGGGCAAGCCATGGCGCGCGTGAGAATGCTTTAGATTCTCGTTTACTCCCAATAGTAATTAAGGACGAGTTCTGAAAGCTGCCTATCCGAGAGTGTGCTCTGATCCGTAGTCAGCCATTGTTTTCCCCCGCCCCGTTGTCCGGGGCATCTTGATGTGGCGTGGTCATAGGTGCTCGGTATATAGTCATGCTCGCGATGTCTGAATTGAGGATTTTGCCGCGCTGCTTCAATAGGACTGAGCGACTTTTGGTTTCGAGAAAGACGTCGACAAAATGCTCGCCCGTGTGAGTCTTTACGAAAACGCGCTTTCCGGGCGTGAAGTGTGTATGCGTTGCTTTGCGGCGGGTCATGCTCAATTCCCCTGCGTGTGAAAAGCTGTGTCGATATCCAACAGTTCCTGCGGATCGATGCGGAGGACCTCGGCCAGCGTTTTGGCTGCTAGTCTGCCGAGCGGCAGGTCGGGATTTTTCGACGCCAGCATGAGGTCGAGCGTTGAGGGCGTCCAGCCAGTCAGCTTTATCCTGTCCGCCAGATCGGTCATCGTCCATGCGCGCTTGCCGAGCATCCGGAGGATCGTCTGACCAACGGGTGGATAGGTTGCGCTTCGCTTATCCCTGTTCCCCTGGACTGGCATCGCTTAAGATTTTGATGTTGGTTTTGCAGCGAGCTCCCGTTTGAGGGCAGCGACGCCATTTTCGAACGTCTCGCCGAGCACCCAGTTTTCTCGATCGGCAATCTCGTAAAAAGCGTCGAGCGCCTCCTGGCGGACCTTCAGGTTGAATTGGACATTCCTGCCCGTTCTGCGATGACGAGGTCCCCGTGCCGGCGGCCTCTGTTTTTTTGCCGGCGCCGGTTCGCGGCTGCGAAAATCCGCGCCCTCGGAGACGGCGCGGATGGCCTCGGGCGGCGCCTGGTTCGGTTTCTCGTCCTTCTTCGGCGCGAAGCCCGCGACATCGAAATCGGTATCGCCGAAGATGCTGGCCCGCTCTGTCATCAGGCGGCCCCTGCCCTTTGCAACTCTTCCGCGGGCACGGCCCTGAGCAATGAGATCACTTCCCCCGCGAAAGCCCGCGCATTGACGATGGCGGCGGAGAGATTGCTGACCTGCGAGGGACTGAGGGATTCGAGCGTGCCGCCGAATGAGAACAGGGCGCGGTAAGCTTCGCGCTCGTGAATCTGCGTCTGAAACGCCCGCACGCCGTGCTTCCTGAATTCATCCTGGATGTGCTGAAGCGTGCGCGGGCGAATGGCTGAGCTAGTGCGCGTGAACAATATCGCGTACGGGATTTTCTTGTTGAACCCCCTCTCCTGCTGCTTGATCAGCTTGATCGCTTTCGCGGCTTCAGCGGCGTCCAATTGCGAGCCCTGCGTCGGGATGATTACCAGATCGGCGCGACCGATCGCATAGGCGACCATCAGCGAAGCGGTGCCCTCCAGGTCGACAACGACGAAGGCCGCTTCTCGGGCGGCGGCGTCGATATCGTCGATGATTGTGCTTTCACGGATATCGTCGACGACGGTGAGGTTTTCCGGGCACCCTGCCCTCCTCGCCCACTGCGATACGGGCTTGTTCGGATCGGCATCGAGGATCGTGACCCGTGCGCCTTTCTGCGCGAGTTCGGTGGCGAGCAGGACGGCGGAGGTGGATTTCCCGGCCCCGCCCTTGGGGCTTGCAAAAACAATGGTTGGCATTTGGGTCGACTCCGGTTGGAGTTGTGAGCAAAGGAAGGACGAGAAAAACGACTCGATATCTGAAGGCTACCGGATAGCTTTCTGCCGGTCAACGGGACGCATTCGGAAGGCCTTCACAAAGCATTCCGAAAGCTACCGAATAGCCTTCTGAAAGCTACCAAAAGGATATCCATTGGATACCACCAAACGAATACAGATGCAGCGTATGGTTTCACGGGAAACATTGCGGAAATTATCTTTCTGTTTCAGTGTTGTGTGTCGCGCGGTCCGGCTCATAACCAAGAGCCTGCATGCAGGCATGCCGCATTTCCATGAGATCCCGTAAGGCGACCTCGATCGTATTCGTGATGGTGTCACCGGGCCGACCGGCGTTGAGATGTTTGGCGATCTGGTTGACGTTGGAGCCGATCTTGCCCAGTTCGGCCAAGACGTTCGAGACGGCCTGAAGGTCGGTCTTGGATTTGGGTGGTTTGTAGCCGAGAACAGCGGTGCGGAAAAGAGCACTGATGCCGCCGGCGGCTTTGGCTTTGGCGGCGACCTCAGCCTTCTCGGCGGCTGTGACGCGGGCATGAATCATCGCCATGCGTTTGCGCTTTTTGCTTCCGCTCATCGCAGCGGCTCCCGACAGGGCGCGCATCCCATCCGCGGAGGGTGGGGCAGGGTGGGTGAGGGCGGAACGCCCTGGGCAGGTATCCAAAGGCGGCACGACTTGGGCAGGTCCACGGCGCGCAGCGCCTGGCCCGGGGATCAAACGGGGGACGGAGTTCCCTTTTGCAAGATGGCGATGCGCGATCACAACGCGGGAGATCCCCTCGGGGAGTTTGCGGGCCGTCTGCTCGCTGAAGTCGAGGCGGATCGCGATGTACTGGCTGTCCTGAATGAAAAACTGGGTGGCTCATCAGGTGGTCCTAAAGAATGGGGCGCCTGGCTCGCTGAGAAAGCAAGCCGCCTTAAGCTAAAGCACGGGATGGGCGACGGGCTGGGAACTTTCGAGGCCCTTGAATTCCTCGTCCTGGGTATTCACGGCAAGCGGGCCTTATGGCATGCGCTGTCTCACGTCAAGCGATGCGACGGGCGTCTGACGGAAATGGATTTTGATCAACTTGCGATCCGCGCCGAGGAGCAGGAAGCAGCGGTTGAGGAGCGCCGGCTCGCGCACGCGATCGCTGCGCTTTGCCCGAAGAGAACTGGAACGTAGCGATGGATCAGAACCCGGGCCGTAGTCTTGCGGGAACAAGTTTCTCATCAGGTTTCCATTCGTGTGCGAAACGAAACCGCTCGATGCCGGCGGCCAGGTTAATCTAATGAAAAAACGTCGACATTCCGGCGACCCTGCCATCTTGTTCGATCTGGACGGCACGCTTGTGGATACCGTTTATGAGCACGTGATTGCGTGGTCGACCACGCTTGCCAGTGCTGGCTTCACCGTGCCGAAATGGATGCTCCACCGGCGGATTGGTATGAGCGGGAAATCCATGCTGCGCCAGGTACTGCGAGAGCAGCGTCAAAAAAGCAGACGACCGAATATCGAGAAGCTCGAAACGGAACACGATGCAAACTTTCGGCGGGCGAGCCGCAATCCCGTTCTCCTTCCGGGAGCAATCGACTTGCTCAGATTCCTCGATCGACATAAAGTCCGTTGGGCGATCGCGACTACGGGGAATCTTCCGCAAACGAAGAGAATGCTTCAGAAACTCAAGCTGCCCGAACCCGCCGTCGTCGTCACCGGCGATGATGTCAGGAAGGCGAAGCCTTCCCCCGACGTGTTCGTTTTGGCGGCTGAAAAACTCGGCCTCGCCATCGCCGATTGCATCGTCGTCGGCGACAGCGTATGGGACATGCTCGCGGCAGGCCGCAAAGGGGCGTTGGGCGTCGGCCTTCTTTCCGGAGGATATAGCGAAGCCGAACTTGAGGGCGCCGGAGCGTTCCGCGTGTATGCCGATGCTGGCGAAATGCTGTTGCACATCGAAGATCTCGGAATCGACAGGTGATTTGCCGAGCGAAATGGGAAAGAACGCGGACTTTTGTTGTGGGTGCGCCAACCGCGGTTTCGGCACAGGCATCGAAGTTAGACTAAACCCCAAGACGAACACTCGCCCATGCCTCAGTCCTCCAGCACGGCCATACCTCTTCGAAAATTCGGGCGGGCCGATGCGCAGGTGTCAGCGCTCGGATTTGGCGGCCATCATCTGGGTGAAGCGCCCGATGAGAAGACGGCGGTGGAGATTGTGCATCAGGCCGTCGATGGCGGGATCACGTTCTTCGACAATTGCTGGGAGTATCGGAGGGGTAAAACGGAAATATGGATGGGTGCAGGCTTGAAGGGCCGCCGGGACAAGGTGTTTCTGATGACCAAGACTTGTCCGCACGGCCGCGATGCCGACCTCGCGCTCACCATGCTGGAGGAATCGTTACGCCGGCTGCAGACCGATCATCTGGATCTCTGGCAGGTGCATGGCATGGCTTTCGACAACGATCCGGCGCTCTTCATTCGCCCTAGAGGCGCTGCGGAAGCTCTGGAAAAAGCCAAGAAAGACGGCAAAGTCCGCTTTGTAGGATTTACCGGTCACCATAGTGCCAAAGTTCATCTCGGTATGTTGCAGACCGGCTTTCCGTTTGACGCCGTCCAGATGCCGTTGAACGCCTTCGATGCGAATTTCAAGAGTTTCGAGCGGCAGGTTCTTCCGGAACTGAACAAGCGCGGGATCGCGGCGCTCGGCATGAAGCCTTTAAACGGACATGGAGAGGCGATAAAAAATGGCGTTGTTACGGCGGAGGAAGCTCTGCGTTACGCCATGAGCCTACCCGTCGCGACTACCATCACGGGCATGGACAGCCTGGAGGTGCTCCATCAGAATCTGCAAATCGCCCAGAACTTCAAGCCGTTCTCGGAGTCGGAGATGCAGGCATTGCGTGATCGATGCAAACAAGACGCGGCAGACGGCCGCTACGAGCTTTATAAGTTGTCGTTGAAATTCGACAATCCTGAGGCAAGGCTGGCTCATAACTTTCCTCTCGACACGGAGCAATCAGAGGTCAAGGACATGCTTGGCGTCCAACAGAACACGGGGCATCCATTTCCGGAGAAGCAGTTTTAGCTGACATACGAACGATGACAGACCGTTTCGAATGGAATCGCCGAAAGTTCATCAAGAGCGCTGCCGTCTTGAGTGCGGCGCCTTTCGCCATCGGAGGCAGCATGGCGCAGCAACAGAACAGCGCATTGCAACGTGATGCGTCGGGACTTGTCCCCCGCAAGCCTTTTGGGCGCACTGGGCTACAGGTTTCAGCGATAGGACTTGGAGGCTATCATCTCGGCTCCGCGGAAACCGATCAGGCCGCCAATGACATAGTAGCGAAGGCAATCGATCATGGCGTTAATTTTTTCGACAATGCCTGGGAATACCATGACGGCCTTAGTGAAGAACGCCTCGGAAAAACGCTCAAGGGCAAGCGCGACCAGGCAATCGTGATGACCAAGGTTTGCACGCATGGTCGCGATAAAAAGATTGCGATGCGCATGCTGGAGGAGTCGCTCCGACGGCTGCAAACCGATCATCTCGACGTTTGGCAAATTCATGAAGTCGTCTACGAAAACGATCCGGAGCTGATCTTTGCTCAAGACGGGGCTGCCGAAGCACTGCTGGCAGCAAAACAACAGGGGAAAGTCCGTTTCATTGGTTTTACGGGACACAAAGATCCAGAAATCCATTTGAAAATGTTGTCGCATGATTTCCCCTTCGACACCATTCAAATGCCGCTCAACTGCTGTGACGCCACATTTCGCAGCTTCGAAACTCAAGTTTTACCGGAAGCCAACCGGCGCGGCATGGCGGCGTTGGGCATGAAAAGTCTCGGCGGAAGCGGTGAGCTCGTGAAATTCGGCGCTGTTACCGCCGAGCAGGGCCTGCGCTATGCCATGAGCCTGCCGGTGGCGACGACGATCAGCGGGATCGACAGCATGGAAGTTCTCGATCAAAACCTTCGTGTCGCGGTGAACTTTCAGCCGCTTGATGCTCCCGCAATGCAGAGCTTACGGGATCAATGTCGTCTTGCGGCCGCAGATGGCCATCTGGAACTGTTCAAGATGACGACCAAGTACGATGGCAAAGTGGGACGCGAACAGCATCACTTTCCGACCGTGCAACAGCTTCCGCTTTAATGGAATTCCGCGCGGATCGGGCCACCCGGGAGCAGATTCCAACAGCACACGCCTTGAATTCTAGAATGGTCATCTCGATGGTCACAGATGTACAATTTTTGTGAACGGCGAGGTTTCCCTGTAGCCAACCGAAATATCCCTTCCGAATCGACTCCACTCCTAGAGCAGGACGAATCGTTCCGCCAACTTGTTGAGACGGTCCAGACTATGCCATCTTCCTGATGAGTCCCACTGGTCATGTGCTGACTTGGAATCTTGGAGCCACACGCTCCTGGATCGCCCCCTTCGAAATTACCGCCGCGTTCCAAATAACAGCAAACCTTCGCTATGTATGGGGCATCCACGTCACCTGCACTCGGAGATTACATGGCCAAACAGAGCTATCTGGTGGATCCCTCGCACCTCAAGCCGTTCGATCGATCGGACAAAACCCTCCTGCGGGTTGTTATCGAAACCCCGAAGGGCAGCCGCAACAAGTTTGCCTTCAATGCCGACGAGCATGTCTTCGAACTGAAAAAAGTGTTGCCCGCCGGCATGTCGTTTCCCTACGACTTCGGGTTTGTTCCTTCCACCAAGGCCGACGACGGCGATCCCATCGATGTGCTGGTGCTGATGGATGAGCCCGCTTTTGCGGGCTGCGTTCTCAAATGCAGGGTCATCGGGATCATTCAGGGTGAACAGGGTACCGCCAAGAAGAAGGTGCGGAATGACCGGATCGTTGCGGTCGAAGATGGCGCCCATAGCTGGGCAGACATAAAGGTAATCGACGATCTGGGCAAGCAATTCGCCGCCGAACTGGAAGAATTTTTTGTCGACTACCATAAGCTGTCCGGAGAGCAGTACCGGGTGCTGGGGCTGAAAGGGCCGAACCGAGCCCGCAAGTCCGTGAAATCCTCAATACTATGACGCAGATCGTGATCCGGTTTTTGGTGGGCGGCCTCGTCGTTTCCTCGTTCGCGCTTATCGGCGACATTCTCAGACCCAAGAGTTTTGCGGGTTTATTCGGCGCCGCGCCGTCGGTCGCCCTCGCCACCCTTGCGCTCACGGTCGCGGGTGAAGGACGGGTGTATGCCGCGGCTGAAGCCCGCTCGATGATCGCCGGCGCGATAGCGTTTTTCGCATATGCCACGCTCGTAAGCTCGATCCTGATGCGCAGGAGGTCTGCCGCCTTGAGTGTCACGATTGCTGCGATGCCCGTCTGGTTCGGCCTGGCCTTCGGGCTCTGGGCCTTCTGGTTGAAATAGCGATGCAGATCAAGATCGACACATCCGTTCTCGGCGAAACGAAGTGGTCCGACTATGCCCTCCGGTTTCTGTTCGGAGGGCTGATTACCGCCGCGGCGGGTCTTATCGCGAAAAAGTACGGGCCGGGCGTCGGCGGATTGTTCCTGGCATTCCCGGCGATCTTCCCCGCTTCCGCGACGCTGATTGAGAAGAACGCACGGGAAGAGAAGCAAAAAAGAGGTTTGAGCGGAAGGAGACGCGGCCGGATGGAGGCTGCCGTTGATGCGGCGGGAGCTTCAATCGGAACTCTCGGTCTCATGGTTTTTGCTGTGTTGATCTGGCGCTTTATGCCGGATCATCGCCCCTGGATGGTTCTCCTGTCAGCGACTGTTGTCTGGCTTGTATTTTCGGTAATGGCATGGAAGATTCGAAAAGTTCGAAAGAGGTTCTAGTCCTGCATCGCCACAATTTGGCCGTCACGGCTGGCATTGGTTTCGAAGGCACCGAAAGGCTATAGTGTGTCGCTGACAATGCGCTCGGCATCTTCCCGAAAAGTCATTTATGCCGCGATCGCTTCGAATCTTGCCATCGCTGTTTGCAAATATGCCGCGGCCAGCGTCACGGGAAGCGCCGCCATGTGGGCGGAAGCATTCCACTCCACCGCGGATTCGGGCAACGAACTGCTCCTCCTCTGGGGGATACGTCGCAGCGCGCGCCCGCCCGATTCACTGCATCCGTTCGGTCACGGGAAAGTGCTTTACTTCTACTCGCTGCTCGTGGCCGTCTACATTTTCGGCATTGGCGGAGTCCTGGCC
>JBAPOI010000767.1:0-22314 GCA_049279555.1 Candidatus Sulfotelmatobacter sp.
GACTTAGAAGAGTCTCGATCACACTATGTGGTGCTGTTGGCCGCATGCTTTGCAGCGTCTTCGTTCCTTCTGATTTACACTGATACGACGAATGAAAGAGTTCTACATCTGCGACTGTGTCCGCCACGAAAACAAGATCGTTACCTCCAACTTTGTCGTGGTCAGCAAGCAAATCAAGCCAAAGAAGAGCGGGGAGCCGTATCTCGCGTTAACCCTTGGCGATCGCAGCGGACACCTCGAAGCCAAGATGTGGGACAACGTCGAGGAGGTCCTGAATGCTTTCGAGCAGGACGATTTCCTCAAGGTCAAGGGCCTGGTCAATAAGTACAAGAACCGATTTCAGCTTACGATCCACAAGCTGCGCAAGCTGGGCGAATCAGAAATTGAATTCTCTGACTACCTCCCGAAGACCACTAGAAATATCGATGAACTCTGGCAAACGCTGACCGATTTCGTCGCGTCGTTCCGAGATTCTCATCTCAAGTCTCTGATACAGGCTTTCATGTCCGATCCGGAGATCGCTACGGCTTATCGCAATGCTCCGGCGGCGAAGACGTTGCATCACGCATATATCGGCGGCTTGCTCGATCATGTGGTCTCGCTTTTTCGATCGTGCGATCTGGTTTGCAGAAACTATCCGCAAGTGAACCGCGACCTGCTTCTCACTGGCGCATTTCTGCACGATATCGGCAAGATTCATGAGCTTACTTATAACCGATCGTTTTCTTATACGACGCGCGGCCAGCTTCTTGGGCACATGATCATCGAACTCGAGATGCTGCAGGCGAAGCTGGCTCTCTTTCCTGGGTTTCCTGCCGAACTCAAAACTCTGATCGAGCACCTCATCATCAGTCACCACGGCGAGTACGAATTCGGCTCGCCCAAGCTGCCGATGTTTCCCGAAGCTCTGCTGCTGCACTACATGGACGATCTCGACTCCAAAATGGAGGCGATGCGCGCACACTTCGAACGCGAGGCCGATTTGGAAAGTCCCTGGACAAGCTATAATCCATCCCTCGGACGCCCGCTGCTGAACAGCACAAAATTTCTTACGCCCAAGGCGTCGGCGCCTGCTGAGGATTCTTCGGCTGCGGCCGAAGTTGAAGCCGAAGCGGGAGAAGCTGACGAAGTGCGCGAAGAAGCTCCGATGCTCCCCGGTCTCAAAACGTAGTCTTGGTGGATTAGAGAGCATATCGACCATGCTTGACTTCAGCCGCTTCGAAATCCTCACCTTCGATTGTTATGGCACGCTCATCAATTGGGAGGAGGGGATCCTCGATTGCCTGCATCGCATCCTTGCGGCGCATCGCACGAACAAAGAAATCGACGATGCGACGATTCTGCAGCTCTATGGCGATTTTGAGGCTGGCGCGGAGCAGGGAGAGTATCGACCCTATCGCGAAATTCTTCAGTCCGTAGTACGGCAGTTCGGGGAGCGGCTCGGATTCGCGCCCACGGATGAGGAAGTTCGCTCACTGCCGAAGTCGCTGCGAGATTGGAAGCCGTGGCCGGACACTGTAGCCGCGCTCCAGACGCTGCGCAGCCGTTTTCGATTAGCCATCATATCCAATGTGGATGACGACCTTTTCGCCACCACTCAGCCACAGCTTGGAGTGAAATTTGATCAAGTCATCACGGCGCAGGAGGCGGGAGCTTACAAGCCGGCGATGAAGATTTTCGAACTCGCGTTGAACCGCATCGGCATCCCCGCGGAACGCATTCTCCACGTTGGCCAGAGCATTTATCACGACGTGATTCCGGCACACTCGCTCGGATTGGCCACTGTCTGGGTAAATCGCCCATCGACGCGAGCAGGAGTAGGCGCGGTGAAATCAGCCGAGGGAAAGCCGGACCTGGAAGTTTCGAGCCTTGCCGAGCTTGCCGCGGCTAGCAGCAAATAAACTTCCAACAACAGTTCTATCGACACCGATTTCTCTAGAAGTTGGCCGGAATTTTTACCACCCGCTGCTGGATGGCCCACATAACCATTTCCGCTTTATTGTGGATGCCAAGCTTCCGCATCAAGTTGAACTTGTGCGCGTCCACGGTCTTGGTGCTCAACCCCAGAATCGCCGCCGCGGCGCGCACTGTTCTTCCTTCAGCGAGCAGCTTCAACACCTCACGCTCACGGGCGGTCAGGGTACGTTTTTGATCGAAGAGCGTTTCGGAGGCGCGCTGCGGAGACCGGCTCAGGGGAACTTCCCCGTAATTCATTCCGCTCCACTGACACGTGTCGCGAATGATCTTGATCAATTCTTCGGAGGAAGTTTGCCGCGCCGCGCGAATGCCGCCGGTCGTCGAACCGCTCTGATCCTGCAGGTTCAAGAGCACAGCTTTGGTTTGCGGCGATTCCCGTGCCAGCAAGATTTCCGAGTCGACTGCGGACAGCCCAAAGATATCGGCATCCGCGACGACCACATCTGGCCGCGATTCAAAAACGCGCCAGAGGCACTCCGCCGCATTGCCGGCCTCACCAACCACTTCAATATCAGCTTCGTCCTCCAACAACCGCCTCAGCCCCTGCCGGAACAAGACATGGTCGTGGACGAGCACACAGCGAATTTTCCTCTCGGGAAGAAAAACTATTTCCCGTGGTTCTGTGCGTGGGGGCACACAGTACCTCCTCGTTTGGCCAGAAGTTTTGCGAAGTAACGCGAACCGCTAAGTGGAACCTACCTGGAACGATTACGAATTAATGGCGTAACCTCAATTGTACCAATCATTCACGCATCCATGCGCTCTCGGGGGAAAGAAAATTCGGGGAAATATCGCTTTTTCTTGGCTTCGTTTCGGCGGCTCCTGCGTAAGTGTCACTCCTTTCTTACCCCGCGTCACTCCTGTGAAGCGCGGTATCAGGTAAAATCGAGCAACTCATGCTGCGCTATTTCACTGCTGGAGAATCTCACGGCGAAGCCCTGGTCGCTTTCCTGTCGGGCCTGCCCGCAGGACTTAAGGTTGACCAAGAGTTTCTCGACCGCGAACTCTGGCGCCGGCAGCAAGGCTATGGCCGCGGCGGGCGAATGAAGATCGAACGCGATACAGCGCATATTCTTTCCGGTATCCGTCACGGCATGACGATTGGCTCGCCGATTTCTCTCCAGCTGGAAAATAGAGACTGGAAGAACTGGCAAGAATCCCTACCTGTCGGAGCGGGCGATCCTGCCCGCCATAAGCGCGTCGCGTCCCCGCGGCCCGGGCATGCCGATCTGGCTGGCGCATTAAAATACAACTTCCCCGAAGCCCGCTATGTGCTGGAGCGCGCCTCGGCGCGTGAATCGGCGGCGCGCGTCGCGATTGGTGCACTCGCCAAGATTTTTCTGCACGAACTCGGCATCGAGGTACTCAGCCACGTCGTTGCGGTGGGCAACACCTCCCTAAACCAGGACATACCTTGGCCCGAGATTCAATCCCTGTACCAGCAGGAAGAAGTCTTGCTGAACTGCGCTAACCCGGAAATGCAACAGCGCATGAAAGACGAAGTGGATAAAGTTCTCAGGACTGGTGATTCGGTAGGAGGAGTCTTCGAGGTCGTGGCCCATGGGGTTCCCCCGGGCCTGGGCACTTACGCGCAATGGGATGAGCGGCTCGACGCTTTGCTGGCCGCCGCCATCATGTCATTGCAAGCTGTGAAGGCAGTTGAGATCGGCTCGGGCATTTCTGCCGCCGCATCTCCTGGTTCTACAGTTCACGATGAAATTGGCTATGGTGAGCAATCGACTTTCACCACATTTACCCGTACTCGAAACAACGCCGGAGGAATCGAAGGCGGCGTTTCCAACGGAGAAGAGATTCGTGTGCGTGGCTATCTGAAGCCGATTTCCACTCTGCGCCGTCCGCTACAGTCGGTGGATTTCTCGACTCGCCAGCCGGTGAGCGCCGCCTATGAGCGCTCCGATGTTTGTGTGGTGCCGGCGGCTGGCGTTGCCGCGGAAGCCATGGTCGCTCTTACTTTGGCTCGTTGCGCCCTCGATAAATTCGGCGGCGATTCCATGGGAGAGACTCTGCGCAACTTCCAAGGTTATAGCCAGCAGCTCAAAAACTACTGATGATTTTAGCCCGAGAATGATCTATCCCATCGTTAAATTCGGAAACCCCGTCCTCGAGAAGCCAGCCGAAAAAGTGACGGTGTTCGACGAAGAACTTAAGAAACTTGTCGAAGACATGTTCGAGTCGATGTATGCGGCCCGCGGCGTGGGCCTGGCCGCACCGCAGATTGGAATCTCTCGCCGCATCGCCGTGGTCGACGTTACGTTTAAGGAAGACCCGGACGCCAAGCTCGTTCTTATTAACCCCGAAATTATTCACAAAGAAGGGCGGCATGCGCAAAGCGAAGGATGTCTCAGCATTCCCGACTTCCGCGAGAATGTCACGCGCGCGCAGGTGGCCATAGTCCGCGCCCAGGACTTGAGCGGGAAGATTTTCGAAAAAACCGGCGACGACCTGTTGGCTCGCGCTTTCCAGCACGAAACCGACCATCTCAACGGGAAACTGTATATCAGTCACATCAGCGCACTGAAGCGCGATCTGATGAAGCGCAAAATTCGCAAACTGGTCAAAGCCGGAGAATGGTAGGGAATTGAGTCATTGAGAGATTGAGTCAATGTTTCAATGAGTCAATGTTTCAATGGTTCAATCGCTGAATCTCGTTTTCTGTGGCACGCCGAATTTTGCCGTGCCTACGCTCAACCGGCTTATCGAAGCTGGATTCCAGATTCAACTTGTCGTCACCCAGCCAGACCGTCCGAAGGGCCGCGGCCTTGAAGTTGTTCTTTCCCCGGTCAAGCGGCGGGCCCTTCAGTTGGAATTGCCGATTGCGCAACCGGAAGCTATCAAGAACAACGCAGAGTTCCGCGCTCAACTCGCTGGACTGAAGCCGGCCGCCATCGTCATCGTTGGTTACGGCCGCATCGTTCCGCAATGGATGCTTGATCTGCCTCCGCTCGGCAACATTAACCTGCACGCTTCGCTGCTGCCGAAATATCGCGGTGCAGCGCCTATTCAGTGGGCGATTGCGCGTGGAGAAAGCATCACCGGTGTCACGACGATGAAGATCGATGCGGGCCTCGACACCGGTGACATTCTTTTGCAGCGCGAACTACCGATTACTACCGATGACACTGCGGAAACGCTGGGCCCGAAGTTGGCAAAGATGGGAGCGGATCTCACGGTCGAAACGTTGCGCGGATTGCAGGCCAACACCATCCAACCACGCCCGCAAGATCACGCGCAGGCTACGCTCGCGCCCATTCTCAAAAAAGAAGATGGCCTCATCGATTTCTCCCGCTCTGCCTCGGAAACGCTGAACCGCATGCGCGGCTTTCAACCCTGGCCCGGCGCCTATACGAAATTTCGCGGCAAGAATCTACAGATATGGCAGGCGGCGGCATTGGACTCCACGTTACCGCCGTCGGAACTCAAGATTGAAGGGCATCGCCTTTTTGCTGGTTGTAGCGGGTCAACCGCCATCGAATTGTTCGAGCTTCAGCTCGAAGGCAAGAAGCGCACCTCAGCCGCCGACTTTATTCGCGGTTATCGTCCACTCCCCAGCGAAAAACTCGGCGGGTAAAGATCGCGCGAATATCTTCTACGCACTGCGCACTTCCGTCATACTGTCCACAGTGAGATCCAAATCAAAAGAGGCGCGACCGGCGGTCTCCCCTGCCCGGGCAGCCGCTTTCGATATCCTGCTGCGCGTCGAGCGCGAGTCGTCTTATGCATCGGAACTTCTGCATTCGCAAACCTATTCCAAGCTGACACTGGCAGATCATGCGCTGACGATGGAATTGGTAATGGGAGTGTTGAGGTGGCGATCACTCCTTGATTCAGAAATTGCCGGGAGTTCGGACCAGCCTCTTTCCAAACTCGACCTGGAGATACTCACAGCACTCCGCCTCGCCGTTTACCAACTGCGCCGGCTCAGCCGAATTCCCGCGCGCGCGGCTATCAACGAGAGCGTCGAACTCGTCAAACGTGCTCGCAAACGCTCTGCGGCTCCGTTCGTCAA
The DNA here is from genome assembly GCA_049279555.1 of Candidatus Sulfotelmatobacter sp. GTDB lineage: Bacteria > Acidobacteriota > Terriglobia > Terriglobales > Acidobacteriaceae > Sulfotelmatobacter. The sequence goes on from JBAPOI010000767.1 coordinate 6,005, forward strand.
TGCTGTGCTTCGCAAAGTTAATACCAATCAGCCCAGTACGGATGTGCTTCCTGACGCGCTCGACGGGTCATCGACCGCGACTCTGGCAAAGAGTGCTGCGCATCCGACTTGGCTTGTCGAACGTTGGGTCAGCGATTATGGGCTCGAAGCAGCGGCTGAAATTTGCCAGTACAACCAGTCGGTTCCTATAACCTCGATCCGCCTTCGCCGACCGGAAGCAGAAGACCGACTCCGAGCCGAAGGAATCGAGCTCGTTCCCGGCGCTTTGCTTGCCTCGGCACAACGCGTTCAAAAGGGAGACGTAAGCAGGACCGCCGCTTTCCGTGAGCGACTTTGTGCGATTCAAGACGAAGCTTCGCAGCTCGTCGCAGCGTTGGTAGGTCACGCTGAACATGTTCTCGATTGTTGCGCAGCACCCGGAGGAAAAACCGCGGCCATCGCCGATCAAAATCTCAACGCCCGAATAGTTGCGGTTGATCTGCATACCCACCGCGCGCTCCTGTTGCGGAAATTGCTGCGCGTTCCTGCAGGCGCGGAAGTTGGAGGCAGCAATCTCAGCGTGGTTGCGGCGGACGCATGCCAATTGCCCTTCGCGGCAAGGTTCGATCGCGTGCTCGCCGACGTTCCCTGCTCCGGCACGGGCACGCTCGCGCGAAATCCGGAAATCAAATGGCGGCTCACTCCCGGGGACCTCGGTGATCTGCAAAAGCGACAGCTCGCCATTCTCCGCTCGGCGCTTGGGCAGGTTGCTCCCGGAGGACGTTTAATCTATTCCACCTGTTCGTTAGAGAGAGAGGAAAATGAAGATGTCGTCGATCAAGCTATGGCCGAAGACTCATCGTTCCGCGTAGTCGAGTGCCGCTCTGAGCTCGATCGGCTTCACCGCGACGGCGAAGTGATCTTCCCAGATCCTGCCAGTCTTACTCGCGGCCCCTATCTGCGCACTCTGCCCGGCGTTCAGCCATGCGACGGATTCTTTGCGGCGATACTAGAGCGCGTCTGAAGTGGCGATTTATAAAATCTCTGCCAACTTCTATCTCACTTCGAAATTGATAACAGCTCCCGCCAGAATCCTCTGCCCGGCAAGCGGCGTCTGCATCACAATGATGCTGGCTGGCGAAGGTTGGGCGGGTGCGGGGGTCGACGAGCCAGCATTCGGCGTAGCCGCGCTTGCGGACGGGGGCGCCATGGTCACGTTCCCCAGCTTGAATCCGGCATCCTGCAAAGTTCGGCTCGCACTTCCCAAGGGTTGGCCAACAAAGCTCGGCATCACAAAAGCGGGCGGATTGGCCGCAACAGTCACCAGCAGGCTGGTCTTCGGAGCTGCCACCTGGTTCGCGTTCGGCGGAGGACTCTGGGCCAGCACCTGATCCGGTGGCGTTCCCGGAAATTTCATCTCCGCCGTCGAGGCCAAATCCAACCCACGCCGCCGGAGATTCCATTCCGCCGCGCGCTCACTCTCTTTTGTGACATCTGGAATCGCCACGCGCTGCGGCCCCAAACTCTGGGCTACACGCACCTGCCAACCACGGCGTACCTTTATGCCCGGCAAAGGTACCTGCGTCATGATTCGCCCCTCGGGAATCTGCGGGCTGTAATACTGGCGCTCCACTTCAAGCTGTAAGCCTGACCCGGCAACCGCACGCTCCGCTTCCGCCGGCGCCAGCCCCACCAGTACGGGCACTTGTACTTCCTGCCCGTGAATTGCAAACCGCATTGCGGTCAACGCTGACACCAGCGCCACCACAACCAGCACCAGAGCCATCATCGCGAATCGAAAGAAATTCTTCATGACGTTGTCGAAGTATTGCCGATCTTAGTGCGTCTCATCCGCACCCGGAGAAGTATCTGGCGTATCCAGTTGCTGCGCCACAGGCAGAAGCGTTTCCGGCGGCGGCGTGAACTGTCCCGGATCTTTTCCTGCGGTGGCGATGCTCATGAAGTTCATCCAGATCGGCAACGCCGCATGTGCTCCCGTTTCCTTGGCCCCCAGAGTTTTTTTCTCGTCGAATCCCACCCACACGCCGCAGGTCATGGCCGGCGAGAATCCGACGAACCACGCGTCCGTGAAATCGTTGGTCGTACCTGTCTTCCCTGCAACCGGAAAAAGCATCTTTGCGGCTCCCACGGCCGTTCCGTGCATCACGACTTCGCGCAGCATCGCCGTCATGATTCGCGCGGTGCGCACACTGATCACGTCTTTTACTTCCGGATAGTTTTCCTCGAGCACGCGGCCTTCGTAGTCGGTCACCTTGGTGATGTAGCGCGGCGTCACGCGCACCCCATCATCGGGAAATACGCTGTACGCCGAAGTTTGCTCCATCAGAGTAATTTCCGCCGAGCCCAGCGCTACCGGCAAATATGGCGGCAGTCTTGCCGTGATTCCGAACCGCTCCGCATACTGGATCACATTGTTGATTCCTAACTTGCTCGCCAGCTTCAATGCTGGAATGTTCCGTGACTGAGCCAGAGCGCGCCTAAGCGTGATAATTCCTTCAAATTTCTCATCGTAGTTGTGCGGCGAATAAGGGCCGGAACCAGTCTCAAACGTGACCGGCTCATCCAGAATTGTGTCGTCGGGACTTCCGCCTTTGTCGATCACGACTGTGTACACGTACGGTTTGAACGACGATCCCACTTGGCGTAGAGCTTGAGTCGCACGGTCGAACTTCGATTGGTTGAAATCACGCCCGCCGACCATTGCCTTGATTCCGCCGGTCGCATTGTCGATTGCCACCAGCGCTCCCTGCGCGCCGGAGTCCTGTTCCAGGCTCACTCTGGCCGCGCCGTTGGCGCTCAGCGATAATATTTTTACGTAGCAGATGTCTCCTACGTGCAACAGATCTTGTATCTTGCCTTGCGTCCACGCAACGTCGGCCTGCACGAGCGCCGCAGAGTAGCGCCCAAACTTCATCGTCGCAATTCCGATCCCAGACGAAGTCACCAGCGCGTGGATGTATCCATTCACTTCCGGTTCGTCATCCCAATCAGGATGATCATATTTGTCGAGGCTGGCTCCTTCTGACACCACGTTCTCCAAGCGTCCTTTCCATCCGTGACGCCGCTCGTAGGCGGCGAGACCATCCAGTACGGCCTGGTTCCCCGCTTTTTGCAAATCGACATCGATGGTGGTGTAAACCTTCAACCCTCCTTCGTGGACCTGGTCGGCACCGTACTTGTTCTCCAGATACCTTCGTATCTCTTCGACAAAATAGGGCGCGAGCGAATTGGGGTCGTGCTGCAGACGCAGAACCAGCGGGCCCGAGCGCGCGTCGGCCGCCTGAGCCGCGGTGATTTTTCCGTCCTCGAGCATGGCGTTGATTACCAGGTTGCGGCGTTTCAGGGCGCGCTCGGGATGGTTGATTGGCGAATATACTCCAGGCCCCTTCGGCAGGCCCGCCAGAAGCGCGGCTTCGGCGAGCGTAAGTTTTTTCGCCGGCTTGCTGAAATAGAATTCCGACGCGGCCTCGAAGCCGTACACCCCATGCCCGAGAAAAATCTGATTGGCATAAAGTGTGAAAATCTGCGGCTTGGTGAAGCGCCGCTCGATCTGAATTGCAAGCATCGTTTCCTGCACTTTGCGATGGAACGAACGGTCGGGCGAAAGAAACAGATTGCGCGCCAGTTGCATAGTCAGCGTCGATGCGCCCTGCACCTTCCCGCCGGATTCAATGTCGCGATACGCCGCCCCAACAATGCGCCAGAAGTTGATCCCCGAGTGCAAGTAGAAATCTTTGTCTTCGATGGAAATCAAGGCGTCGCGCAGGGCCGGGGCAAAATCGTCGTAGCTCGCGACGACCCGCCGCTGCAGCGCGAAAGATCCGATCACCCGTCCCTGATCGTCATACAACTCGGTAATCGAGCTTGGGCGGTAGGCTTCGAGAGCGTCCACCTGCGGCAGATCGGTGGTATAAACCAGCAGCAGTCCCGCGCCTGCTCCCACAAGCGCGGAAGCCAGCACGAGCAGGCCAAACAATACCCGGCCCACCAGCTTCCGCCCGGCCACTTCCACGGGTGGAAGATCTTCATCGATCAACGTCATGGCGAGATGCGTTCAGGATAGCAGGCCGTCAACCGGCGGAGCCATACGCGCTCATCCTTGGCCTGCAACTCTTCCGTAACTGCCCTTACTACTCCCATCGTTAAGGGTTTTTCAATGTTCGCCGATAAATCCTTGGAGAGCTGTTGCCGGGGACTGTTGCGCCTTGGCAAAACTGCTCACGGGAAAGACTCACAGGACAAGCACGAGGGCAGCATGCATTTCCGGCGATTCCGGTGGCTTCTTTTGGCGCTGGCACTGGCACACACCGCTCTCTCGCAGGATTCTGGTCAGATCCAACTGGTAGGCGTTGGAACAACGTTCCCTTTGCCGCTCTATTCGCTTTGGGGGCAGACTTTTCAAGCGGCGCGTCCTGATATCCAGATCAAGTATCTGCCCTTCGGCTCCCGGGCGGGGATTGACATGCTGGTCTCTGGCTCCGCAGATTTTGCTGGCAGTGACGTTCCCATGACTGACAAACAACTCTTGAAGACAAAGGCGCTACACTTTCCCAGCGTTCTGGGTGCGATCGTGCCGATTTATAACGTGCCCGGAGTGACGAAGTCCCTAAGGTTTTCGCCGAAAGCGCTGGCCGGAATCTACCTAGGAACGATCACAAGATGGAACGACCCAGCAATCTCCGATTCGAACCCTGAGGTACAACTTCCATCCAGCGATATTGTCGTCATCCATAGCGTCAGCGGCCGCGGTTCCACCTACATTTGGTCAGACTATCTGAGCAAGGTGAGCGGGGAGTGGAGGACAAGAGTAGGACGGGGGGACTCGGTCGTATGGCCCATTGGCAAGGAAGCGGAAGGCAACGGCAATGTTGCGAGGATAGTTAAGGAGACGTTGAACTCCATCGGTTACGTTGAAGTCTTCTATGCGAAGCAAAACCGGCTGCCGCGCGGGCAGGTACAAAATTCTACGGGAAACTTCATCGCAGCCGATTCCCTGAGCATCTCGGCGGCGGCGGCCGCTGCGGCAAAAGCCATGCCTCCCGACTTTCGCGTTTCCATCACTAATCCCGCGGGAGAGAGATCATACCCAATCTGCAGCTTCACATGGATTCTGATTCCTGAAAGAACTGGCGCCATAAAAAAACGGGCCGTGAAGGATTTTCTGCGGTGGATGCTGACTGACGGGCAGTCGTATGCTGAGCCAGCCGGTTTCACTAAGCTGCCGAAGGCAATTGTTGAACAAGAGTTGAAGGCGATCGATGGAATGCTGTAGGGCAGCGTGCAGTTGCACAAGTTGCTGGGAATGGTTGCTCGGCGCGAGAACCTAGCTCGCCCGGCTCTTCAGCACCTCGACGGCCTTTTGCAATTGATCATCCTGTGTGTTCTTTGGTTTGGCCTCGGGCTGTTCCGGGGTGGCCGGTTCCTGGTCGTCGTCATCGGAGACCGCATTATCGGTGTCGTCGGCTACCAGTACGTTAGGGGTTACAGCCGTTTCCTGAATCGCTTTCCCGCTGGGCGAATAGTATTTGGCGACTGAGAGAATCACCGCACCGCCATCCGGCAAATCGATGGTCTTCTGCACCGAGCCGTCGCCAAAGGTTTTGTCACCAACCACGTCACCGCGGGCATTTTCCATGATTGCCGAGGCCACAATTTCCGCCGCACCGGCCGTCCCTTTGTTCACCAGCACCACCAGTGGAAGCGATGTTATCGCCTTCGACGCGTCGGCGTTGAATGCTTCACGGGGAAACTTCTGTCCCTGCAGGTAGGTAATGGTGCCGTGGTTCAAGAAAAGATTTGCGGTGGCAACGCCTTCGCTCTCTTCTCCATCCGAGGTGTTACGCAGATCGAGTACGAGTTTTTTCGCGCCCGATTTCTCAAGCGATTTGATCTTCGCCCCAACCTCCTGCGCCTTGCCCTTAGTTAGCGCGTCAACTTTCACGTACCCTATGCCATCTTCGAGCATCTTGTCGGAAACCGGCGGGATGCTGATGACATCTCGCGCGATTACCACTTTCTGCGGCTCCGCACGGCGGGCCCGCACCACCGAAACATTCACTGTCGAGCCGGGAGTACCGGATAAGGCATTGCGAATCTCAGGCAGCGACATGTCACGTGTGCTCTGGCCTTCGATTGATTCGAAGATGTCCGTAGCCTCAATTCCCGCCTTTTCTGCGGGCGATCCAGGCAGCACTGAAATCACATCGGCATATCCGAACCGCTTCGAGACCGTCGCTCCGATCTCACCCTTCGACTCTAACTTGTGTGCCTTGTAAGCCTTGTAGGCTGCGGCTGTCAGGTAGCTGGAGTTTGCATCGAGCGATTCCACCAGGCCGTGCAGAGCGCCGTCCGTCACTTTGGGAATGTTGGGATCTTCTACATACTCGCTTTGCACACGAGACAGCACTTCGCTGAAAACCTGCATTTGCCGGTAGGAGCCGTCGGTCGAGGAGGCATGCACGCCTCCCAGCGAACCCACAACCACGAACAGCAGTACGGCAAAAGAGGTGACTAGAATCGCAGCTTTGGTTTTCATGGACATCGAATTCTTCGTTTTCCGGGAATGGAGTTTCCCTGAGAGCTTTTGGTAATTATATCTGGTAGATGCCACTTTTTGTGGGCTGGCTGCCCCGATACGCAAATCCGCAGTAACCTGGCGCGCACCTAGAGTAAGACGATTCAATCTCAACTTCGTTACCGCTAGTTAAGCTGGCGGCTTGAAGTTCAGTGTGATCAGACTTTGCACCGCGACCGGACGGCCATTCAACAAGTAAGGCTTGAATCGCCACTGTTTCACGGCGGTGATGGCGGCCCGCGCAAAAACCAGGGACCCTTGCATAAACATTGCGTCCTGCACCGAGCCGTCGCGACCGATCAAAACTTGTAGAAGGACGCTTCCCCGCTGTCCGCCGGCCTTCCCACCATTTGGATATGCGGGGTCGACCGATTGGGTCAGCAGTCCCCGCGCGACGGACTCCGTCAATTTCACCGGTTCAATTGAGGACATAGCCGCTTCGACCGGCATCGCTCCGCTGGATTCCGGAGTCATCGATGCGGTTTGCGACTTCAGGCTCATCGGAATCATCCCATTGTTTGCCGCGGAAACTACATGCGGCGGCGCAGAAGGTTGAACTGGCGGTGTTACCGCCCGTTGCGGCGGTGGGGGCGCTTGCACCACAGGCGCGTTGTCTGTCGCTGAGGACTTCGGAGCGCTCGCCGCTGTGGCGTTCTCTCTCGTATCGGTTGCGGCCGGCACGCCCTGCTCGTGAATTTGCGGCTCTGCCGCTTGCGGTTGGGCGCTCTCATCGGGTTGGGTCTGGCCTTGACTGGCCTGATTTTGATCGTCTGGGCCTTGATCCGTGGCGTTAGTGTCGCCGGTGGTGGCTTGCGCCTGTCCGCTGTTCACGCCTGAACCCTTCGGTGTTTTCGCGGTTGGATCGATCACCGGGAGCACGCGGATCTGCGAAGGATCTGTTGTAGCATCCGGAATATTTGCCGGCGTCGGAAGCTTATATTCGTCCCCCGCCTGACCGAAATTTTCATGCTGCGGCGCGGCCTGAATGATAACGACAGGCTGCGGATTCAGCCAACTGCCGCCAGCATGTAATGTGTCGCGGTAGAGCATCCCCAAGCTTTGTCGCGTGCGAGGCGTCGCTACCAAGACTAGGCTCACAAGCGCCACAGTGCCGACCAAAAAGTTTCTGATACGCTTCGGTTGCGGCTCCGGCAACGGTTCCGGCTCGGGTTTTGATCCTTCTGCCATGTAGGCGAAAAGAGCGGCCTCGGCTGCGGATTCCGGTTGCGACTGTTTCTCTTCTGATTTCTTCGCCTCATTAGGCGAGTCGGCTTGCGCCCGCGATGCCGGCTTCTCGGTGTGCGTCTCCCCATGCGAGAGCAATTCGCTTGTCGCTGAATCGTCCTTCGCCGGAGGCGGCGCTGATTTAGTTAACCGCGCTTGCAAGGCCACCCAGCCGGTGAGTGGCTCTTGCTTTTCGACTGGCTCTTGCGTCTCGACCGGTTCAACAGGCGCTTCTGCGACTGCAGAAGCCACAGGCTCCAGTTCTGTTAGCGCGTCAACCTCAGCCGCGGCAGCCTGATCCAAAGATTTTTGAACGTCACATTCAGTATCGAAGTGCGTGCCCGGCACTGAACTCTGCGATTGCAGGAACTCTCCCGCTCGGAAAGCATTCTCAGGCGCCGTAGTTACCGAAACAGGTGCCGATCGTGCGGACGCCGCCGCGCTCGCGGAAATAGGAGGGGCAGAAACGACCCCCGATGACGCAGCAGCAGCGGCAGCCACAGCGGTGGGTGCTGAAGCCTTGGATGAGGCGGCAGTGTCCGGTTGCATTTTTGACCGAAGCAATTCGCACGCTGTGCTCATGGTGTCCCGCACCTGTTCGGTACGAATCGGCTTCATCAGAACGGAATTGGCACCAGCTTGCAAAGCTTCGGGCAGCCGGGCATCGTCGCTCACGATCGCCAATGTCAGCGGCCGATGTGCCGCCTTTAAATCTCGTGCGGTCTTCAGCAGAAACGCAGCTTCCGGCTGATCTTCCCAGTCTGTGATCACGATCTGAAACATCTGGGTCGTGACCCTTTCCACCGCGTCCACCGCGCTGCTACAGTATTCTCCCTCGATCTCGAGGTCGGCGAGGACCTGCCAAATCGGTTTAACCATCTCTTCATCCGATGAGAATAGGAGGCAGCGCAAGGCCATACTATTCAGACTAAGCAGCCGAGGTAACCTCGGCAAGTTACCGAGGTGGAAGATAGTTCCAGAACCCCAATAGCGGGATGCCTCGGCAGTACATGTCCAGTCGGTGCCACTGCTGATTTTGGTGGCCAGCGATGCTTTGCGCCCCCCTTGTTAGCTCTTGGCGGCCGCGAGAAGGGTCCGCCGAGAGGCGTGCGCTAAAATGCTGGTTCGTTTGATTGCACATCATGCAGACTGCAGACGTCGTCATCGTTGGAGGAGGAATCGTCGGCTCCAGCATCGCCTATCACCTGACGGCGAGTGGATGCCACAACGTTCTCGTGATCGAGCGCGAATCCGCTCAGGGCAAAGGATCCACCGGCAAGAGCATGGGCGGGGTGAGGGCGCAGTTTTCCACTCCGGTCAGCATCCAGATGTCTCTTTATTCGATTCCTTTCTACGCGAGCTTCGAGGATCGTCTCGGTTTTCCTTGCGACTATCGCCCGCAGGGTTACTTGTTCTGCGCCACGAATGAGAATCAGATGTCCTATCTGCGCACGAACTACGGCCAGCAAGCGAAGATGGGATTGAAGAACGTCAGGTTGATCGCGGGCGATGAGATCCGCTACATGTTTCCGCAGTTGCGCGCCGACGACATCATCGGCGGAAGTTTCTGCTCGACCGATGGCTTCGTCGATCCCTATAGCGCGATGAATGGATTCATGTCACGGGCGGCCGAGCATGGGGCAACGATCTGGAAAAATACAATCGTCACCGGTTTTACGCGCGATCCAAACGGCATCACGTCCGTCGAAACCACGCGTGGCTCGATCGCTACTCGTAGAGTTGTGAACTGTGCCGGAGCGTGGGCTGCGGGCGTGGCCAGGCTCGCAGGCGTAGATTTGCCGGTCGAACCGTTGCGCCGCATGCTGGTTCCGAGTGAGCCGTTTGACGAATTTCCCCGCACCGCGCCTATGATCGTCGACATGTCAAACGGATTTCATTTTCGTCCAGAGGCGCGCGGATTTCTGCTCGCGTGGAATGATCCTGAAGAGACTCCGGGATTCAAAACGGATTTCGATCCGGCGTTTGTGGAAAAAATCCTGACGCGGGCCGCCGACCGCGTGCCTTGCTTCGCCAACCTTCCGGTGAATCCAAAGCGGGCGTGGGCCGGGCTTTATGAGATGACTCCGGATCATCATCCAGTTCTGGGCGAGAGTCCCGTGCCCGGATTTTTTCTCGCCAACGGATTCAGCGGACATGGAGTGATGCACGCCCCTGCCACAGGAAAGATTCTCAGCGATTTAATTCTGAATGGGAAGACTGGCCTGATCGATGCATCGTTGCTGAATTTATCGCGCTTCGCCGAGGGGAAACTGATTCACGAGACTGCCGTGCTGTAAGGGCGAACTGTTTTGAAAGGGCGCGGCTTCAGCCGATCCGATCCGATTAATCTTAATTAGCAACCATGCCCCTGCAAGAACACTCCTACTGGCTCACCACGGCGACTTTTCCGTCGACGGAAAATCGTCCGTTACCGGCTCACGTAGATGTAGTTGTAATCGGCGCCGGATTCACCGGCCTCTCCGCCGCCCGCACGCTGGCCAAACGTGGCGCAAGAGTTACCGTGCTCGAATCAGAAACCATTGGTTGGGGAGCAAGTTCCCGCAACGGAGGCATGGTGCTCACCGGAATGAAGCTCGGCGTGAACCAGCTCATCTCCAAGTACGGACGCGAGCTAACTCGACGAATGTACGCCGCGTCACTTGAAACCATCGATTGCGTCGCACAAATTATCCGCGACGAAGGCATCGATTGCGATTTCTCGCGCTGCGGCCATCTTGAAGTCGCCTGCAAGCAGAAGCATTTTGACGACTATGCACGCCAGGCCGAAGTGATCGCACGCGAGTTCAACCATCAACTACGCGTTGTACAAAAGCAGGAGTTGAGTTCGGAGATCGGATCGACCATCTACTACGGCGGCATGGTCGATAAAGTCAGCGCCGGGCTGAATCCCGCCCGCTACGTCGCCGGACTCGGCCGCGCGGCGATGAAAGCCGGAGCAGAAATCTTCGAGCGCACTCGTGCCGAAGGAATCGAGCGCGCCGCGCACCAAGGCGAGCAGGGCTGGAAGATCATTACATCGCGCGGTGCGCTGTGGACGCGCGATGTCTTTGTCGGGACCAGCGGCTATACGAGCCGTGCGACTCCCGCGCTGCAAAAGAAAATCATCCCGATTGGCTCGTTCATTATTACGACGGAGATTCTGCCGGAGGCCCTGGCGCATGAAGTTAGCCCGCGCAACCGCATGATTTACGATTCGAAGAACTATCTGTACTACTATCGCCTCACGCCTGACCGCCGCATGCTGTTCGGCGGACGCGCGGCATTCTTCCCCGAGACCGATCACACCATCCGCAGGAGCGCGGAAATTCTGCGGCGCGGCATGATCGACGTCTACCCACAATTGCGCGACGCCAAAATCGACTACGTCTGGGGCGGCACGCTCGACTTCGCCTTCGACATCATGCCGCACGCCGGCCAGCTCGACGGCATGTACTACGCCCTCGGCTACGCCGGACACGGCGTTGCCATGGCCACGTACCAAGGCCAGAAGATGGCAGAGTTGATTGCGGGAGACAAGCCGGATAACCCCTTCGTAGGCATTCCGTTCCCGGGCGCTCCACTAGGTCTGTACAACGGCAAGCCGTGGTTCCTGCCGTTCGCGGGGGCGTGGTATAAGTTCTTGGACTGGGTGAGCTAGTAACATGCAGAAGCGCAAGCTTCAGATTTTTCTGTCTTCCACCTACGAGGACCTCATCGATCATCGCCTCGCCGCGATGGAGGCAATCCTAGCAGCCGGACACATCCCTGCTGCTATGGAGCAGTTCGCACCTGGAGACGAGACAGCCTGGGAAAAAATTAAGGCTTGGATCGATGAGTCCGACGCCTTCATTCTGATTCTCGGCGGACGCTACGGCTCGATCGATCCCGCATCGGGGAAGAGTTACGTACAGTGTGAGTACGAGTATGTCATGGAAAAAAAGAAGCCGTTCTTCGCCCTTGTCGTCAGTAAGGAGCACCACGAACAACGGGTAAGGGATCTCGGTCTTAAGGTTGATGAACGCGAGAATCCGGAGAAATACAAAAAGTTCAATGATGTCGTGACTCAGAAGCTTTGCCGCTTTTGGAGCGACAAGAAGGACATTCAGGCGGCAATATTCCAGAAGCTGCCAGAATGGGCGCAGAGGGCAGAGCTCATCGGCTGGGTTCGCGGCGACGAAGTGACGGGTCCCGAAGTCATGAATGAGCTTGCCCGCTTATCACACGAGAATCGTGAACTTCGGGCGCTGAGTGCCGCCGCCGATACGTTCGACGGCCTCAGCTTTGAAGAGCTGCTTGAGACGCTGGCAGAGCGTCAGGTCGCGGATGAAGATCTGCGCTACCTGCGTGAGTACCGTGGCATCGCCCTGGGCGAAGACCAGAGTCACAATCTCCTGACCGTGTTCGAAACAATTTTCGAACAGTTGGCTGCTGGCCTGCTAGACCCTGACATGGGAGCCTTCGTTCCGTTGATGGCGCTCGGTCTTGCTGAGAAGGACGCCCTTAAAGGCCGCGTTACCGCTACCGAGGGTGGCCGACGATTCCGGAACCGGCTGCTGGCCCAAAGGCGATCCCTAGGGGCACGACAGGAACTTCAGAAGAGCTAGTCGTGGTTACCCGTTTTTTCGATCACCGAAACGGGTTTCGAATAGTAAGTCGTTTCTCGATCACCTGCCCGTCCTGCATGTCCTCCGAGTACAAGATCGTGCATCTCGCTTCCAGGGCAGAGGCGACGATGAGGGCGTCATAAATTCTATAGCCGTATCTTTCTGCGATGGCTAAGGCCTCTCGGTGAGTATCAATTGTGATTGCCGCCGGCGAAGGAAATAAAATTCGAACTGCATCCAGTGCTTCGATCACGTCCTGCCACGGCATGTGCATCTTACGCCGTGCGACGGCGACGAATTCGTTCAAAACCTGAACGCTGATGACTCCGCCCTGAGCTACCCGGTGCTGAGCCGGCTCACTGCGCGAATCTCCGCTAACCATCGTGTAGATCAGCACGTTGGAGTCGAAGAACGCCTTAGCGCTCATCGCTCCCGCGTCCTCGCTCATGCAATTCTTCTCGATCGAAGACGAATCCCGCGGGGAGTGGGCGACGGAGCTTGCGCAGGTTCTCGATCGCGCGTTGTCGGCTTTCGTCGCGGCTGACTTCTAACTCGCGGCTGCCGGCGAGGCGAATCTCGATGTCGTCGCCTTCTTTCAACTCAAGGGCTCGTACGATTGCGGCGGGCAGGCGAATTGCCAGGCTGTTTCCCCACTTTGAAACCTGCATAAGCCTCCTCGGATATACATTAATATTGTATATCTATCGCGACTTGGAAACAACAACCCGATACACCACCGGCCCCAGCATCAATGCGACCGCGCCCCCGATTAAAGCGAACCGATCGCTGCCTAACAATGCAACTAACGCCATCACCACCGGCGCGGCTACTACGTAGAACAATCCTGTGCGACCGCCGGGGATCAGGAATGTCCGCGCCATCTCCGGCCGGGTTCGTCGAAGTTTCCACGCCGAAAGCACGGTTAATACCGTCGTTGCTGAACGCAGCCAGATATAAACCGATATGAGCTGGCCTAGACTTTGCCATGCGAGCGCTGCATAGATGACTGCTGAGACCACAATTGCCAGCCATGGCGTGCCATACCGTGAATGCTTGCGCGTGAGGGCGGCTGGGAGATAACCATCTTCCGCCATGGCAAAAGGCATGCGTGTCGTCGTCAGCACCGTGCTGTTCAGCAAGGCTACGTTTCCAACCATCGCCGCTAGCGTCATCCAGGTGCCGAGCCAGAAGTGACCATGAAAAGATCCGCCGATCATCTTTGCCGCGTCGGAGAAAAATCCGGTATGCCACTCCCCCCAATGGCCCGCCGAGGCCAACCCAGCGAGCGTCGGCAGAAAGTAGGCTGCAATCGAGAGCGGCACCACTAGCGCCAGCGCTCGCGGATAGGCGCGTTGCGGATTCTCTACTTCTTCAGCCACGGTTGAAAGCTGTTCATATCCCGAATAGAGCCACAAGCCCAAAGCCAATCCAACGCCGAAAATCTTGAACGTCGGCTGATGCGGCGGGATCAACGGAACAAACGGATTGTGATGCCAGCGAAACAGAGCCATCACAATCATCGTGGCCACTGGCACGAAAATAAAAATCTCGAGCGCCGTCGCGACCTGGCCGACCATCTGAATTCCACGCACGTTGATCCAAGTAATGACCGCGATCAGCGCAAGAGAAACGAGATAATGCTTCCATCCGGTGATTCCGGGAAAGTAGTAGACCAAGTAATCCGTGAAGAGAACCGCGTAAGCTCCGCCCAACAGAAACGACGCGGACCAGTTCCACCAGCCAGCGAGAAATCCCCAGAAGTCGCCAAAAGCGGCGCGCGTCCAGCGATAGAAGCCGCCTTCGACTGGCATGGCGGTGGTTAGCTCAGCCGATACCAACGAAACCGGAATGCACCAGAAAAATGGCAGCACCAGCAGGTAGATCAGCGTCATCCCGGGGCCGGAGGTTGTGACCATGTCCTCGAGGCCGAAAGGGCCGCCGGTGGTGTAGGAGAACATGACGAAGACTAGGTAGAAGAGGCTGGCTTTTTGCAGCGCGGTGGATTTGGATGGGGTCGTCAAAAGAAATTGTTGATTGTTGATTTCTGATTGTTGATTGAAAATCCACGAACGAAGGTTTTCATTCAGCAATCAACAATCAGAAATCAACAATTCTCATGCCGCGAGCGTTCCGCTGAGCGCGCCCTCTAATTCGAGCAACTTTCTCTTTATTTCGAGCCCGCCGCCGTAGCCGCACAGGCCACCGTCGGAGGCGATCACACGATGGCACGGGACGACGATCGCGACAGGATTGCGATTGTTCGCCATGCCTACGGCGCGAAACGCATTCGGCTTGCTCACGGCGCGGGCAATGTCGGCGTAACTGCGCGTCTCCCCATAAGGAATCGCCAGCAGCGCTCGCCAGCAGGCTAGTTGGAAATCCGTACCGCGAAGGTCTAGTGGAAAACTGAATTCGCGCCGCTCGCCGGCAAAATATTCTTCCAGCTCAGTCAGATACGGCTTCATCGCGCGAGCGGATTCCTCGAACGTGAAGCCCTTCTTCTCATCGCGAAGATCGCGCGGGTTGGGGCGGATGGATTGCTGGCCCGGCAGCCTGGCATCGAATTCCAGCGCAACTAATCCCTGCGAAGAAGCCGCCAGAAACAGCGGACCGATGGCTGACATCAACGTTGTGGTGTGAAGCATTCCCGCTTGAGCCATGTGATGATCCTCCGCCGCAAACCACGATACCAGAGGATGCGCCAGTTGTACCCCGGACTTTATCAGGCCCCTGGCAGTTGACAGAAATCGGTTTTTCCCCCAAAGTGTCTCTGCGCTCTTTATGCTTGCTCCCCCAGCTGCTGTAAAGAAGGGTTTCCTCATCATCATTGCGGTGGTGCTGGCCCCAATCCTGCTCGTGGGAGTGGTAGCCCTGGCCGCCGGCGACTGGCGGCAGATCGGCGCTACTCCGAGCGGCGATCAGATTTTGGTGAGCTCGGTCACCTCCCATAAAAACGGGCTGCGCACCGCCTGGGTCCGCGTGGAATACAAAGAACCCACAAAGCTTCCGCAAGGCGGGCCTTTCGTGGAACTGCGCGCCCGGGTTCGCTTCAACTGTGCCACCGGCAGCGGGTTGTCGAGCGTGGTTGCGAACTCCGAGTGGCTTTATTCGCGAGACCGCAGCGGCAAACTGGTGGTCAGCAAGAAAACCCACCATGACGATCAGTTCGGCTTGGTGTCAGAGGGCAACTTTGGCGAAATCGCGCGAGACTTTGTTTGCACTCAGAAATGAACCGGCCAGTCGCCGGTGAAAGTCAAGGGCTTTGATTTTGCACAGCCCCGGACCCTCAGTAACTCTTCACCCACTTCCGCTAATGCCGCTTCCGTCATATGCTGGTAACGAAAACGCGGTTGGCAGTTCGCCGCCAGTGCGTAACTCCTCAGTATGGATTCACTTAGCTTCTATTCGGTTGTGGTGGTAAGCGGCGCGATTGCCGCCGGCGCTTATGCGTTTTTGCGGCGCAAGCCCAAGGGCCCGGCAGATCTCGAACGCGAGCGCCGCACCTGGCTCGACGGCATCGGCCGCATCACCGACGGCACCGTCATCGACGTGCAGGAAATGGCCCCGGCTAACGGCCACCACGCCGCCGTCCTGCTCATTTATAAATATGATGTCGCGGGTGTTTCGTACGAGTGCTCGCAAGACGTCACCTACTTGCGACAATGGATCAACCTGCATTCCTGCCGCCTGGGACTGCCCACGTCGGTGAAGTATGACCCGCATAATCCGGGGAATTCGCTGGTGGTTTCGGAAAGTTGGATGGGACTAAGACAGTAGGAGGGGGCTGGCTGTGATCCCTCAAGACGTTGTACCATCGCGAACCGGAGCGCGGCTGATGGGTGGAGCGTAACCGAGGCTACCATGGGGGCGGTGAAAGTTGTAGTAATCGAGCCAGGGAGCGAGTTGGT